>JAUQOW010000036.1 GCA_030550675.1 Chloroflexota bacterium
CAGCGTCTCGATTGTCTGTATGGTAATGCCCGGAAGGGCAGGGATGGTCATGATGGCGATCCTTTCATTGTTGAGACGTTGTGATGAAATGCGACGTTGCGATGCAATGCGACGTTGCAATGCAATGCGACGTTGCAATGCAATGCGACGTTGCAATGCAATGCGACGTTGCAATGCAATGCGACGTTGCAATGCAATGCGACGTTGCAATGCAACGTCTCTACGATGTTATTCACTGTTTTGCGCTCCGCCACAGGTCGGTCAGCAACTCGACGAACACGGCGGGCGCTTCGATATTCGGCGAATGCCCGACGCCGGGTATGACCATCAACTGTGCGCCAAGCGCCTCGGCGGCGCGGCTCGCCACCGGTTGCGTCACCAGAATGTCGTTCTCGCCGGCGATGACCAGTTTCGGGCAGGCAATCGCGCGCAACGCATCGCCCGGCGCCCAATTCGCCAGTGCATTGATCGCCCCCAACGCCGCTTCGATCCGTTGCTCATGCCCCTCGGCGACAAGTCGATGCCAGAAGGCGTCGTCGGGCGCGGTTGGCGCCAGCGCCTTCAACGCCATCGCAAATAGATCGAAGTTCGCCTTCAACATCTGCTGGCGTTCCGGTGAATTGGCTTCGGCTGGCATGCCATCGACCCACGGCGGCGCCACTGCAGCCAGCGACAGCACCCGCTCACCGTGATCGAGCGCCAGTTGCATCGCCACCCCTGCGCCAAGCGAATGCCCTACGAGATGGAAGCGATCCACCCCCAGCGCATTGGCAAACGCCAGCGTATCCTGCGCCAGCGCCGTCAGGCTGTAGTCGTGGTCTGGTCCCTCTGTTTTCCCTCGCCCGCGCATATCCGGCGCAATTCCGCGGTACCCTTCCGGCAGCAGGTTCAGCGTCGGCTCCCACCACCCGCACGTCGCCCAGTTGCCGTGCAGCAGGATGACCGGCTCGCCAGCGCCGTGCTCAATGTAGTGAACGTTCAGGTCGCCAGCCGTTACGAAAGGCATAATGGCACCTCCAGTTCAGCACTCACCTAAATCTTGCTTTCCCGCCCCTTCCAGTACTCGTCGCGCATGACGCGCTTGAGCGTTTTGCCCGCTGCGCTGCGCGGGAAATCGTCCATAATCACCACCTGCGACACCTTCTGATACGCGGCTTCGACACGTGCGTTGATCCATTCCTTCAACTCTTCCGCCGACACCAGTCCCGGCGCCTTCAGGATGACCGCCGCCAGCGGCGTTTCGCCCCACTTCTCGCTCGGCACGCCGAAGACCGCCGCCTCGCGCACCGCCGGGTGCTGCACGATGACTTCTTCGATGTCGCGCGGGAAGACGTTGATGCCGCCAGAGATAATCATATCCTTTTTGCGGTCCACCAGGTAGAGGAAACCATCCTGATCGACATACCCCATATCGCCGCTGTGCAGCCAGCCGTCGATGATCGCCTGCGCCGTCAGATCGGGGCGCTTGTAGTACCCGGTCATCATCAGCGGACCGCGCCCGCAGATCTCGCCGACTTCGCCAGGCGGCAACTCGCGCCCCTGATCGTCGATGATTTTGATCTCCATGAACGGCGGCGGCACGCCAACCGATGCCAGTTTCTCGCCCCGGTGGTATTTGTCGAGAATGGTCATGAACCCTTCGGTCAGCCCGTACAGTTCGTAAAGGCGATTGGGGAAGCGCCGTTCGAGTTCGAGTTTGTGTTCCATGTGCAACGGCGCGCCGACCGAGCCGAGCATTTCAATCGATGGCAGGTGCCGTTCATCAAAGTCGGGTTCGTTGAGGAGTGCGACGATCTGCGACGGCACCATCTTGATGTGGGTTACCTTTTCGCGCGCTGCGGTCGCGATCAGTTCCCGCGCATTGAACGCTTTCATCAGGATGTAGGTCGTTCCCAGGTAGAATGCGGGCATGAACGTCAGGAAGGCGCCGTTGAATACGAGTGCGCCTGCGTGCAAAATAATGCTCTCCGGCGTGATGCGGTACGACGATGCAAAGATTGTGCCGTATCCGGCGCGCACCCCGTGCGTGAGCACGATGCCCTTCGGCAAACCCGTCGTGCCGCTGCTGTACATAATGTTGTAGGGGTCATCAGCGCACAGCTCGATCCCGGTCGGGTCGTGTTCGGGCATGGGCGCGACCAGCGCCTGGTAATCGCGGTATCCTGGCAGGTCGGCAGCGTCGGTGACCAGGTATCGGTCCGGCGCAATCGGCAGATCGCCGCGAACAGAGTCGAGCGCGGGCGCGTGCGCCGCATCGGTCACGACCGCAGCCGTGTCCGAGTCGCGCAGCAGCGATGCCAGTCCGTGTCCGCGCAGCAACGTGCTCATCGGTACGACCACCAGACCGGTCTTCGCCGCCGCCCAATAGACTTCGAGCAGTTCCATGCAATTTGGCAGCACTGTCGCAATCTTGTCGCCCTTGGTCAACCCCAGGCTCATGAGCGCGTGCGCCACCTTGTTGACCCGCGCATTGAACTCACGATAGGTCAGCCGCACGTCGCCGACGATCACTGCGGTGTGATTCGGACGATACCGCGCGTGACGCGAGAGCAATCCGCCAATGTGCATAGCGCCTCCGCCTTCTTTGTTCAACTCTGAACTCACAGAGATTGCTGAGTCCACGAAGAGCGCGAAGGAACACGAAGGGATGTTATGTGTTCGCCTGGCGTTCCTTCCGCGCTCGGCGTTCTCAAGGGCGCGCCGCTGGCGCACCCCTACCAGCCCTTTGTTCGTGCCGCATTCGCGCGGTTGCGCCAGCAGCGCGCCCCTACCGGGAACCTGCCTTCCCACGTTCGCCCAGGCGCACCCCTGTCACACCCTGCTCACGTTGAACGTTCAACGTTCACACCTTCAACCTTCAACGATAAGATCTCGCCGCAATGCGCGTTTATCGACTTTGCCCGCGCCGGTGCGCGGCAGGGCATCCACGACGATGACGCGCTTCGGAATCTTGTACCGCGCCAACCGTTCGCGGCAGTAGTCGAGAATCTGCCGCTCAATGTCGTTCGCCTGCTGCCGGAACGCTTCGTGCAACACCACAACCGCCCATCCCACCTCGCCCCATGTCGGGTCGGGCGCGCCGATCAGCGCAACCTCCGCCACCGCCGGATGCCCGGCGAGCGCCGCTTCCACCTCCGCCGGATAGATATTCTCGCCGCCGGAAATGATGACGTCCTTCAGACGCCCGACGATGGCGTAGCATCCCTCCTCGTCGCGCCGCGCCAGATCGCCGGTGCGCAGCCAGCCATCGACGATTGTCGCCGCCGTTTCCGCCGGGCGTCGCCAGTACCCGGCGCAGACGTGCGCTCCGCGGATCTGCAACTCGCCGACTTCGCCGGGTGCGCACGGTTCGCCGCGCTCATTCACCAGCCGCAGGTCGATGTGCGGCAGCGGATAGCCGACCGATCCCGCCTTGCGTTCAATATCCTCGTCGGGCAGCCAGAAGGTGTTGGGTCCGGCTTCGGTCAGCCCATACCCGGTGCGGAACGGCACGCCGCGCCGTCGGAAGGTCTCGAACACTGGCGGCGGGCAGGGCGCGCCGCCGCTGATCATCCAGCGCACGCGCGAGAAATCCGCCGTTTCCCAGCGCGGATGGCGCTGGAGCGCCAGGAACATTGTCGGCACGCCAAAATAGATCGTCACGCCCTGCTGCTCGATCAGGTCGAACACCTGGTCCGGATCGAACTGCCGACAGACGATTGACGTTCCGCCAATATGCGCGAGCGGAGCGGTGAAAACGTTCAGACCGCCGGTGTGAAACAGCGGCGCATTGAGGATGGTCACGTCATCGGGGCGCAACCCCCACCCGGCAACCGTGTTGACCGCATTGAAGAAGACGTTGCCGTGCGTCAGAATGGCGCCTTTCGGCAACCCCGTCGTGCCGCCGGTGTAACAGATGATCCAGGGAGTATTCGCCATAAGATCGACGGCCTGAAACGGATCATCCGGGAAAGAGTCGCGTTCAGCGAAAGCGGCGTCGCCGGGATCAACGCGGCGGTCGGCATCGAGCGCAACCCCCGGCGTCACAATGCCAGCGCTGCGCAGAGCGCGCACCTGCTCGACAAAATCCGGTCCGTAAATCAGGATCTTTGGTTCAGCATCGGCGATCAGCCCGGCGAGTTCTGCTGGCGTGAGGCGCCAGTTGAGATTCTGGAGGATGGCGCCGAGTTTACCGCAGGCGAACCAGATGTCGAGGTAGACGACGCAGTTCATCGCCAGCACCGCCACCCGGTCGCCGTACTGCACGCCGCACCGTCCGGCAAGAAACCGGGCGGTGCGGCTGATATTCGCATGCCACTGGCGAAAGGTGATCGGTCGCAGGCGATCAGCGGCATCCAGCAGCGCAACCTTATGCGGCGTCAGATCGGCTCGCCGCGCCAGCCAATCCCCGATGTACATCGCGCCCTCCTCGGACTGTCGCAACTGCCTTTTGTGAACCCCAGAGACACGGAGAACAGAGAAGGTATGGTGCACAATCCCGTGGGCGACCACAGGGGAGCGCCCCTACCTGTGTTCCACGTGAAACTTCCCACCTTCAACCTTCCCAACCTGAAACCTGCGTATACACCTTCAGCGCCCGCTCGACCACGTTCTCAACGGTGAACCCATACTCACGGAACACAACCTGGTACGGCGCCGACGCACCAAAGGTTTCCACGCTGATACAGTCGCCCTGATCGCCGACCCAGCGTTCCCATCCCTGCGATACGCCCGCTTCAATCGCCAGCCGCGCGCGCACCTTCGGCGGCAAGACGCTGTCGCGGTATTCCTGGGGTTGCAACGCAAACAATTCCCACGACGGGAAACTAACGACCCGCGCCGCCACGCCGCGCTCCGCCAACGCCGCCTGCGCTGCGAGCGCCAGCGCCGCCTCTGAGCCGCTCGCCATCAGGATCACCTGCGGCATTCCGTCGGCGGCATCGCGTAGCACATACGCCCCGCGCCGCACCCCATTGGCGGGCGCCAGCGCCGAGCGGTCGAACACCGGCAACTTCTGCCGACTCAGAACCAGCGCCGTCGGACCGTCAGCGCGTTCGAGGGCGATCTGCCAGGCGACCACGGTTTCGTTGGCGTCGGCGGGACGAATGACCCACAGGTTGGGAATAGCGCGCAACGCCGCCAGATGCTCGACCGGCTGGTGCGTCGGACCATCTTCCCCCAAACCAATGCTATCGTGGGTGAAGACATAGACGACCGGATGGTGCGACAGCGCCGCCAGGCGGATGGCGCCGCGCATATAATCCGAAAACACCAGGAACGTCCCGCCATAGGGTTTGACGCCGCCGTGCGCCGCCATGCCGTTCAGGATCGCCCCCATCGCATGCTCGCGCACGCCGAACCAGATCACCCGTCCGGTGCGACGGTCCGCCTGAAAGCTTTCGGTGGTCGTATACGGCGTTTTTGTACTTTCTGAAAGATCGGCAGAACCGCCGATCATCCAGGGAATTGCGTCGTAAAGCGCCTGGATCGTCTTCCCGGACGCCTCGCGCGTCGCCAGATCGCCGCCTGCCGGGCTAAATGTCGGCAGACGCGCCTCCCAGCCATCCGGCAGTTTCCCCGCCAGCGCCAGACGCAACTCACGCGCTTCGGCAGGATATGCCGTCGCATACGCCTCAAAACGCGCCTGCCAGTCGCTGCGCAGGGCCGCCCCGCGTTCTCGCGCCACGCGCATTAATGTGCGAACCTCATCAGGCACAAAGAACGTGGCGTCCGGGTCCCACCCCAGCGCCTGTTTTGTGGCGCGCACGCCATCGGCGCCGAGCGGGCTGCCATGCACCTTGTTCGTTCCCGCCATCGGGCTGCCATAGCCGATGGTTGTGCGCACCGCAATGAGCGACGGGCGATCGGTCACCGCCTGCGCTTCACGGATGGCTGCCTCGATGGCGTCGAGGTCATTGCCGTCGGCGACGCGCGCCGTATGCCAGCCGTATGCCGCAAAGCGCAGCAGCACATCTTCCGTGAACGCCAGACTGGTCGGACCATCGAGCGAAATATGGTTATCGTCGTACAGATAGATCAGTTTGCCCAGTTTCAGATGCCCCGCCAGCGACGCCGCTTCGGCAGCCACGCCCTCCATCAAATCGCCATCGCTGACAATCGCATACGTGTAGTGATCGAACAACGTGTGACCGGGGCGATTGTACGTCGCCGCCAGGAACGCTTCGGCAATCGCCATACCCACGCCGTTGCCGAATCCCTGCCCCAGCGGACCGGTGCTCACCTCGACCCCCGGCGTCAGATGGCGCTCCGGATGACCCGGCGTTTTCGATCCCCACTGACGGAAACGCCGCAGTTCGTCGAGCGAGAGATCGAAGCCGGTCAGGTGCAGCAGGCTATAGAGGAGCATCGAACCGTGACCGGCGGAGAGCACGAAACGATCACGGTCGGGCCAGGAGGGATCGCCTGGGTCAAAACGCAAAAAGCGCGTCCAGAGCACATATGCCATCGGCGCAGCGCCCAGCGGCATACCGGGATGCCCGGAGTTGGCGGCCTGCACCGCATCGATCGACAGCGTGCGGATTGTATTGATGGCAAGCCAGTCGAGATCAGTGTATGATGATGTCATGGTCGTCTTTCACAAAGGGCAAGTGACGCTGTCCGTCACCTGCCCTGCTGCCATGCTTTCCAATCCGCCAGGAATCGTTCGATGCCGATATCGGTCAACGGATGGCGCATACTCTGCTCCAGCACCTTGAACGGGCAGGTCGCAATATCTGCGCCTGCGAGCGCCGCCTCGACAATGTGCCGCGGGTGGCGGATCGACGCCGCAAGCACCAGCGTCGAGATGTTGTGCTTCCGGTAGATCTGCACAATCTCGCGGATCAGGCTCATCCCATCAACGCCGACATCATCGACGCGCCCGACGAACGGGCTGATAATAAAGGCGCCGGCGCGCGCCGCCAGGAGCGCCTGCACCGCATTGAAGCAGAGCGTCACATTGCAGCGGATGCCCTCGCGCGCCAGGCGCGACACCGCTTTCAGTCCTTCAGTGGTGCTTGGTATTTTGACCACAACATTCGGGTGCCAGGAAGCGAACTCGCGCCCTTCGCGCACCATGCCGTCCGCATCGAGCGCAGTCGTCTCCGCACTGATCGGACCATCGACCAGACTTGCGATTTCCTGAATGGTCGCCTTGAAATCGGCGCCCTTTTCCTTCGCCATAAGTGACGGATTGGTGGTGACGCCGCTGAGCACGCCCCAACTGGCGGCAGTGCGGATTTCGTCCAGATTGGCTGTGTCGAGATAGATTTGCACGGCTTACTCCTTACTGACTCTGGTTGCTGGCTTGTCATGGAACGCGGATCAGGACGGCGTGATACAGATGAAGGACAGGAACTGGCGTTCCATTCCCTGGATGGCCATGAACCATTCACTCTGGACACCGTAAACTGAGCAACCTTCTCACCTGCCCGAGAACATACTGATCGCACTATCACTTCTCAGTTCTCATAGGAAGATCAACTAGACGTTGGACAATCTCGTGATCGGCGTTGGCTTCGACAGGCTCAGCCAACGCCGGTTGCGCTTGGCGAAACCAACGCCAACCGCTCCACAGGTACAGGCGTGTTTGTCCAGGTTTAGATTGATCTTCCGATCAGTTCTCAGTTCTCGGTTCTCAGTTCGCGGCTCTCAGTTCTCACAGATTATAGCACGGCGTCCGCAGGACAGGTACTAGTGCAAAATAGTCCTTGAAGATGTGCGACTTTTGTGCTATCTTACCGTATGCACATTATAATAGGCCGTTATGTAAAAGGCTGGTGGAATGTGAAAGAACCCCTCGACCCCTTCCTGGCCACGGCCCACGAGTCGCAGACCTCTCCGCGCAATCACGTTCGCGCCCATCGCCCTGCCGCTGAACCGGCGCCTGAGACGATTGAACATATCCTGGAGCGCGCCGCCAGCGATCCTGATCCTTTTGATCAGACCGCTGATCTGTTTCATGCCGACCACGAGCAGGATGACGACTCACTGGATCACGACCTCGAAACCGACGTCGACAGCATGGGGGTCGATGATCCGGTCCGTGTCTATCTCCGTGAAATTGGGCGGGTCAACCTGTTGACTGCCCAGGAAGAGATCATGCTGGCGCAGCAGGTCGAACGCGGCGAGCAGGCGAACGAGCGATTGCAGAAAGGCGATTACACTCCCGCAGAACGCCTTCAGTTGCATCGCTGGGTTCAGGAAGGTCAGGCGGCGCGTGAGCGCCTTATCCAGGCGAATCTGCGCCTGGTTGTATCCATTGCCAAAAAATACCTTGGGCGCGGCATGTCCCTGCTCGACCTGATCCAGGAGGGCAATATCGGCTTAATGCGCGCCACCGAGAAGTTCGACTATCGCAAAGGGTATAAGTTTTCCACCTATGCAACCTGGTGGATCCGTCAGGCGATCACGCGCGTGATTGCCGATCAGAGCCGCACGATCCGACTGCCGGTGCACGTCGGTGAAACGATCAACCGTGTGATGCGCACCAGCAATCGCATCCAGCAGACCACCGGGCGCGATCCGACGCCGGATGAAATCGCGCTTGAGCTTGGCATTCCGGTCGAAAAGGTGCGGCGAGTGCTCGAAGCGGCGCGTCAGACGATTTCGCTCGAAACTCCTATCGGCGCCGAAGGAGACTCGGTGCTGGCTGATTTCATCGAGGACGGTAAAGGCGTCACGCCGATGGAGAGCGCATCGAACCATATTCTGCGCGAGCAGATCGATAGCGCGCTCGAAAAGCTCCCTGAGCGCGAGCGTCGCATTATCCAGTTGCGCTACGGGTTGTACGATGGGCACTACCGCACCCTGGAAGAGGTTGGACGCGAGTTCGGCATCACCCGCGAGCGCATTCGCCAGATTGAAGCGCGCGTCCTGCGCAAGTTGCGTCATCCGCACTACGGGCGCGGTCTGCGCGGCTATCTGGAATGATGCTGCCAGAGAAAGAGGCGATCCCGAGGTTTTTTATAAAGCGGACGCGAAGACGCGAAGACGCAAAGGTTCACTAAAAGACTGTGCGCCTTTGCGTCTTCGCGTCAGCCTTTGTGACAGACGCCGAACACCTCCTGCCTCTTGCGGTCGATGTTCGCCTCATGAGCGTGATTGAAACCCACGAATTGACCCGTGCATTCGGCGAGCGCGTCGTGGTTGAGCGCCTGACGCTGACGGCGCCCTGGGATGCGGCAAAAACTGGCAATTGCGCGAGCGCTGCTGCATGAACCAGAGGTTGTGTTCCTCGACGAGCCAACCGCCGGTCTCGACCCGGAAGCCGCGCGCACCGTGCGGGAGTTTATCAAGGAGCGGCGCGCCGAAGGACGGACCATCTTCCATCGGCAATCGCATCATACAGCATTATCGGCGAGACGATGCGCCGCATGCTCAAACCGCTGCTGGCGGCGCCGACACAAACCTGGGAACTGCTGCTCGGCATGCGCCTGGCATCCCTTGTTCCCGCCATCGTGATCAGTTGGGGAGCGGCGTTGATCTTCGTCCTGGCGCTGCGCCTGGTCGTCCTCAGCGATCAGGTCTGCCGGGTCATCCTCAGCGGCGGTTGGCGGGTGCTCCTGCTGCTCGGCTCGCCACCGCTGGCGCTGCTCACAGTCGCAGCAATCGTCGCCGTTTCGGGGCGGGTCAATGATCCTCGCACGGCGCAGCAGGTGACAGCCGTCGTTGTTGTGCCGATCCTGGCGCTCTTTGTGGCGCAGTTGCCTGGCGTAGCGATGCTGACGCCGCTGCTGGCGTTCTTTGCGAGCGCGGCGCTGGCGTTTATGGCGGCGCTTGCATTCGCAGGCGCAGTCACACTGTTCGAACGTGAAAATATCTTAACTCGCTGCACCTCCTGGGCGGACGTTCCCCTCTTTACGTCTGGCGCAAGAGTCGCTATACTGCACACAGTACGGAGGAAATTGGTACTACTATGCGACTCATACGCCGACTTGCCGAACGCGCTCACGAAGTGCACACTCACCCGCGCCGCATTCTGATAGCGGACGACGACCCGTCGATCGGGACGCTGATCCAGGTCACGCTGAAGGATCCGCGCTACGAGATTGTTGCGGTCAAAAACGGATTGGAGGCGCTGAAAGCGTTCAACGAATCGAAGTTTGACGTCGTCATCCTCGACGTCATGATGCCGTATGTCGATGGCTTTGAGGCATGCCAGCGCATCCGCGAACGCTCCGACGTTCCGATCATCATCCTGACCGCTCGTGACGGCACCGACGACATTGTGCATGGCTTTGAACTCGGCGCCGATGATTACATCACCAAGCCGTTTAAAACCGCCGAGTTGATCGCACGTGTCGATGCCATTCTACGGCGTGTCGAAGGGTACAAGCACCGTGTAGCGCCGCCGATCGTTCGTGTGGGCGAGATCGAAATCGATGAACCGCGCCATCGGGTGACGGTGCGCGGCAAAGAAGTCAACCTGACGCCGATGGAGTTCGAGCTGCTCTACTTCCTCGCCGCCAATGCCGGTCAGGTGTTTGATCGTGAAACCCTCTTCCGCGAGGTCTGGGGGTACGATTACGTCGGCGAGACGAACCTGGTGGATGTGTGTGTGCGTCGGCTGCGTGAAAAAGTTGAAGCCGAGCCGTCACGCCCCCGCATTATCCTGACGGTGCGCGGCGTCGGATATAAGATGGCAGAGGCATAACGCCGCTACGCACCATAACATCGCGCTCAATAAACCATGGCGCCTCCGCACGCCGGGCAGGGTGATCCTCCCGGTTTTCTTTTTGCCCGAATGCCGGAGCGAAACCTGGTTTGCGCCGTTGCCTGCCACATACGCCGCCAGCCGCAGCAGACTCTGGCTTGCCCGGCTTTGGGGCTGCGCATCACGATCGGCACGCCGCAGTTGATGCTGTGCGTGATTGGCTGTCTTTTGCCCGGAATGCTGGCGCCAGGCGAAGAGAAAGGCGCTTATGAGCATCCTGCGGATCATGCCGTTGACGCTCGGAAAGCGGTTGAGCGCCAGTGTCATCCGTTCGCGCGTCAGTGCATGGCGCGTGAGTCCACCGGCAGACGCCGCTTTCTGGCGACGCACGATAGATAAAACCTTTGTCACCTTCCATTCACGCGCTGTCAAGAGTCGTGAGGTAAAGTAGTAATCAGCGTAACATAGCGGGATGTTCCGGTACTTTGGTCATCGTCTCTGTCTGCAGGTCGCCTGATATGATAGAGGCAGCATGAGGCAGACATTCCACTCGAGCGTCGCCACAGGAGGAGTCTCATGCGCCAACGCACCATGTTCAGCGCGCGTTTTGCCGTCGCTGCGGTCATCGTGCTGATTGCGTTCTTTGCGCCTGTCCGCCTGGCGCTGCCGCAATCATCCCTGAGCTTCGCACAAACGAAGTTGATAGCCGCCGATGCTGCGCCGCACGACTATTTCGGGCTGTCGGTCGCACCGGCGGGCGACACGGTCCTCGTCGGCGCGTATGGCAAGTCGGACCTTGCAACCGCCGCTGGCGCCGCGTATGCGTTCACCCGGCAGGCTGCGACCTGGACGCAACAGGCGCGACTGGGGACCGCCGACGCGCCGGCGGGCGCCTACTTTGGCGCTGCCATAGCGACGAACGGGACACAGACTGCTGTGGGAGCGCCGTATGCCAGCATCGGCGCGCAGGATGCCGGCGCCGTCTATCTTTTCTCCAACGCCGACTGGCGGCGGCAGGCGATCATCACCCCTGACGATCCCGAATCGGTAGCGCAGTTCGGCGGCGCCCTCGCTATAGGGCAGAACACGCTGATTGTCGGCGCGCCATTGCACGACTCGTACGGCAGGGATGCTGGCGCCGTCTATGTCTTCGCTTTCGACGGCATCGCCTGGGTGCAGCGCCAGAAGCTTATCGGCGCCGACACCGTTCCCGGCGATCGCTTTGGCAGCGCGCTGGCGTTGAGCGGCGGCTGGCTGGCGGTAAGCGCACCGCAACATGGCGCTGGCGGCGCTGTGTATCTCTTCACCCTCGACGGCGGCGCCTGGGTGCAGCGGCACAAAGTATCCGCTGGCGACACCATTGCCGGGGATCGTTTTGGCAGCGCGCTGGCGCTGAGCGACGGCTGGCTGGCGGCTGGCGCGCCGTTGCACCGTGCCAGCGGCAGTTTCAGCGGCGCAGTGTACCTTTTTGAGTTTAATAGCGTTGCGTGGGTGCAGCGGCAAAAGCTTGTCGCCAGCGATACGGTCGCTAATGATAGCTTCGGCAGCGCGCTGGCGCTGTCCAGCCAGCGGCTCATCGTTGGAGCGCCGCTGCATAGCGCAAACGGGCCTGCCAGCGGCGCGGTCTACGTGTTCGACCGCAATGGTGCGACATGGGTCGAACGCGCAAAACTGATCGGCAGTGATACTGATAGCGGTGATCGGCTCGGTTGGTCGGTTGGCATTGATGGAAATATGATTGTCGCCGGGGCGTATGGCGATGCGCTCTTCGGACCGGCAACCGGCGCTGCATACGTTTTTGTGGATGTGACCGGTTCAGGGGCGACGAATACGCCTCTGTTGACCGTCACCGCCACGCCGACGGACACTCCTGTACCGACAAATACACCAACGGCAACCGCCACGTCGTCGAACACCCCAACAGCGACCGCCGCTCCGAGCATGACGCCCTCACACACGCCGACGGCGACCGCGACCAGCACCCCGAGCGTCACGCCGTCGAACACGCCGACAGCCACGGCGAGCATGACGCCATCCACCACGCCGTCGAGCACACCATCGAACACGCCGACGGCGACTGCCACCCTTTCCGCCACGCCGTCGCCCACGAACACGCCGACCGCCACGCCCTCACACACGCCGACGGCAACCGCGACGCCCACACCGTCGAGTACGCTGTCGAACACGCCGACGGCAACCGCCACGCCGAGCGCGACACCGATACCGACAAACACGGCGACACCGTCGCCTGCGGCGACCGTCACCCCTGGCGCCGTTCGCCCGATTCTTGCGTGTGTTGCGCGGCGCTCAGCAGCAAGTTATGTCGCGCTCTTCGGCTACGACATGCAGGGTGAAGCGGCTGTACAGGTTCCGATCGGGTCTCTCAACCGTTTCAACCGCTATCGGGAAGACCTCGGGCAGCCAACAACCTTCGAGCCGGGGACGAGACGAGTGGCGTTTGCAGTGGTCTTTGACGGTTTGCCGCTCACCTGGTCATTGAATGGGCAGAAAGTCACGGCGCACGCAGATTATCCGATCCGTTGCAGTAGCGATGTCGTGCTTCGGATTCAGCCCATCGTGGAATGCACCCGCCTCGACGGCACTGGCGAGATGGTTGTGCGGTTCGGTTATCGGAACGACAACGCCTTCAACGTTGCCGTACCCGTCTGGCGGCAGAATTTCTTCGTCCCGCAACCGATCCGGCGCGGGCAACCGATCGTGTTTGCGCCCGGACGCCATCACAATGTCTTCGAGGTCTGTTCTTCGGAGAGGGTGCTGGTGTGGCTGCTCGATGGACGGATCGCCGTGGCGACCGATTCGCCGGTGCTGGCGTGTCGGTTCAACTGACCCGGCAGCGATACCACCAAGCCAGAGCGATCACCAGACCTGGCAACGCTACGAGCATAGCAGAGATGCCGTTGCCAGTAGCGACAAAGACCAGGAGTGACGCCAGCGGCGGGATCGTGAGCAGCAGCGCGCGCGGCGCTTCAGGAACCGAAAAACCGGCGTCTTCCTGCGGCAGTTTGTCGGTGCGGAGGGTTCCATAACGGGGTCTAATGGCATCACGTCTGTCATCGCCCGCGAACGCCTCCGGCGGCAACGGCGCGCCTGGAATCGGTCGCTCCCGCACCTCGGCAAGAAACGCAGCGCACCAGTCGCGCCCGTCGCGCCGGCTTTCGAACAGATGGTAAGCGGCGCGCTGGAGATACGCCGGATGCCCGGCGCTAATACTGGCGAGCATACGCAGTTCACCAGGAGTGAAACTGACATTTGTGCCTTCCAGATAGGTCTCGGCGAACAGTCGCACCTCTGCTGGCGCCAGCGCCCCCAGACGCACGTTCACGAACCGCTCGCTGAGCAGCGGCATTTCCCCGGCTGACGCCACTACCAGGATCAGGCGCCCGCCGCGTGCAATGCGCGCCAGCGTCTCGAGCAGCACCTCACCCCACCCGGCGCGCAACGCCCGGTGCGCATCATCAAGACAGAGGAGCACCGGCGTCTCCTGTTCGAGCAGCGCAACTTCCAGCGCCGCCGGCGTCGAACCTGGCATGCCCAATGCCTGGAGCACGGTTTGATACACATCTTCCGGCGCGGCTGCCTCGTGGAGCGCCAGATAAAAGGATGGGAGCAGCGGTTCTTCGAGGTGGACCGCTGCTGATGCTGTAATGTGCGTCAGCAGCGATGATTTGCCAATACTCGCCGGACCGGTGACCATGACGGGACGGCGCGCTTCGATGGCATCGAAAATGAGCGACAGCTCGCGCCAGCGCCCGGCGAAGCGCGTGGCGTCGGTAATGCGCGCGCGCTGGACGAAAGGATTTTCCAGCGATGGCGCATCAGCATCGGATGTTGCGCCAGAAGTCACGGTTTGCGATCTTTATCAGTCATCCAGCGCGCAGGGTGCGCCGCTTACTGCTATCGTACCACATCCGGGGATGTTTTGGGGCGTCCACGCGCGTTTTGCAGCACGCCACAACTGCCGCGTCGCTGTGCCTGCTCAGACCGACGCCGAATACGGTTTCTTCTCTCCAGTGCCTTGCGCTTCGCACCATGTTCCATACAATGGAAGCGCACCACCGACTGAACAACGCCGCACTGATCCTCAACAAATGTGCAAGGAGGCGCAATGAACCTGATTGCTGTGATCACCACCGTGGGAAGTATTGAGGAGGCGCGGAAGATCGCGACGGCGCTGGTCGAGCGACGGCTGGCTGCCTGTGCGCAGATTTCGCAGATTGAGAGCGTCTACCGCTGGAAGGGTGACATTCAGCACGAGCCGGAGTTTCGCGTGCTGTTCAAGACGACGGCGGCGCGGTACCAAGATGTCGAAGCAGCAATCCGTGCGCTGCATCCGTATGAGCTGCCCGCGATCCATTCCTTCGCAATTGAGCACGTGTATGCGCCGTATAGCGCGTGGGTCGAGGAGAATACGAGCGCGGGCGAGAGGGTTTCTTGAAACTGCTGACGCAAAGGCGCAAGGAGTCGTCTTGATCCAACGTTGCGCGGTGTTACCGTATCAAATCATAAGACGCAAAGGCGCAAGGACGCAAAGAGTCGTATCGATCGGCGTCCTTGCGCCTTTGCGTCTTCGCGTCGACTCCAGGACATGCCGGAATGCGCGGAACGCGCATTGCACGGCGTGTTGCTAGAAAGAGGCAGTCGTGGGTACGAAACGATTGCGCCAGGACATCAACACGCTCGTGAGCGTGGCGTTGCTCGTCGCTGCCGCCGCCGCCATTCTCACTGGCATCATTGCCGATCTCTGGCATCTGACGGGGTTTGTGTATCATACGTATGCCGGGTATGTGATGGCGGTTCTGGCGGTTGCTCACGTGGCGCTGAACTGGAACCGTCTTGCGCGCTACATCCGCTTTCGCCTGCTGCGCTCCCCGGCGCAACGCTCATCACCCCGCGCCGGATTGTCTGTTCGGACGACGACTCCCGCTCCACGCTCGCCTGCCGGATGCCAGACGCCGGGCGTGCTGCATACGCTGCACACCCGGCGCGGGTTTCTTGGCGCGCTGATCGGCGCGCTGGCGGGAGCAGCGATCGGGCGCAGCACAGCCCGCGCTCGCCCGGATATACCCTTCGGCACGGATATGGGTGTCGCATACCATCAGTGGAGCAAACCAGGAATGAGCGATCTCTTCGGCGCAGTGGCGAGCTGGGGCGCGCAGCCGCCGCTGTACAAAACGTATCCCGGTGCGCCGCACATTATCCTGCCGCCGCCGGATGATCGACCGGGACTGAGCCTCGAGGAGGCGATTCGGAAGCGCCGTTCGGTGCGCGACTATTCAGGCGATCCGCTGACGCTGGCGGAATTGTCGCGGTTGCTCTTCTATACTGGCGGCATCAACGCTGAGCGGTTCGGCGTGAAGTTGCGCGCTGCGCCGTCCGCTGGCGCGCTCTACCCGATTGAAACGTATTTGGCTATCCATCGTGTAACCGATCTGCGCCCTGGCGTTTACCACTATGGCGTCGCCGACCATTCCCTGGCGCTGCTCCGGGAGGGCGATGTGCGCGGCGAGGCGGTGCGTCAGGGGTTGATGCAGGACTTTCTGGGCGCGTGTAACCTGGTCGTCTATTTCACGGTCATTCTCCAGCGCCTGCGCTGGCGGTATCAGGAACGTTCCTACCGCTATGCGCTGCTTGAAGCGGGGCATCTGGCGCAGAACCTCTATCTCGCAGCGACATCGCTCGGCATGGGAGTGTGCGCCGTCGGCGCTTTCCTGGACGACCGGGTGAACGCCATGCTCGGCGTGGATGGCGAGAACGAAGCGGCGGTCTATATGCTGGCAGTAGGGAAGACGAGAGATCGGGTATAATCCCGCAGGTGTCAGGCGACAGCTAATAGAGCGATCAACGAAAACTTGGACAATCACGCCTGCATCTGCGAAGCGGTTAGCGTTGGCTGAGCCTGTCGAAGCCAACGTCGGTCACGAGATTGTCCAATATCTGGTTGATCTTCCTATAAGTCGGCGTTGGGCAGGCACAGGGACCTGCCCCTACGAATGCGGACACGATTTCGCGCGCTTTCCAGACGCTTCGGCGAGGCTTGCCCTTACGAATGCAGGGGCAGGACCCAGACCGATACGCATCTGTGGGCGCTTGCGACGAGGCTGTCGATTGCGCCAGTCGGCGTCGGGCAGGCACAGGGACCTGCCCCTACGAATGCGGACGCAATTTGCGCGCCATCCAGACGTTATTTGGGTAACCACTGAGAGCGTCTACTCTGTGATCCTGCATCGACTGACATACGTTCTGATCATGCTGGCGCTGGTCGCTTGCGCTGCGCCTCCGCCGCCTGCGCCGACGCCGCAGACGGAAGCGCCGCCGACCAGTACGCCTGTCCGCACGGCAACCCCTCAGTCTCCGCTTCCGACGCGGCCGGTCGCGCCGACGGCGCCATCTTTTGCACCGACGCCTGTTCCGGAACCCGTGCTGGCGTCTTTCTTCGACGACCGGCGACTCACGTATGAGCCGGGCTTCTATGCCCTTGAGATCCAGGCGTTCCTCGACGGTCAACCAGGTCCACTGAAGGGGATCGTCATGCCGGTTGGCGACCGCCAGCATACCTTTGCTGAGGCGCTAACCGGTCAGGCGGTCTATTACAGCGTCAACCCGAAGGTCATCCTGGCGCTGATCGAACTCCAGAGCCGCCTGATCAGCGACCCGCAGCCGACCGCCGATCAGTTCGCCTGGGCGCTTGGCTTTCGCGGCGAGAATGGTCGGCGACGCGGCTTGCAGGCGCAGGTGCGCTGGGCGGTCAAAGAGTTGCTTTACGCACGGCGCGATTATCCGCAGCGCGTGGCGCTGACCTTTGCCGACGGCAGCATGGCGCTGCCGTCGGAAGGCATGTCGCTTGCTGAATATGCGCTGGCGCGCGTGCTGGCGCCGACCACCACGCCAGAGCGCCTGCCCGCGTTGATGGAGCGGTTTCGCGCAACCTATACGCGCCTGTTCGATGATCCGCGCATCCCGCCATCCGACTGGTCCGCGCCATCCCCGCCGTTCCTGACCCGTCCAATTGGCAAGGTCGTTCCGACGACTTCATTCTTCGACCACGGCGGTCCCTTCCTGATGCGTAACAACAAAAACGGCGTCACCACCTACTGGGGGCGCGTCGAAACCGACCCGATCTTCGCCTACAACGGTCACGACGGCTGGGACTACGCTGCGGCGCCGCCGGAACGGGCGCTGGCGGCTGCCGATGGCGTGGTGGTGTTTGCGGGGAATGCCGATGACGGTTGCGCCACCCGCGCTGTAGTCATTGACCACGAGAACGGCTACCGCACCCTCTACTGGCACCTGCACCGCGTGGACGTTCCGATTGGCGCGCGGGTGGCGCGCGGGCAGCCAATCGGGATCATCGGCAACACCGGCTGCTCGAGCGGTCCGCATCTCCACTTCGGCGTCCAGCACCTGGGGCGCAACACCGACCCGTATGGCTGGTGCGGCGCAGGGGACGATCCCTGGCAGATGCACCCGGCTGGCACGACAAGCGTCTGGCTCTGGATGGATCGGCCGTCGCCGTGCGCTCCGCCGCCAGAAGGGGGCGTTGCGGTCGATGCCGATCTCCCCGGCTTCCTTATTGATGGCGAGGGATGGAAGCGCGCGCCCGTCGGCTACGGCGGCGAGTCGTTGTTCGTGGCGTCGGTGCGCGGCGCGGGCGGACGCCCCTGGAAGGCGCGCCCGCTTCATCCGCCATCCCTGGCGATCTGGCGCGCGGAATTGCCAGCGGCGGGACGATACCGCGTGATCGCCTTCATTCCGTATGCCGTCAGTCAACTAGGGGATGCCACAAAAGCGAGATATCTGGTGCAGCACGCCGACGGGATGGCGGAGGTTGTGGTCGATGCAGCCACGCACGCCAACGACTGGGCGGAACTGGGAACCTATCGGTTCGACACAACCGGCGCAGAAGTCGTGCTGACCAGCGCCGCAGAGGATGGCATGCTCAGCGTCTGGGCGGATGTGGTCATGTGGCTTCCGACCACGACAGAAAAGTAGTTTAACCCCTTCTCAACGAGTGGAGTTTGCTATAATATGCGTGTAGCATCACAAGAATCTCGTCATCTGGCAGGTCTGTATGCACAGCGCGCACACCTCCTTCCTCCCGATGCTCGTGGAGGAGCTGCGAGCATCGCTGCCGAACATTTCAGAACTGATCGATCAACTGGCGGCTACGCAGTCGAACGAGCAACGACGCGTGCTGCTCCGCCAGTTGGGGGCGCTCTGGTATCGTCAGGACGGCGAACCGGAGGTGCTGGCGGAGCTTGGTCTGGCGCTGGCGGAACTGCACGGCGTTGAGCCGGGCGTCGCACTCTCCGAATTGCTGCTGGCATACGGCGCGGCGCGCGAGGAGCAGCGCACCCGCGAATGGGAAAGCCACCTGGTGCGCCGCATGGCGGAACTCAAAGGTCTCCACCGGATTATCTCCGCCGCCAACTCGACCCTCGACCTGGATACGTCAATGCAACTGGTGGTCGAGACGGTTGCGGAAGTGATCGGCGTGGAGGTCTGTTCGGTCTATCTGTACGATAAGAATACTGATGATCTGACGCTGCGCGCGACGCACGGACTGAACAACGCCGTGGTCGGGCAGGTGCGGATTCGCGTGGGCGAAGGCATCACCGGATGGGCGGCGCGCGAAGGGCGCCCGATTGCCGTGCGCGACGTGCGGCGCGAGCCGCGTTTCCATGTCGAGCCGGGGTTGGGCGAGGAACCGTACCGCTCGATGCTCGCCGTGCCGATTGTTTTGTTCAGCGTTGAACGGTTTCACCTCGGCGCCGCCAAATTGCAGGGCGTGATCACCATTCAAACGTATGGTCCGCGCGACTTTACGGCGGAAGAGATCAACTTTGTCGAAACTGTTGCAGGCGAACTTGCGTTCTTTATTGTCAATGCGCAACTCTACCAGCAGACTGACGAGCAGTTGCACCAGAAGGTGCGCGAACTGACGACGCTGCAACAGGTCTCGAAGAGCATCGCCGAGCAACTCAATCTTGAAGAGGTGTTGAAGCTGATCGTCGTCAAGGCAGTGGAACTGTCGCGCGCCGAGCGCGCCGATATTTTCCGCGTCGGCAACGACGGGCGGCTGGAACTTGCTGCGACTTACGGCGGTTCGCCGCGCGGCGAGATTCCAGCGTTCATCGCCCAGGCAGTGCGCGAAGCGCGTCCGCTGGCGGTTCACAACGCCTTCAACGACTCCCGCTTCCCCGAACTGGCGGAGGTCGCAGCGCGCGAGAATTTCTATTCGCTCTTCTGTATGCCGTTGCGCGTGCAGCAGAATCGGACGATTGGCGCGATCTGCCTCTATACCCGCGAGGCGCGCCATTTCGACTATGAACATATGCGCCTTCTTTCAACCTTCGCCGATGAGGCGGCGATTGCCATCGAGAATGCGCGCCTGTACGACGAAAGCCTGCGCGCGCTGGCGGTCAAGTCGGCGATGCTGCAGGAAATGCACCACCGCGTGCGCAACAACCTGCAAACGATCTCGGCGCTGCTCACCATGCAGCAGCGCCGCCTGGCGCCCAACGACCGCGGCGCGATTGCGCTGCGCGACAGCGTGGCGCGCATTCAGGCGATTGCAGGTGTCCACAATCTCCTCTGCCGCGAAGACATCGGGGTGACCACGGTTGACGCCGTGGCGCGTCAGATCGCCGAAAGCGCCCGTCTCAGCCTCTCATCGCCGGAACACCCGATCCGTTTCGAGATCCGCGGCGATCAGGCGCGCGTCGGGTCGCGGGACGCGACCGTGCTGGCTATCGTCATGAACGAACTGATCGTCAACGCGGTGACCCACGGATTGGCGGCTGAGGGCGGGTGCGTGATCATCGAAACGACGCAGAATGACGGTATGATCACTGTCGAAGTGCGCGATGACGGCCCAAAACGCGCAAAAGCGAGCGAACCATCAAGCAGCGGTAGTGGACTGGGATTGCATATCATTCGCACGCTGGTGCAGGATGATCTGCAGGGAGAGTTTTCGCTGACGATTGGCGACGAGTGGACGGTAGCCCGGGTGCGCTTCCCGCAGCATGAGGGCGATGGGTAGGCGACGGTCACGCTGGAGAGGCGAACGTCGCCGCTGAGAAACGAGGATGGCATCATGACCGAACGTCTGCCGCGCATCCAGGAAGCCATGCGCCGCTATGGCTTCGATGCGCTGGCTGTTGTGCCAGGGAGCAACCTGCGCTACCTCGCCGGTCTGACGCTGCATGCCGGACTGCGGCTGACCATGGCGCTGACGCCAGCCCACGGTCAACCGGCGCTGGTGGTTCCCGAATTGGAGCATGCGCGCGTGGCTGAAACCGCAGGCGCCGCGTTTCGGTATTATCCCTGGAGCGATGCCGAGGGACCGGGACAGGCGCTGGCGCGCGCGGTGCGTGATGCCGGTCTGCGACAGGGAAGCGTTATAGGCGTCGAGCATATGGTGATGCGCGTATTTGAGCTGCGCGCGCTGGAACAGGCGCTTCCCGGAGCGCAGTTCGCCGACGCTACCCCCCTGCTCACCGAACTGCGGATGGTCAAGGACGCGGCGGAACTGGAGGCGATGCGCGTCGCCGTGCAGGTCATCGAGGAGACGTTGCGCCAGACCATCACGCAGGTGCGGGCGGGCATGCGGGAACGCGACATCGCCGACCTGTGGGAGCGCGCCATTCGCGCCGCCGGGTGCCTGCCCGCCTTCGAGACCACCGTCGCCAGCGGACCGAACAGCGCCAACCCGCACCACACGAGCGGCGATCGCGTGTTGCAGGACGGCGATATGGTGGTGTTCGACGGCGGCGCGGTATATCAGGGATATGTCTCGGATATAACCCGCACATTTGCGATAGGTCATCCATCTGACGAAATGCGTCGCGTGTACGACCTGGTGCTGGCGGCGAACGCAGCCGGGCGGCAAGCGGCGGCGCAACCCGGCGCCACCGGCGAGTCGATTGACGCGGCAGCGCGCCAGGTCATCGAACGGGGCGGATACGGACCGTTCTTCATTCACCGCACCGGGCACGGCATTGGTCTCGATGTGCACGAGCCGCCCTTTATCGTCGCCGGAAGTCGGGCGCCGCTGCCGGTCGGCGCGACCTTTACCGTCGAGCCTGGCATCTACCTGCGCGGCGCCGGCGGCGTGCGCATTGAGGATGACGTCGTCATCACCGCCGACGGCGCTGAGTCGCTGACGACCTTCCCGCGCGACCTTCGATCCATTGACTAGCGGGTGGCTCAGAACAATTGACGCAAAGGCGCGAAGTCGCAAAGGCATATCTACAACTGCTCGCGTCCCTTCGTGGCGCTTCGCGTCCTGCGCAGATCGATTTGTGCGAGCGGCGGAGCGCAGTTGACGCAAAAGCACGAAGACGCAACGGCATATTTACATGAACCGCTTGCGTCCCTTCGTGGCGCTTCACGTCCTTCGCGGATCGATCTCATTGTGCGAGCGGCGGAGCGCAGTTGACGCACAGGCGCGAAGACGCAACGGCGTAGCTACAATCGCTTGCGCCCCTTCACGGCGCTTCCGTGTCCTTCGTGGATCGATTTGTGCGAGCGGCGGAGCGCAGTTGACGCACAGGCGCGAAGACGTAACGGCGTAGCTACAATCGCTTGCGTCCCTTCGTGGCGCTTCACGTCCTTCGTGGATCGATCATATGGAACAATCGCAGTTGCTTGACATCCCCTCGCCGCCGTCGCTCACGACGGTGCAACTGATCGAAGCGCTGCTGTTCGTCGCCAGCGAACCGGTGACCGTCACCGAACTGGCGCGCGCGCTCGACCTGCCGCCGGACGCGGTCGAGCAGGCGCTTGACGATCTGGCGGCAGCCTGCGCCGGACGCGGCGTGCGCCTGCAACGCGACGCTGATCGCGTGCAGATGGTGTCTGCACCCGAAGCGGCAGCGGTTATCGAGCGGTTTCTGGGCGCGCCAGCCGCCACCCGCCTCTCCATGGCTGCGCTGGAGGTGTTGACCATCATCGCCTATCGACAACCTATCACCCGCGCGCAGATCGAGGCGATTCGCGGCGTTGACAGCAGCGGCGTGCTGCGCGCGCTCATGGCGCGTGATCTCATCGCGGAAGGCGGACGGCTCGAGACCGTCGGGCGCCCGATCCTGTACGTCACTACCGCCGAGTTCCTCCGGCAGTTCGGGCTGAGCAGCCTGGCGGATCTTCCGCCGCTCGACCTCCCGGAAGCGCCTGTCGCGTGATTATTATGGTTGTGTGATGAAACGCAACGCTTTTCCACATGCGTTCGGCAGTTATCCACAAAATTGTGGATAACTGCGCCTCCACGGGCGCCCCGCCTCTTTCCTCATAAACAAGCGATAACAATCCCGCAGGATCGGCGCTTCGGGCAAAGTTATCCACGACTCTGCAAACCGTTGCTCGACATAGCGAGAGGGCAAGTGTCTGATCTCACAATCACGACCAATGATCGGAGGGTGCATGCTATAAAGAAGTGCGATAGAACGAAGCCGTCGCATGGCTTGAAAAGTCGAAGGGCATGGAGTATGATCGGTTGCACGAGCAACACCTGCGCAAAGCTTCTTACTCAACAGAGTTGCCGGTTGCGTTGATCGCACGAATGCTGCGCTGGAGTTCAATGGCTGCACTCCAGGGAGTTTATGTTTGCCGAAATCAGGGAGGTTGCTGTGAACCTCACCAAAGTCTGGAACACAACCCTGGGATCACTTCAGGTTCAGTTGCCGCGCCATGAATACAACACGTGGGTGCGCGGCGCCACCCTGATCGACATTGACAACGGCGTGGCAATCGTTCGCGCGCCGAATGCCTTTATCAAGGAGGGGCTGGAGAGTCGCTACCTGTCCACCCTGCGTGAGCAACTGGGGTCGGTAGTCGGATTTCCGGTCGATGTGCGAGTCGTCCTGACACCGCCCGATTCTGAGCACAGCGAAGGCGCTGCCATCAATGGGAAGTATGCCGGGAATGAATCTCGCAAAAGCGCCTGCTCGCTGCCGTATGCGGGAAATTATGGCAACGGCGCGACTCATCCGCTCGAACGCACGCCGCAGCAACTGGATCTGCACCGGGCGGTACGCTCCAGCATGCTCAATCCGAGGTACACCTTCGACCGTTTCATCATCGGCCCGAGTAATCGTCTGGCAAGTGCGGCGTGCCTGGCAGTGGCGGAACATCCGGCGCAGGCGTACAATCCGCTGTTCCTCTACGGCGGCGTAGGGTTGGGAAAAACGCACCTGCTGCACGCCATTGGCAACTTTGTGCTGGATCGCGACCCGGAAGTGAATGTGTTGTATGTCTCCTCTGAGACTTTCACCAACGACCTGATCAATTCCATTCGTCGTCAGCAGACGGAGGAGTTCCGCATTCGCTACCGGAATATCGATATTCTGCTGATCGACGATATTCAGTTCATCGCTGGCAAAGAGCAGACTCAGGAAGAGTTCTTTCACACCTTCAACACGCTGCACTCTGCGGGGAAACAGATCGTCATCTCGTCGGATCGGTCGCCCAAGGCGATCCTGACGCTTGAGGAGCGCCTGCGCTCGCGCTTCGAATGGGGGTTGATTGTCGATGTGCAGATGCCCGATCTCGAAACCCGCACGGCAATTTTGCGCGCAAAAGCGGAGCAGTCGCCGGTGCCGGTGCCACAGTCGGTGATCGATTTTCTTGCCCAGCGCATTCAGAGCCACATCCGGGAACTTGAGGGATGTCTCAACCGCGTAACGGCGTATGCCCAGATGTACAATCTTCCGGTGACGATCGAAGTCGCTACTGCGGCGTTGAGCGAGTTGCTTGACACGAGCCGCCGCAAGCGGGTAACCCCCGACGCCATCCTGCGCGAGGTTGCGGCGTTCTACAGCGTCGATCTGCGCGCCCTGCAAGGGCGCGGTCGCAGCCGCAACATCGTGATTCCCCGGCAGGTGGCGATGTATCTGCTCCGTGAAGAAACCGACTCGAGCCTGGTGGAGATCGGACAACTCCTCGGTGGTCGCGACCACACCACGGTCATGTACGGTTGTGAGAAGATCGCCGAAGAGCTCAACGCCGATGCGCGCTTACGCCAGGAAGTCGCCGCTATTCGTGAGCGGTTGCTGCACGGCGCCGGGTAACGTCCGCCGGATACGAGAGCGTCTCTTAGCAAAGCGGACGCAGAGGCGCGAAGTCGCAAAGGGGTGGTTGTACTGGCGCGCGAGGCTTTGCGCCTTTGCGTTGATCTTTGCGGGAAGCGCTCCATCCGTATCCAGAAACCGCCCGTATATCCTCGTGGCATAGTTACGCCAACCAAGTCTGATTATCGCCGGTCACCAGAACCTGGCGCCAGCACTCTTATAGGAAGATCCATCAGATATTGGATGATCTCGTGGGCGGTGTTGGCTTCGACAAGCTCAGCCAACGCTGGTTGAGCCCGTCGAAGCCAACGCCAACCACTCCACAGATGCAGGCGTAATTGTCCGGGTTTGAATTAACCACTCTGTTATATGATGACAACCGATGTTCGCCTGCGGCGCGCTCTGGCGCTCCTTCAGCGCCTGTTCCTGACGATTGCAGCAGCGGCGGTGTTGATCGCCTGCGCGACACCCGCTCCCTCCCCTGAACCGCGCGCTCGCCTCGCCGTCGCCGAGGCGATGGCAGGCGGCGACACCGCCGGTTTTGCACGCGCCGTCGAGCCGCGCCCCTTCGTGTTCCCGCGTGACCACGGTCCGCATCCTGAGTATGCCATCGAGTGGTGGTACTATACCGGCAATCTTCAGTCGTCTGAGGGACGGCGGTTCGGTTTCCAGTTCACGATCTTCCGCACCGGTCTGATGCCCGGCGACCCGGAGCGATCTTCGGCGTGGGCGGCGAACAGCGTCTATATGGCGCACTTTGCGCTCAGCGACATCAGCGGCGGGAGGTTCCACGCTTTCGAGCGCTTCAGCCGCGGCGCCGCCGGGCTTGCAGGGGCGCAGAGCGAACCGTTCCGCGTCTGGCTGGAAGATTGGGTTGCCGAAGGGCTGGGACCTGACGGCACGCCGATGCGCGTCCGCGCAGCCGAAGGAGATGTGGCAATCGACCTGACGCTGACGGCAGGCAAGCCGCCGGTGCTCCAGGGCGACCGCGGGTTAAGCCAGAAAAGCGCCGATGCGGGGAATGCTTCGTACTACTATTCCTTTACTCGCATGCCTATCAGCGGCACGGTGCGCGTCGGCGGCGCCACGCACCAGGTAAGCGGACTGGGCTGGATGGATCGCGAGTGGAGCACAAGCGCGCTCGGCGCAAATCAGGTCGGCTGGGACTGGTTCGCGCTCCACCTGGACGATGGACGCGATCTGATGTTCTACCAGTTGCGCCTGCGCGATGGAAGCATCGATCCCTACAGTAAAGGGGTGCTGGTAAGCGCCGAAGGAGCAGCGCGTCGTCTGAACGCCGACGATGTGCTGCTCGAGCCGCTCGACTACTGGACGAGTCCGCGCAGCGGGGCGACGTACCCGGCGCGCTGGCGGCTGCGCGTGCCGGCGGAAGCGATTGACCTGACGCTGACGCCGTTGCTGGCGGACCAGGAATTGCCGGTGACCGTCGTTTACTGGGAGGGAGCTGTTGCCATCAGCGGCAGCGCCGGGGGCAGCGGGTACATCGAAATGACCGGGTACACGCCACAAGATAGCCAGGAACGCTAAATAATCTGAGGATTGCCCATCACAGCGGACGCAAAGACGCAAAGACGCAAAGGTGTATTGATCGATGGCAAGAGTTTGCGCCTTTGCGTCTTTGCGTTAATATCTTCAAGCCATGCCGCAAGGAATGTGACACAACAGGAGCGTCTGTGGAGCATCGTCTGACCTGCAAAGTCTACTACGAAGACACCGACGCGCTTGGCGTCGTCTATCACGCCAACTACCTCAAGTATATGGAGCGCGCGCGCAGTGAATATGTGGAGCGGTTCGGCAAACCGATCTGGGAGTGGAACCGCTCAGGTTACTATATCGTGGTCTACGCGATGAACATCCGCTTCAAACGCGCCGCGCAACTCGGCGAAACCCTCGAAGTTGTTTCCACATTTACGCTGCAATCGCCGTATCGAGGGTTGTTCAAGCAGCGTATTGAGCGTAATGGACAGGTCTACGTCGAAGCCGACGTGGAACTTGCGTGCCTCGACCCGCACCTCAACCTGCGCGAGTTCCCGCCAGAGTTTCGGGGGTAATGTTCTTCCCTCATCCGCCGGCTCACAAGTGTAGCGTTTTTGGGATGCGAGAGGTGTGTTCCGCATCCTGCTGCCCGTTTTTGCCCTCCCCCCAGCCCCTCTCCCGCGCTGCGGGAGAGGGGCGCGTTTTGGCGTCCTGATGCCTGAAGCGGGCGAATCAGCATGATGGCGCGCCGAAAAACTCCACCCTTGTGAAGAAAGGGGAGGGGGCAAGGGTGCCGGCACCGGTCACATGCCTCTCCCGGAAGCGCTTATCCCTGATCCCCTCCGTTCTCACGCCAGTCGGCGCGCCCCACGAGGCGCCATGCGCCAGGCAGAAGCAGCGCCGCAATCGCCATCTTTACCAGATCGCCGGGGATGAAGGGAAACGCGCCTTTTGACAGCGCATCGATCATGCTCGTCTGAAGCGCAAACGCCAGCCAT
>JAUQOW010000037.1 GCA_030550675.1 Chloroflexota bacterium
CAGTTGTCGGCGATAGTGCGAGAGGCGCTGAAATGTGGCGATCAGGCAGGTCCCTGGCGAGGCGGCGGCGTAGTCTTCAATCAGAAAACTCAGCGCCAGCATCATGCTGCGGCTGTGCAGCGTTTTCTTTTCTTCCTGGAAGAATGAGGCGAAACTGAAAGTCCTGAGAGCATCGACATATGACTGGCCAAGCGCAGAGGTAGTGTTGAGTTGCATGGGACGAACGCCTCCTGGTCTGGTACGTCGGTCGTGGACGGTGAAAACAACCGGTGAAAGGCGTCGGCGCCTGACGGTGTATTCGCCATCGGGTGGGTTATCTTTGCAGGCTGCGACATCAGCAGTGATGTCTCCAAATAGTTCTCTTCGCACCTCAATTATACGACAGTTTAGTGACCAATGGATGATCACAGCGCCCGTTCTATGACCGCGTCTCGCAGAAAGACAGATGCGAAAACGGGCATTTGGCGCGGCAGGATAAAATACCAGGCATCAGGATGCGCAAACTCCCCCTTCTCCCCTTGTGGGAGAAGGGGGAGGGGGGGATGCTCGCAAGTGTAGAGTTTTCAGGCGCGCCCTCATGTTGCATCGCCCGTTTCAGGCATCAGGATGCGCAAACTCCCCCTTCTCCCCTTGTGGGAGAAGGGGGCAGGGAGGAAGAGGGGAAAAAGGCGTCGGAACGCGGTCAACGCTTTGCATCCCGAAAACTCTACGTCTGTCAGGTCCCGGAGCGCAGTGCGAACCTCTGGTATAATTCCGCATTCATACAATTCGCCGCCAATTGTGAGTGCAAGGAGGAGTCGTTGTGACAATCAAGTCCGACCGCTGGATCAAGGCAATGGCGCTCGAATACGGCATGATTGAGCCGTTTGTCGCCGAGCAGGTGCGCGGCGGCATTATTTCGTATGGTCTATCGTCCTATGGCTACGATATGCGTGTTGCCGATGAGTTTAAGGTGTTCACGAATGTATTTAACACGCTGGTCGATCCCAAGCATTTCGATCCGCGTTCGTTTGTCGATATTCGCGGCGACTATTGCGACATCCCGCCAAACTCATTCGCCCTTGCGCGCTCGGTCGAGTATTTCCGCATTCCCCGCAACGTGCTCTGCATCGTACTGGGTAAAAGCACCATCGCCCGTTGCGGCATTATCGTGAATGTGACGCCGCTCGAGCCAGAATGGTGCGGGTATGTGACGATCGAAATCTCGAACACCACGCCCCTGCCAGCGCGCATCTACGCGAACGAGGGAATCGCGCAGGTTTTGTTCATTGAAAGCGACGAGCCGCCGCTCGTGTCGTACGCCGACAAGGCAGGCAAATACCAGAACCAGGTGGGGGTCGTACCGCCGCGGTTGTAGCGGCGCAGCCGGGATTTACAGCGGCGGAATCATCTCCTTTGCGCGAGCGATGATGGCGCGGATCTGATCATACCCGGCGCGCCTCTGCGCCTCGTCGGGGGAAAACCAGGCGACGGCGCTGATCCCTTCGGCGGCCTCCGGCGTCGCGTTTCCGTTGTCGGCGCGCATCAGGAAGAAATCAACGCGCTTCTGGTGCAGTTTGCCTTTCTTCTGCACCTGATAGGCAATGGTTCCAACAAATGCCCCCAACTCACCGGTCATCCCGGTCTCTTCGCGGACCTCGCGCACTGCCGCCGCTTCCACGCTCTCGCCGTCGTCCAGGTGCCCTTTGGGCAGCGTCCATTTGCCGTACTGATCGTGGATCAATAGAATGAGCGGCTGCCCGCGTTCGTCGTAGCGGTAGACGACGCACCCCGCTGCGTCGGGTTGGTCTTTCATCAAAACATCCCTTCTTATTGCCCGAAGAACAGGCGTTGCACCCATTGTTCGAGGCTGAGCGCCCACTGCGCCAGCGGCGTGCGCTGCGCCCATTCGCTCAGCGCAGTCAGTTGTCCGGTCGCCAGCAGCAGTCCCATGAGCACGAGCAGCGCCCCGCTGATCAGGCTGGTGGTGTGCAGGTGCAGTTGATAGCCGCCGATGCTCAGGCTGAATCCGCGCCCGCGCAGCGCCTTCCAGAAAGGCGAACCGGCGCCGAGACGGCTGAAAAATGTCGCCACGATGATCAACGGCGTGCCCAGCCCAAGCGCATAAATGAACGAGAGCACTGCCCCCTGGAGAATAGCGATACCCTGTGTCGCCAGCAAGGTGAGCAGCGCTCCCAGGATCGGACCCACGCATGCTGTCCATCCGAGCGCAAAGGTGGCGCCATACAGGTATGAACCTGCAATGCTCGCCGAGGGGCGCGACAGGATCTGAATGCCGCTGAACCCTTTTCCTAACATGCTGAGGATGCCAAAGCCGATAATGATCAGCCCGCCGATGAACGTCAACGTCTCGAGGTTACGAAACAGCAGTTGACTGAGCGCCGTCGCCGTGGCGCCAAGCAGTACCATCGTCGTCGCCAGCCCCAAAAAGAAGGCGACGGTCATGATCACGATCCGCTCGCGCTGCGCCTGGAAGGTAAAGGCGAAATAGGCGGGCAGGATCGGCAGCGTGCAGGGTGACAGAAAACTGAACACGCCAGCAAGAAATGCGGCTGGCGCCAGAATAAGCATGCTGGCGCCGCGCGGCGCGACCGGGCTGCTGCTCCCCTGGCTCAGAATGGCGATCGCTGCCAGCGCCAGCACAATGCCGAGACCGATGAACAATGCGCGCCAGGGAAACCGCGCCTCAGAGGGCGCCGTCGCCGGGTTGGTGTTGTGAACGGACATCGGATAACTCCTATCGTTTAAGCCAGGCGTCAATCGCATCGGCGACTTCCTGACCGCTTTTGATCGCCAGGTGAATGCGCCCCAACCCCGCCGTATAATCGCCCGCAAAGAAAAGCCCCGTCTGCGTGGTATTCAGCACGGATGTGCGGGCAATCCCGTCCGGCAGGGCATATCGCCATCCCTGGCGATCATACCACAACGGTCGGCTGAGATCCTCTCCAAGCGCCATGCTGACAATTTCAATTACCGCGGCTGCCAGTTCGTCGGCTGGCGTCTCCCATTGCTGCATACTGAAATGCCCGGCCATCTGGGCGATTAACAGGCTGCACCCTGGCGGGCAACGCGCTTCCCCCTTCGTGTGCTCGAGCGCCAGCCACGCCATTGGGTGCTGCCGATCCACATTGACCAGCGCATAAAACGGTCGGTCGATCAATCGGTCATACGCCAGCGTCAGCGTCAGGCAGCGTCGATACGGCACATAGATCAGTTCTCGCACCAGCGCATCGCGCAGTGCCGGATCAAAATCGCTCATCGCCAGGATTTCCGCCGTCTGCGGGGCTGGCGGCGTCAGCAGCACCGCGTCGGCGGTTCCGACATGCACGCCGTTTGCATCGAACAGCATCCAGCGCGCCGTTCTTGCTTCCCGGCGCAGCGAAGCGATGCGGACTTCCAGACGCACATTGAGACCGGCGGCGAGCAGTTTCCCCAGTTGATTGAGTCCGCTGGCGTAGAACCACGAGGGTTCAGCATTGAGTGTTGGATCTCCTTCGGCGATTGTGCCGTCGGCGTGGAAGACGTGCACCGGCTTCTCGATGCGGCGCAACTCTTCAGTTGGGAGTTCGGCGCACAGCAGGCGCTCTATGTCTGCATCCGGCGTTTTGATAACCTGTGCGCCATGATCGAACACGAACCGGTCACGGCGGCGCGTCGCCACGCGCCCGCCAAAGCCGCGACTCTTTTCATACACGGTGATTGACAGATCGGGATGTCGCCGGCGGAGTTCGCGCGCCGCGCTCAGACCCGCCATCCCCGCACCGACGATTGCCAGGTTCATAGCTGTGTTGTCCTCCTTTCTGAGAATCCTACCATAAGAACGGGGGCTGTGCAGGAGAGGCGAGAGAGTTGAACGTTTCACGTTGAACGTTGAACGTTGCGCGTGGCGAGAAACCCGGTTCTCGGTTCTTGGTTCTCGGTTCTCGGTTCTTGGAACCCTTGACCGCCATTTGCGATACTTCCCCGGAAGGTGGTACTATACCCGACGCAGGCATCCTGTCGATGAGCGAGGAAAATGCATGACGGTCGAAGCGCATGCCGATTCGTTGAAAATCACCCGCAGCGACGGGCTGGAGGTTGATCTTGCGCCGCTTCAGGGTCTCTGGACGGAGCAGCAGTACCTGCGCCTGACCGAACAGACCAACCATTTGATCGAGTTCACTGATGGTTCTATCGAGGCGCTGCCGATGCCCACCAGCCGCCACCAAACGATTCTGTTGCTGCTGTACGAACGGTTGAAGGCGGCAGTGCAGCCGACCGGAAAAGTGCTGGTGGCGCCGTTGCGCTTGCGCCTGCGTCCGGGCAAGTTCCGCGAACCTGATATTTTGTTGTTGCGCTCGGTTGACGATCCGCGCTATCAGGACGCCTTCTGGCTTGGCGCCGATCTTGTGGTTGAAGTCGTCAGCCCTGACCGACCAGAGCGTGATACCGAAGAAAAAGTGCGTGACTACGCTGAGGCGGGCATCCCCGAGTACTGGATTGTCAATCCAATCGATGAGACGGTGACTGTGTTGACGCTTGCAGGGGAAGCGTACGTGCCGTATGGCGTTTTTCGCCGGGGGCAACGCGCGCGCTCGAAACTGCTCGATGGTTTTGGCATCGAGGTTGATGAGGTCTTTGATGCGCGATAGTGAGGAGCACGTATGCATTACAGGCTGTTGATACTGCTTCTGGCGGCGCTGCTGATCGCCGCGTGCGGGCAGCAGCAACCCGCGCGCACTGGCGCCGAAAGTCCGGTGACGCCGGTCTTCGCTTTTACTGAAGCAGTGGTGGGTCCGAACCGCATCGCGCTGGGGCTGGTGCGCGCCGGTTCGCCCGTCAATGACCCAGGGGCAAAGATCCACCTGCGCTTCTTCGACCTTAATGATACGAGTGCGCCGGTTAAGATCGAAACGGATGCAATCTATTACGGTCAGGGATTGCCAGCCGCGATCTACGTCGCCTACCCGACGTTCGACCGGGCAGGTAATTGGGGGATTGAAGTTCAGACCACGCTGAGCGGTCAGTCGGAACCGAGCGTTGCGCGCCTGCGCCTCGAGGTCAAAGAGCGTTCGGAGGTCCCGAATGTGGGTGATCGGGCGATTTCGGTGAAGACGTTGACCGTCCGCGATGTGCCCGATCCGTCACACCTCTCGTCGGGGCGCGTCGAAGACCTTTCGATGTACCAGATTAGTCTCGATGAAGCGTTGCAGAACGGCAAGCCGACGGCGCTGCTCTTCGCCACGCCAGCCTTCTGCCGCACCGCAGTGTGCGCCCCCAGCCTGAGCGTAATGCAGGAGTTGCAGAAGATCTACGGCGACCGCATCAATTTCATCCATGTCGAGGTTTTCCGCTATCCGTTCCGCGAGTCATTCGAGGCGCAGACGGCGGTCTTCCAGAAACTGGCGCAGGAAGGGCGACCTCCCCGACCGGAAGAGCGCAATGTGGGGCTGTCTGATCCGATGATCGCATGGGGATTGCAGTCGGAGCCGTGGCTATTCCTGATCGACGCGAACGGTGTGATCGTCGCGCGGTACGAAGGCGGCATCACCCGTGAGGAGATGACCCCGGCGCTGGAAAACCTGATCGCAGGCAAACCGCCGCGAGGCGGGGGGTGATTTTCTTTGTTGACGGTGCCGTTGCATTGAAACATCGCGGCGCCCCGCGTAGAGACGTTGCACTGCAACGTTTTTAGAGACGTTGCACTGCAACGTCTCTACCTGTAACGTTCGCACATTCAACCTTCAACGTTTCCTCCCGCCGCCTCCACGAACGCCTGAAACACCCGCGCCCAACGCGGGTCTGCGCCGCTCCACAGCATCTCCGGGTGGCACTGCACTCCCACGATCCATCCCGACGACATGGTCTCAACCGCCTCGACGATGCCATCAGGAGCGCGGGCGGTGACGTGCAGCGCAGGCGCGACATCGCGGAGCGCCTGGTGGTGAAGGGTGTTGACCATCGCCTCGGTTGCGCCAAGCAGACTGGCAAGGCGCGAGTCGCGCTCAATGACGATGGAGTGCGCCAGGTGTGTCATATCCTCCCGGTCAGTCGACTCGTTGTGGTTCAGGGCGCCCTCGATTTCGGAAGGAATGTCCTGATACAGGGTTCCGCCAAGCGCGACGTTCAGCAACTGAATGCCGCGACAGATTGCCAGCACCGGTTTGCCGTCGCGGATCGCCCATTGTGTCAACTTAATCTCGACACCGTCCTGCAAAGGATCGGGATCGCCCAGTTTTGGATGGCGCGGAGCGCCGTAGCTTGCGGGATCGATGTCCTCGCCGCCTGCCAGCAGCAGTCCGTCGATCTGCTGGTAGAGTCTGTCCAGCACTTCGTCGTTCGTTGTGAGATGGATGAGCATCGGAGCGCCTCCAGCCGCCTCGATTGCCTGGAGATACTCGATGACATTTCCATAGATTTTGGGAAACCAGGTATCGTTTCGGGCGAAGTATGCGATGCCCAGCAGACACGGTACGCCGATGATCGGTCGGTGAGTGTGGGACACAGGAAACTCCTTGTTTAGATTTCTCTGCATGTATATATCGTATCATAACAACGATGGGGCGCTTGTGCGGCTTAAACCTGTAACCTTCACCCTTCGCACCTTCGACCCCTCTCGCCTCGCGCCTCGATTTGACACCCGCACCGGCAGAGGCTATGATCCGCCACAATGCGTTGCAGGAAATGAGCCATGCGTCTGGTTACCTTTCAGTTCATTGATCAACAGCCGCGCGTCGGGGTTGTGCTCGGCGACGCCATTATCGATCTGGCAGCCGCCGCGCCGCTCGTGTTTGACGATCCGCCTCCGCCTCCCTGGAGCCTGCTCGCTGTGCTGGAAGGAACGCCGGATGGCATGGGTCTCGACGGTGCGGCAGAAATTGTGGCGGCAGTGATCGATCAAGTCGGCGGCGCTGGTGATGAGGAACTGCAAACTTCGCGGTATGGACCGCTAACGATTGGCGGCGTCGAGATGCTCATTCCGCTTGACGAAGCGCGCCTGTTGGCGCCGCTGCCGCGTCCCTCAAGTCTGCGCTGCTTCGAGGCGAGTGAGCGGCACATGGCTGCGCTTGCCCGTCTGCATGGCGGTGGTATGCCATACTACTGGTACGAACGTCCGCTCTTCACCTTCGGCAACCACGCTGCCATCTACGGTCCCGATGCGCAGATCCCGCTGCCGCGCACCATAGCATTCGATTACGAACTCGAAGTTGCGTGCGTTATTGGTCGCGCGGGTCGCAATATTTCGCCCGAAGAGGCGAACGATTACATTGCCGGGTATGTGCTGCTGAACGACTGGACGGCGCGCGATGTTCAGCAGGAAGAGCTGATCGCGGGGTTTGCCTTCAGCAAGAGTAAGGACGCCGCCACATCGCTCGGACCCTGGCTCGCCACGCCGGATGAACTGGCCGAATGCGCGCTGGACGATGGGCATTTCAACCTTACCCTGATCGCCCGCGTCAACGGCGTAGAGCAGTCGCGCGGCAATCTCCGCGATCTCGCCTATACCTTCGCGCAGATGATCGCCGCCGCTTCTCAGGATTGCACGCTGTATCCGGGTGACGTTATCGCCTGCGGTGCGATCGGCGGCTCGCTCCTCGAAGCGACCGATGGACAGGGGCCGTGGCTCGAAGCTGACGATGTGGTTGAACTCGAAGCCTCCGGTCTCGGCGTCCTCCGAAACCGTCTTGTTGCGTGAGGCGTCTGTGTGAGCGACGTATCGCGCTTTTCCTGGCGCCAGTTGGTTGTGATTGCGCTGACGGCGCTGGCAGCGGCTGCGGGCGCAACCGCAGTCGCTCCTCCACCGCTCTGCGACGTCGGCGCTGGTGAGGATGCCGGGTGCGCTCGCGGCTTCGAGACGCGCGAACGCGATGGGTACGGGTCGTTTCGCTGGACGGACGGACACGCCGGGATTGCGCTCGCTGCTGTCGGGTACAGAGGTCCGTATGTCGTCGAGGTCGTGATGGCGGCGCCCCGTCCACCCGACGCGCCGCGACCGTCCGTTACGCTCTCGGTTGCGACTGCTTCGGTCGCTGTTGAATTGTCGAATGCGCCCCGGCGCTACCGGTTGCTGCATCCGCCCGGTTTTCCGGCGGGGGACGTTCTTCGCATCACGATCCAGAGCGATACCTGGAAACCGCCTGGCGACCGGCGCAATCTTGGGGTTTTGGTGTATCGGGCGCAGGCGAAGCGACTGGAGACGCTGGCGCTGCCCTCGGTGCAGCATGCCCTCGCTCTGCTGGCGATTGGTCTTGCGGCTGCGCTTGTCGGGCGTCATCTGGCGCGTCCTGCAGCGCAAACCGCTGTTGCGCTGGCAGCCGTCGGAGTGTGCGGCGCGCTGTGGGTCTGGCTGCCAGCGCGAACGACGCCTTTCCTGCCGCTGTGTGCGTTTCTGCTGGGGGGCGCGTCGATCCTGTTCGCTCGCGCAGATCGACGCGCCTCACATCAGCGCCGGGCAATTTTGAGAGAACCTGCGTGGCTGGCAGCGATCAGCGGGGTGGCGCTTGATGCGCTCTTCGTCACGGGCTGGGCGCGCGGTTCATGGGTTGCGCCGGTGGTCGGCGCACAGGCGGCGCTTGCCGTCTGGGGGACGTGGAGCGCTGTCGGGCGCTCCTGGTCGCTGGTTGATCTGCTGCGAATCGCACTGGTCGTTCGCCTGCTGGCGCTGACCACACGACTGCTCAGCGGCGAGATCGGCAGCGACCCAGATGTTGAACTCTTCTACAGCTACGGTCGCGCAACGCTGGAACTGGGGCTGCCCATCGTAGAGTATCCGTCTGGCGCGCTGATCCCCTGGGCGCTGCTGGCGCTTCCCGCGAGCCGCGAACTCTTCGCCCTGGCGCTGCCGCTCTGCAACACCGCCGCCGATCTGCTTATTGTCTGGGCGATCTGGCAGTGTACGGCATCTCTCGAAACGTTTGATGCAAAGACGCAAAGGCGCAACGTTGCGCAGTTCCTTTGCCCTTCGCGTCTTCGCACCTTCGCGTCAGCCATGTTTCAAGTCATCCGTTCTAAGAAATCCGCTGATGTTCAGCATCGCACCGGAATGGAAGCGAAGTCAGGCGTTGCCGCGCTTGCGCTCTTCTACGCCCTGTCGCCGTTGCTACTCCCCTTCTGGCACGGCAAGTACGACTCGCTGCCGACAGCGTTTCTGGCGCTTGGGCTGGCGGCGTTTGCGCAGCGACGGATGGGTTGGAGCGGCGCGGCGCTTGGCATCGGCGGCGCCTTAAAGTGGACGCCATGGCTGGCGGCGCCGGCGCTGGCGCTCGGATTGGTTCGCCAACGCCGTGTGTTCGCGTCTGCGTCGTTCCCGGCATTTGCGGCGGGCGGGGCGGTTGCAATTGCGGCGATGTCGCTCCCATTTGCAGCGATGGACTGGGAGCGTTTTCTGGCGCCGTACACGCTTCAGGGCGGGCGCGCCATCACTGGCGAAAGCCTCTGGTTTCTGGCGCTCCTGATCGCCGCGCCTGAATACTGGTCGCGTCTGCCGGCGCCATGGGGCGCGGTCGAAACGGGGCGCGGGTTCCTGGGGATCGCGGTTGCCGTGCAGGGAGCGGCGCTGGCGGGGTTGATCCTGAACGCCTTGCGATCGTCGCTTTCGGTGTCGCATCTGATAGCGCTGGCGGCGCTGACGCCAGCCGCATTCCTGCTGCTCAACCGGGTCTTCAGCCCGCAATATATGATGACCATAACGGCAGCGGCGCTGATTGCCAGCGCCGCCGTTGATGCACCTGTACGTCTGAGTCGAAGGATTATTCTGCTCTTGTCTGTTGCTCAGGCTGCCAATCTGCTGGTCTGGCCCAATACCGTCGCCTGGTGGCCCCTGGCGTCGGCGGTGCTGTTCGTCGCCGCGCTGGGCGTGGCGGGTTGGCTTATTGCATATGCGCTTCAACTACCGTCCTGCTTCCATCGCTACCGGGAAAGCGCCAATCTGGAGCATCATCGCTGAACCGTCATAACTCCACCATGCTTCGGCGATTTTCCCATCCACAAACCGCTCTATCGTCACTCCGTGGAGGGTGACGGCATTGTAGCTGGGCGGGATCGACCCGTAGAACCCGGTATGCGTTCCTGTCCAGCTCCAACGAACCACGACCCGGTCGCGTTCAGCGATCATGTCCTCGATGGTCATATGCATATCCGGGAACGCAATGCGTAATCGCTCGATCCAGCGCTTGAGCGCTTTCGCATTGCGCACCTGATGCGCCGACGGATCATGATTGACGAATTCAGGAGCGAACACTTCATCGATGACTTCGAGCCGACCCTGGTTCCATACGGCTTCGGCGACATACCGCGCAATCGCACGGTTTGCTTCAACATACATGGGGAAAGCCTCCTTAGTTTGTGCTGACGTTGCACATCGGCAACATTGCCGGTATGAGTATCCGCTTCGTTGCGTCTCTGCCAGCCGCACAGCGCCGCCAGAGGGTGGCGAAAAACGCTGCTCGATGACGCGATCTGCGCCGGGTTGAGTCAGAGGCGATTACACGTGAGGGATGACTTGCCGCGTTCAAGGCGGAGTCATCCCTCATACCCGAATATAATACTGCATGATCCGGGCGTTTGGGTAGAGTTATGATGACCAAATGTAATATTCTTGCAACTATTTCTGAACGGAAACATACGACAAGGAACGTTGTCGAGGCGCACTGTCCGCAGCCCGGCAGCGACAGCGTTCGCTGAGATGCGCTCAGAGTCAGTACATGCTGCTATTGTGCATGTGGTACAATGCGCGAACTCGAATTCATACTCGTCGTCAGAGAAGAGCGCAGGGCAGGAGGCGAGAGATGAGAGGGGTTGAAGGAGGGAAGGTTGCAGGTGGAAGGCGGAAGCTTTGCAGATGGGGAAGGGTGCAGGCAGGAAGGTGGAAAGCCAGCCTCTAAGCTGTACTGTTTCAACAGGTTGGCGCACCTGACTGAGCAATGCACCGCGCCTGACGTGCCAATGGATGCGTTAACTTGGCGAAGCGCTACATCTAACCCCTAACCCTTAACCCCTAACCTCCGGCGCTCAGTTCTCAGTTCTCGGTTCTCAGTTCTCGGTTCTCAGTTCTCGGTTCTCAGTTCTCGGTTCTCAGTTCTCGGTTCCCGGTTTTCAGACATCGCTGTGAAACATCCTTTTCTTCCGCTCCTCATCATTTCGATTACCGCCGCCTGTTCCGCTCCGCCGCCGTCGCCTGTCGAAACGCCGCCGTCGACGCAGGCGATGGCGACTATGCCGCCGCCTGCCGATCCGTTTGCTGATTACTGGGGACGAGCCGGCGGCGAGGCGGCTTTTGGCGATCCGGTGGGGCAACCGATCATGCTCGACGGATCGCCGACGCAGGTGTATCGGCGCGGATTGATCGCGCTGCGTCTCAATGGTCCGGCTGCGCTCCCACTGCCGCCGGGTTGGACGAATGGTCCGCCAGCTGACCTTGCGCGCCTGCCAGCCTCGTCGTGGCGCGCCTTGCTGACGGCGCCATCGAACGCAACGCCGTTGACGCCGCTTCAGATTCAGGTCGCTGTGCCGGGCTACGCCGGTCGCGCAACGCTCCTTCTCTACGATGGACGCGCGCGCCTGATCGGGCGTTGGGAGGTCGCCGTGGCGGATGGCGCGGGAGTTGTGGAGGTGCTGCCGGGCGGCGCCCTCGGCGCCCACAGCGCCCTGCTCATCATCGACAGCGCGATTGCTGGCGGTGCGACTCGTCTGTACACCCTCGACGCCGAAACTATGCTGGCGACCGGTCAGGAGCGTTTTGATGCGCTTTATCCGATGATCCGCCGCTTTATGGAACAGTGCGTGCTGGAATATCCCATCGATGGCGCGCCTGTGCGCGGGTATCGCTCTCCCGACAATCCGCTGCTCTGGTTGCGCGATCACACCTATCAGGCGCGCGGGTTTCGCTACTTCGAGACTGATGTCACCAGCCTGATCGACGCTTTCCGCCACGCTCAACGACCCGACGGCAGCTTTCCCGATTTTCTGGCGCGCCCTGAACTGGGGGTTACGCGCCCCCTACGCAAAGAGGTCGAGGCGGATGTTGAATATCTGTTCGTCCAGGCGGTGTACGAAGCCTGGCAGATGACCGGCGACGACGCCTGGCTGCGAACGAATCTCGACGCGATGCGGCGCGCCGTGCGCTACACGATGAGCGATCCGCTGCGCTGGGATGCGGAACGAGGTCTCGTCAAGCGCCCTTACACCATCGACACCTGGGATTTTTCCTATGGGCCCACGACGACCGATCCAACCACTGGCAGACCGGCGCCGCGCCACTGGATTGATGATCAGACGATCTGGGGCATTTTCCACGGCGACAATACCGGGCTGGCGCATGCCCTCGAATTGCTGGCGCGCATCGAGGAGCGGGTCGGCGACCCGGCGCTGGCGCAGCAATGGCGCGCCGAGGCGAACGGCATTATGGATCGCCTGAATGCGTTGAGCTGGAATGGGCGCTTCTTCACCCATTTTGTGCCGCTGACGCCGTTTGATACGCCAGGCGTCGATGAGGCGATGCAACTCAGCCTGTCGAACGCTTACGCGCTCAACCGCAGCGTGTTGCGCCGCAATCAGGGGCGCGCCATTGTCGATGAATACTTCCGGCGCGGATTGCAGCGCGGCGAAACCTTCGCTGAATGGTACAGCATTGACCCGCCGTTTCCAGAGGGAAGTTTCGGGCTTGCCGGTCGTCCTGGCGAGCGCCCCGGCGAGTACGTCAACGGCGGATTGATGCCGCTGGTCGGCGGCGAACTGGCGCGGGGCGCCTTCCGGTATGGCGCGGAACGCTACGCCTTTGAGATTCTGCACCGTTACTACTTTCTGATCAGCACCACCGGCGCCTCCTACCTCTGGTACTATCCGGCGGGCAATCCGGGCATTTCCGGCGCGGATACGCTGCCGACTGACGGATGGGGGTCGTCGGCGATGCTTGGCGCCCTCTTCGAGGGCGCGGCTGGCATCGAGGATCGCGCGGCGCTCTACCATGACGTCGTTCTCAGCCCGCGCTGGATCTTCACCCGCGATGTGAATGAGGTGAAGGCGGTTGCACGGTACGCCGCTTCGGATGGGTATGTCGCCTACCGCTGGCTGCGGACGAGCGGCGGCGTCGAACTTCAGGCGACTGGATCGGGCGAACGCATGCACATGCGCATACCGCTGCCCGAGGGGTTTGCTGTGCCGACCAGGGTATTACTAAACGGCGCCCTCCAGGAGCACCTCATCGAAGACGCGAACGGCAGCCGTTACGTTGTTTTTGACGTAAACGCGCCGTTCGGAGTCGTTCACGTCCAATGGACCACGTAACGCCTACAGCGTATCCGTTTCCGTCGAATGCGTCTTACGGCGGAACGGGCTGGTCAACGCCGTCATCGTCGCCTCAATGCGCAATTGAGCCATCGCCGAAAGCCAGATGAGCGGGCGCGCCGCCAGGCTGACCGGAATTCGCAACGGCGTGCGCGCAACCACAACGGTCAGAATCAGAATGCTGGCTGAGATGGCGAATTGAGTCATTTCTTCAATGTGCACATGCCACACTTCTTCCGTCAGCAATTCCGCCCCGATCGCCAGCAGGAGCAGAAATGCCCCGGTCTGCAGAGCTGGTTCCCAGGCGATCATCCGAGTGAAGATGGTAGCGGCGAAACGCATCACAAGAATACCAATGGCAACACCGAGCATCACAACCCAGAACTCGTCCGACAGCGCTACGGCTGCGATGACATTGTCGATGCTGAATGCCAGATCGGCGAGTTCAATCGTCAGCACCGTGGGCCAGAATCCGCCGCGCACCCGTGGGATTGCCTCATGTCCTGCTTCAGTACGGTGGACGTGGTAGAGTTCAGCAAAGTGATGAAACGCCAGGTACACCAGATACGCGGCGCCAATTATGCGCAGCCAGGGCGCGTGCATGATGATGCTCGCCAGCGCCAGCATTAAGCCGCGACCGATATATGCGCCAAGCAAACCGACCTTGAGCGCCGCTTCACGCTGATATCCCAGTACACGCCGCGACCATTCCTCCAGAAAGCCGAGCGGCGAGGGCCAGGGTATCGGACGTTCATTCGGCAGGTGCGCAACCATGGCGCCCAAAACGGCGGCATTATCGATCGACAGGATGCCTTCGAGGAAGATCAGTTGAATAATAATCGTGATAGCAGCGATGTCCATCGATGACCCGCCCTCCCTGAAACCCGGCTATAATAACAATTGAAATTAGAACCTATCATATCACGCATTGCAAGTGACAGTATAGAAGGGAGTTCGCCAATGCCCGTCGTCGCAGTAATCGGCGCCCAATGGGGCGACGAAGGCAAAGGGCATATCGTTGACATGCTCGCCGAGCGCGCGCGGCTTGTCATCCGCTACGGCGGCGGCAACAATGCCGGTCACACCGTTGTGAATCGCCACGGAACTTTCAAACTGCATATTGTTCCGTCGGGCGTCTTCGATCCGGCAATCGTCAATATCGTCGGCAGCGGCGTGGTGGTTGATCCTGCCGTTCTGGTGGAAGAGATCGCCAATCTCGAAGCGCACGGCATCTCAACCGCCAAACTCTTCGTCAGCGACCGCGCTCACGTGATTATGCCATACCACGTGCTTCAGGATAAGTTCGATGAGGCGCTGCGCGGCGAGGCGAAAATCGGCACAACCGGGCGCGGGATCGGTCCTGCGTATGCCGACAAAATGATGCGTATCGGCATTCGCATGGGTGATCTGCTGCACGAAGAGACCCTGTTGCAGCGCCTGCGCCTGGCGCTCGAGGTCAAGAACAGGATGCTGACGACATGGTACAGCGCGCAGCCGCTCTCTCTCCACGAAACGTTCCTGAAGTACCTGGAATACGGCAGCAAACTGGAGCGCCACGTTACGGACGTGTACCCGATCATCCAGCGCGCGCTTGATCGCGATCTGCCGGTGCTTCTTGAAGGCGCTCAGGGAGCGCTCCTCGACATCGATCATGGTTCCTACCCGTATGTCACGTCATCGCCGCCTGGCGCAGCGGGCGCGTGCCAGGGAAGCGGCATTCCGCCTTCGCGCCTGTCGTCGGTCATTGGCGTTTGCAAAGCCTATGCTACTCGCGTGGGCGAAGGACCCTTCCCTACTGAGGTTGAAGATGAGACAGCGGCAACGTTACGTCAACTGGGGACGCCGTGGGCTGAAGTCGGCACTACTACCGGTCGTCTGCGGCGGGTGGGGTGGTTCGATGCCGTGATGGTTCGCTATGCCGTGCGGGTCAATGGCATCGATACGCTGGCGATCACCAAGCTCGACGTGCTTGATACGCTGCCGCGCATCAAGATCTGCGTCGGCTACCGGCGTCACGATACTGAACTCGACCATCCGCCGGCAAACCCATTCATTCTTGGGCAGGTCGAACCGATCTACGAAGAACTTCCCGGATGGCAGACATCCACATCAGGAGTGCGCAGATTCGATCAACTCCCCGCTGAAGCGCGCGCATACGTGGCACGCCTGTGTGAGCTCGTCGGCGCGCGCCTGGGGATGGTTTCTGTTGGACCGGGACACGATCAGATCATCGAGGTCAACCGGATCATCTGATGTCATCGCCGGATGTCGCCCGGTCCCCAGAGAGCGTTCCATAGATCCTGAACGGTCGTCTGCACGGTGGCAATCGTCTGACGGATGGGATCGGGCGAGAGACGCGCATCGAGGCGCGTACGCGCATCTTCGATCACCTCGGTGAGCAGGGCATGCGCGTGACGCCCGTAAAGCATGGTCAACTCATCAGTATAGCGTTCGATCAGAGTCTCGCGCTCATCGGTCTGCCGGGCGTCTTCCAGCATCCGTTCCAGCAGCCGACGCGCCTCAACCCGAAAATCATCGACTCCCATATGAACTCCTCTTTGTTGCGAATTGCGAGCAACGCCCCGCAACCTCGTGTGCATCACGAGCGGATTCTGCCATCCAGTCACCAACCCCTAACCCCTAACCCCTAACAACTCCAGCAGTTCCCGTCGATCCGGCATCGACGGTTGTGCACCGGGTTTTGTTACCGACAGAGCGCCGGCCGCCAGTCCCCACCGGATTGCTTCCTCGAAGGAGCGCCCTTCGCTCAATGCCGTTGCCAGCCCGCCGTTGAAGGCGTCACCTGCGGCGACCGTATCGACCGGTGTGACGGTAAAGGCGGGCCACATACGTGTGTTATCGGTGTCAGCCACGAGCGCACCGCGCGCGCCGAGTTTGATGATGACTGTTCGCACGCCGCGCGCCAGCAATGCGCGCGCTGCCGCCGCTGCACTCTGCTCATCGCGGACAGGGATGCCGGTCAGGGCTGCCGCTTCGCTTTCGTTCGGCGTCAGAATATCCGTCAGCGCCCACAGTTCATCAGGCAGCGGCAGCGCCGGCGCCGGGTCGAGCATGACGGTCACTCCGCGTGCGCGCGCTGCGCGCGCTGCCGCCACGACCATTGCCATTGGAACTTCGAGTTGCAGCAGCAGGACGCGGGCGCCATCGAGCGCCTGTTCCAGCCGCGAAATGTCATCGCCGCCGACTGCGCCGTTCGCGCCCGGAACAATGACGATGGTATTTTCTGCCGCGTCATCGACGGCGATCAGCGCCACCCCCGACGGACCGGGAGCGGTCAGTACGCCATCGTCCTGCACCCCGGCAGTACGCAGGCTGGCGCGCAACTGTTCGCCGAACAGATCGTCGCCGACACGCCCGACCATCCGGGTCGGCGCGCCGAGCCGCGCACAGGCGACCGCCTGGTTGGCGCCTTTGCCCCCCGGCGCAGTGAAAAATGTGTGACCGGTAAGCGTCTCGCCGGGCGCTGGCAGACGCGGCGTGCGCACCACCAGGTCCATATTGATGCTGCCAAAAACAACGATACTCACCGACGATTGCTCCGGGACAGGCGCTGTCTGAACCCGTCGAAGCCGGCGTCGATAACCAGACGGTCAACGGTAAGGTTCAGGCATAATGCACGATTCTATTATACGCGGTATAGAGAGGTATGCGGCGGTTGGGCGATCTGCCTGGCGATGCCCATCACTGTGGATTCAGGCATGAGATGGCGTGCAGGGAACACGGGCTAATGATAAGACAATAGCATGGTGTTCCCTGGCGCTGCGGGCTGAAACCCTGGCTGAAATCATGCAAGCCCCCTGGGGCTTCCACGTCCTGAGCGAAGGCTTTAGCTCGCAGCTCATAGAACGCGCGATCAGGCGGCACTTTACGGTCGCAGCAGCGCCTGCGCGGGCGACAGTCACCTCACAGATCCCGCCGCCCAAACGAGCGCATCGCCAGCAGGAGCGCGAAGGCAGCGTATGCCACGGCGTAGATCACCATGGCTTCGCTAGGCACAGAGGAAGTTGAGAACGGACCAGGGAGACTGTTAGCGAGCGGCGGTTGCATCAGATAAGCGACGCGCCGCCAGAGCGCCTCGACCGGCAGGATCAGGCTTGTGAGAATGCCGATCCGCACCGCGTCGCTCGATTGCAGCAGCGCGCCGATCTGCTCGACCCACGAGCCGATGAACGCCAGCCCATAGAGCATAAACAGCGCCACGCCGTTGGTCAGCGTCGAGAGACGGGTTCCTCCCAGCAGCGAGAGCGAGAGCAGAATCAGGGCTTCGAGCGCCAGCAACGGCAGCCCGACCGCCACGTTGGGGGGCCAGTACCCGACAATCAGCCACATCGCGGCAACCACGCCGAGGCTCAACAGCCCCAGGTAGACGGTGAGCATAAGCGCAAAGCCCAGCCATTTGCCGAGGATCACCTGCCAGCGGCGGATCGGGCGCGTCACCAGCGCCTGGATGGTATGCGTTGCAATCTCGCCAGCGACCGTATCGACCGAAGCGAAAATCGCCAGCATCACCGTCAGGAAATGGACGACATATAACCCGGCAATGAGCAGAAAACTGTATGCCTGACGCTGAATCGCCAGCGGAGCGTTCCGTTCCATTTCGCGCGCAATCAGCCAGACCCCGATGCTGAACAGCGCGACGAACAACGCGCCGATGATCATCGCCGCCAGCGCCATGCGGCGCCGTCGCGCTTCATGGAAGGTCAGCCAGGTGATTGTCGCAATTGCGTTCATATGAATACCGTCTACCTCCGACAGTGACGCGGGCTGAGGCGGTCGCAGCGCGGGCTGAGGCGGTCGCAGCGCGGGCTGAGCCTGTCGAAGCCCGCGCGACCGCACCACTCAATTCAAAAAGCGATAATCGCGCGCTGCATCACCGCTCAGCGTTCAACATCGCGCGTTCCCCACCCTCGCGGTAGTACACCTGCGCCGCTTCAGTGCGATTTGTCACGCCGAGTTTCTGGAAGATGTTCTGCAAGTGATACTTCACGGTGCTTTCCTGCACCACCAGCCGCTCGGCGATCTGCGCGTTCGGCATGCCCTCCGCCAACAACCGCAGCACGTCGCGTTCGCGTTGCGTCAACCGCGACAGGAGACTGTGACCATGCGCCGGCGTCGCTTCAGCCGCCTGCCGCACCACGCGCGGAAAAACAATCTGACCATGCGCCACATTGCGGATCGTTGCAATCGTCTGGCGCGGCGGATCAGTCTTCAGCGCAAACCCGTCCGCCTGCATCTCCCACGCCGACTGCAACGCCCCGCCATCGCCGAACGCTGTCAGAATCACGACCTTAACCGGCAGGCCGCGCCGTCGGATCTCGCGCAGGCACGACATCCCATCGCGGGTGGGCATTGCCAGGTCCATCACCACCACATCGGGGCGTTCACGCTCAATGATCGCCAGCAGCGACTCGCCGTCCGTCGCCGTCGCCACGACGGTCATATCATTTTCCCGTTCCAGCAGACCGCGCAACCCCTCAAGCACCAGTTCGTGATCATCGGCGAGGACGACGCGAATGGTACGATTGAGATCGGTCATACCGCCTCCTTCGCTGGCACTCTCACAATGACGCGCGTCCCGTGCCCCGGTCGACTCAACACCTGGAGCTGCCCGCCGACCAGGTGCACACGCTCGCGCATGCCGCGCAGCCCGATATGTTCCTGCCGCTCCGTCGCTCCCGGTCCTTCCAGCGGCGGCGGCTCAAATCCGCGCCCTTCATCGATAACGATCAGTTCAATCCATCCTTCGTGCGCCCGCACCCGCACCTCGTGGCGGTCTACCCCGGCGTGCCGGTAACTGTTCGAGAGCGCCTCCTGCAACACGCGGTAGAGGGCGATTTTCACCGGCAGTTCCACTGGCGGCAGTTCCCCTTCAATATCCAGCTGCACCTGATTGCCGGTCAACGCCTCGTGTTGCATCACCAGCCCATGCAACACGGAAGGCAGCGGACGCATCTCGAATTCAGCCAGCCGAAAGCCGCTCAGCGTGGCGCGGATCTCCTGGAGCGCACTCTCCATCAGCCCGTTCATGCGCTCGATGAGTGGTTCAATTTCCCGACGCAGGGGCGTGTCGCCGTGCTCGTCCAGGCGCGCCTGAACGAGCGCCAGATGGGACGAAACGGCGAACAGTTTCTGCACCGGACCGTCGTGAATGTCGAGGATGATGCGCTGGAGTTCTTCTTCCGTCACCGCCAGCATACGTCGCCCGGCTTGCAGTTGCGGACCCCACGTGTGCTGATGGCGATCCTCAACCAGCAGCGCCGCCAGTTCCACCAGCGCCTGCGCCATGCTCAGTTCGGAAGGCTCAGGCAGCGGCGTGTCCGGCGCAAACGCCATGCACAGGCGCCCGACTTCGATGGCGCCTTCGCTGATGGGAATCTCCAGCGTCTGCGGTGCGTCAGCCGGGTCGCTTGTGTTATCCCACCGTGCAACAACCTGCGCCGGGCGCCGCGGATCGATGCGCAGGAGCAATTCCGCCCGGGCAGCCCCCAGACGGCGACTCAGTTCGCCCAGCAAGCGCTGATAGGCGTCCGCCAGCGCAAGCGTCGTGTCCATGGCACTTTTCTACGCCTTTCAGACCAGGTGTTTCAGGTCGGGTGCTCGCCGGAAGACGGCGTACTGCGTAGCGATGTGTTGCTGCTCTATTTCTATCAGTATAGCACGCTCCGTGAAAGATTGAACAACAGGCGGCTTGACGAAGTTTGCACAAAGGGGTACTATATGCGTATTACACGACCGGCACTTCTCTATCGGCAACAACACCCTGCGCACCAGCGTCTGGGTATTGTTTGTATTAATTGTACAAAGCCTGGCAGTTGTTCTCAATTTTCAATTCCTGGTTCTCAGTCTCAGTTCTCAGTCTCAGTTCTCAGTTCTCAGTCCTATGTTTGACTCCTACGACATCGGCATCGCCTACGACGAAATGTTCGCGGCGCCCGGTCAACCGCGCCCGCAGTATCTGCCGCTGTACGAGCGGTTGACCAGCCTGTCGGCTGAGGAGTTGCACCGACGTCAGCGCGCCGCCGATGCAACCTTTCTGAATCAAGGCATCACGTTTGCGGTCTATGGTCATGGGGATGGGACTGAGAAAATCTTTCCATACGATCTGATCCCTCGCATCATTACCGCGGCGGAATGGTCGGTCATCGAGCGAGGTCTGACGCAGCGCATTCTGGCGCTCAACATGTTCCTGCGCGACGTATACCACGAAGGGCGCATCCTGGCTGATGGCGTCGTCCCGCGCGAACTGGTCTACAGTTGCCGTCACTACCGCCGGGAAATGCGCGGCGTTCATGTGCCGCGCGATGTCTATATCGCCATCGTCGGAACCGATCTGGTGCGTGACACCGACGGGCGATTCCTGGTGCTGGAAGACAACCTGCGCGTGCCGAGCGGCGTGTCGTATATGCTCGTGAATCGCCAGGTGATGAAACGCACCTTCCCGACGCTATTCGAACGCTACAACGTGCGCCCGACCGATCACTACGGTCAGGAATTGCTGGAAACGCTGCGCGCGCTCGATCCATTGCAGCGACCCGATCCAACGATCGTGCTGCTGACGCCGGGCGTCTACAATTCGGCGTATTTCGAGCATACCTTCCTGGCGCGTCAGATGGGAGTGCAACTGGTTGAAGGGCGCGATCTGCTCGTTCACAACAATCACGTCTATATGCGCACGATAGCGGGCTTGCAGCGCGTTGATGTGATCTATCGGCGGATCGATGACGATTTTCTCGATCCGCTGGCGTTTCGGCCTGATTCGGCGCTCGGGGTGGCGGGCCTGTTCAACGCCTATCGCGCCGGGAATGTCGGGCTTGCCAACGCCATCGGCACCGGCGTCGCCGATGACAAGGCGATCTATGCGTTTGTGCCGCGCATCATTCGCTATTATCTCGGCGAAGACCCGATTCTGCCCAACGTCGAAACCTATCTGGCGTTCAATGAAACCGACCGGCGATATATTCTCGACAATCTGGACAAACTGGTCGTCAAGGCGGTCGGCGAGTCCGGCGGATACGGCATGCTGATCGGTCCCCACAGCACGAGTGAGCAGCGTGAAGAGTTTCGTCGCCGGATTCTCGCCGATCCGCGCAACTATATCGCGCAACCGACGGTGATGATCTCGCGTGCGGCATGTTTTGTCGATGGACGGGTGGAGCCGCGCCATGTCGATCTGCGTCCGTACATCCTGTACGGCGAAAAGATCGTCATCGTGCCCGGCGGACTGACGCGCGTGGCGCTTCGGCGCGGATCGCTGGTGGTCAATTCGTCGCAGGGCGGCGGAAGCAAAGACACCTGGGTGCTCAATGACTAAAACGCCAATGCTCAGTCGCGTCGCCGACAGCCTGTTCTGGATGGCGCGGTATCTGGAGCGTGCCGAGCACACGGCGCGCCTGCTCGATGTTCATCTGCACAGCGCGCTGGACCTGACGCCAACCGCCGCCGCACGGCGCTGGCGGCGGCTCCTCGCGGCGCTGCACAGTCCGCTGGCGGCCGACGACCTGTCGCCGTATGCCATCACTCAGGCGTATACCTTCGATGTGACCAATAGCGACTCAATCGTCGCCTGCGTCACGGCAGCGCGCGAAAATGCACGGCAGGTACGTGAGCGTATCAGTTCTGAGATGTGGGAGCAGGTCAACCGGCTCTACCTGCACCTGCGCTCCACCTCGATGGAAGAAATGTGGTCGGGTGAGCCGCACCTCTTCTTCCGCGCCGTCAAGGAAGGCGTCCACCTGTTTCAGGGCATTACCGACGCGACCCTGAGTCACGATGAAGGATGGTGGTTCATTCAGATCGGGCGCTACCTGGAGCGCGCTATGGCGACCGCTGCGCTGCTCGATGTGCATTTCTGCGCGCTCGACTCGGGAGATGCCGCCGCGCTCGACTACTTTGAGTGGGTCAGCCTGCTGAAAAGTTGCACGGCGTTCGAGGCGTACTGCAAGGTGTACACCGCCAGCGTACACCCGGAAGATGTAGCGGAGTTCCTGTTGCTGAACGCCGAATTTCCGCGATCCATTCGCTTTGCTGCCGATATGATCCAGGAAGCGGCGCAGGCAATTGGTCGATCCAGCGTTCCGCGCGCTTCGGCGCGCGTCGAGCGCCTCGCGGGTCGCCTGCGCGCTGCGCTCGATTACGGGCAGGTTGATGAGATTATGATCGACATGCACACCTACCTGATGACCATTCGCCGCATGTGCACCCAGGTGCACGATGCGCTCTATCAGGCATGCATCAGTTACTCCGCCGATGAGGCGCTCAGGTGACAGGCGCGAGAGTGCGAAGGTTGCAGGTGGAAGGTGGGAAGGTGTCCGTTGAGCGTTCCATGTTGCATGTTGAACGTGGGACTGGAGGCAAGGGAGGAAGTCCGCTGGCATCACGCTGTGACCTCTGCGCCTCTGTAGTTCAAAACGCAGGCAGGAAGGCGGCGCGTTGCACGTGGAAAGGTGGGAAGTGCGAAAATGGCGCGTGGCACCGCAACGGCGAAGCGGTTGCAGGTGCGAATTGAACGTTGAACGCGGCAGGTTGCCGGTAGGGGCGCGCCCGTGGGCAGGCTGCACGCTGAACGTTGCACGTGGGAAGGTGCAAAGGTTGCAGGTTGAAGGTCGGTTCTCAGTTCTCGGTTCTCAGTTCTCGGTTCTCAGTTCCCGGTTCTCAGTTCTCGGTTCTCAGTTCCCGGTTCTCAGTTCTCGGTTCTCAGTTCTCGGTTCTCAGTTCTCGGTTCTCAGTTCTCGGTTCTCACAACCTCTCACTTCTCACTCTGATTCCTGACTTCTACCCTATGCTCTACCACATCCGACATCTGACCCGATTTCGTTACAGCGCGCCGGTGAGCGAAAGCGTCATGGAGGTGCGCATGCAGCCGCGCAGCGACGGGCATCAGCGTCTCCACAGCTTTCAAATGACCACCATACCGCGGACGACCATCTTCAGTTACCGCGATATTCTGGGGAATGCCGTCCATCACTTCGACGTGCCCGGACGCCACAAGTTGCTCACCGTCATCTCCGAGGCGCTGGTGGAAGTCGTTGAACCGCCGCCGATCACTCCGCCTGACGGCGACGCCTGGCGCACGCTCGACGCCCTGGCTGCCAGCGGCGAGCAGTGGGATATGCTTCAACCCAGCCGCTTTGCACACCCGAGCGATCTGCTGCTGGCTTTTGCCGAAGAAATCGGATTGCAGCGCGGCAGTGATCCGCTGACGACCCTTTGCTGGCTCAACACGCGCATCTACGACGCTTTCGAGTACGCTCCCGGCAGCACCCACGTTCACTCGCCGGTTGACGATGCGCTGCGCGCCCGTCGCGGCGTCTGCCAGGATTTTGCCCACATTATGATTGCGCTGACGCGCATGCTCGGCATCCCCTGCCGATATGTCAGCGGCTACCTGTTTCATCGCGCAGAGGATCATGATCGCTCTGAGGCGGATGCGACTCATGCATGGGTAGAGGCGCTCCTGCCGGGAATCGGATGGGTTGGCTTCGACCCGACCAACAACCTGATTGCCGGGGCGCGCCACATTCGCGTCGCTATCGGGCGCGACTACGCCGATGTGCCGCCGTCGCGCGGCGTGTACAAAGGCCAGGCGACGAGCGAACTCGACGTTGCCGTGCGCGTTGCGCTGGTTGAGACCCCTGCCGGCGCGGTTGAAGAAGCGCCCTCGCCCGAATGGCAGGCGATGGAACGAGCGTTTATCGAGGAAGCGCAGGCGCAGCAGGCGCAGATGCAACAGTAATGAGACCGCTGAGCGCCTGAAGCGTTTCTTCAGAAAGATCAACCGGATACTGGACAATCTCGTGATCGGCGTCGGCTGAGCCTGTCGAAGCCAACGCCGATTACATGACTGTCTAATGATTGATCTTCCTGCGGAGCGGTTGGCGCTGGCTGAGCCTGTCGAAGCCAGCGCCAGTCACGGGATTTCTAACATCTAGTCGATCTTCCTCTCAGAACGGCGGATGCGGAGTCGCGAAAGGTTGAAGGTTTACAACATTGGTTGCGAATCTTTGCGTCTTTGCGCCCTTGCGTCAACCCTTATCGAGACAGGCTGTGAGAGATGGCTTCGCTCGCGGTCACACGCGCCTCTCCGGCATCCAAACAGGCGTTACGGCGACGTCTCGTCCCCAACCGCGTAGATCGTCGCCAGGATCGCCTCCTCAAGCGCCGCGAGATTGTCACGGTCCTGATCGTCGAGCGCTACTTCACGCTGCGCCGCCTCAAAGTACCAGCGCACCATCGACTGAATGTGATGCTGCGTGACGCCGTGACGCAGGAGCAGTCGCACGCTCCACTCAATTTCGCGTTGCAGCACCGATGGCGTCTGAAGCGCAAGCGCAACGAGCAACAACCGGTGAAGGCGCTGCGGCGTGCGACTGAATGTCACCTGCTGATACTGACTGCCGTGTCGCGACTCAATGTCTGCGAGCAACCCTGAGAAGGTCGATTTGAGGCGATTGGTGACCGCGTTGCAGATAGCTTCACGGCGTTGATCGAGCGCCTGCGCGACCTCTGGCCCGCGACTGGCGAGCCACGTCGTCAATGAGCGCATACTCGCACTTTCTAGCGCCGATGTCGTGGAGGAACATGGAGAGACGTTGCACGACAACGTGGAGACGTTGCTATGCAACGCCTCTACTGCACGCTGCAACGTCTCTTCAGCGCCACGTCATCTCCACCAGGTGCTGGCGCAACTTGAGCCGCTTCCCGAACAATCCGTCGTCCGAACCGCCATCTCCGTCAATGGCGAAAGAAGTGCGCCTGTCGCGCCCAGCGTTCCGGGTCGATCTCCTCGCCAAGATCGTCAGCCCGGATGACCGCTTCGCGTAGATCGTTGCCCAGAAAGATGCCAGGAATACGCCCTCGCAGTTCGGGATGGCGGTCGAACACCTGACCGCTATACGCGAACACTAGTCGATGGCGGCGGCGATTCTCGACGATCCGGGCAATTTCCAGCAAACCGGGAATGTGCTCCGCCATCGAGACCGACATACAGACCAGCGCTGGCGCCATCCGCACCAGGAAGCCGTCCAACCCTTCCGCCGACACCGTTTGCCCCAGGTAGAGGAGTTCCCAGCCGCGCTGTTCCATTAGCAGCGAAAACATAATCAACCCGATCTCGTGTTGTTCTTCGGGCGCGCACCCGGCAATCAGGCGCGGACCGGTAGCGAACGGCGCGTGGATCTGCAACAGCCCGAGGAGCCGCTGACGCACGAAATTGGTCACCACGCGCTCTTCGGCAACGCAGACGTCGCCCTGCGCCCAGCGTTCGCCGATGTCGACCAATATTGGCTGGAAGAGATCGAGCACCAACGTTTCGATCGGGAAGAGCGCCACGGCGGTATTGACCAGCAGGTGCGCCTGGCGCAGGTTGGCATTAAGCAATGCCTCGGTCAGTTGCGTGCGCAGGTCGGGCCAGCCCGCTTCGGCGAGCGTCGGAGGGGGCGGCGGCGGAGCGCGGGGCGCGACATTGCTCGCATCGCTGATATCGCGCAGGAGGGCGACCGCCTGACTGATCGCCAGTCCTTCCTCGGTGCACTGCTTGAGCCACTTGATAATCTCGATGTCGCGCTGCGAATAGAGCCGATGGCCGTGATCGGAGCGAGTCGGGCGCGGAACGCCGTAGCGCTGCTCCCATGCGCGTAGCGTCGAAACATTGACCTGAGTCTGCTGAACAACTGCCTTGATATTGTAGCGTGGGACGTCAGACAGCGCCAGCAGGCGATGGACCTGCTCCAACATGGCGGTTCTCCATCTCTAGAACGGTCAAGCGTCGGCATGCGCGCCGCGGCGTTTGCAGAGCAACAGAGCCGGGAGCAATGCCACGCACACGGTCAGCGCCGCATATTCACCCTGCGACACGGCAGTTGCGACGTCAGGGTGAAGCAAGGTTTCTCGCTTCTTCCCCTCCTTTTGGCTAGGGCTGTAGGGCTTTATTATAGTATACGCAGAGGGAATGTCAAACGCTGTAGTGCATACTCTGACGCAGTGTTGCAACTTCACAACTCTGGCTTCTGCACACGATCTGCATAACCCTTGCATAATATATGTGTAAGATGTTTTGATTGACGAGGCTGCTTTTTCAGCGGTATAATCCCGGTGAAACCCGCGTAATACTATTGACACTACAGAGCTTCGACACGCTCGGATGCAAGAAGCGACAGGAGTGACCTGCGCGGGCAGACATCATGGCGCAGCGCGTTGCTGCAAGAGCCAGTCAGGCAGAAATGAAAGGGGGTGACCCACATGACCGACAAGCCACAGAACGACCTGGTGCCCGATCAGTGGAAGCCGCTGTTTAACAACGCAGAGTGGCTGGTGCACGACATCGTTGTGAAGACGATCTATGGCGGGATGATCATCGCGGTGATTGCTCATGTGCTGTGCTGGGCCTGGACGCCCTGGATTAAGTAAGATTTTGGAGGCGCTCATATGAAAGATCGACCGTTCGAGTTCCGGACAGTGGTGGTGGTCTCCACCCTGCTAGGTCTCGTGATGGCGCTGCTTATCCACTTCGTGGTGCTCAGCTCGGGTGCGTTCAACTGGCTTCGAGCCTGAACGACGTCGCAATTCTGCCTGGCGCTCGTAAAGAGATGAGGACAGCGGGCTGACACGTGGCAGCGCATCAGCCCCTGTCCTGTCTTTACGCCGTACGTGGATCCAGGTGCTGGCTTTGCCTGTGGAGACGTACAATCTTCGCGTAAGCCAATCCGTACGCTAGAAAGCGAGAGCACACGATGTCCGCTGTGCCACGCGCGCTGCCGCTGCCGAGTGGAGAGACTCTC
>JAUQOW010000038.1 GCA_030550675.1 Chloroflexota bacterium
GATCATGAACCAGCACGGTTAACAGACGGTCGCGCGCGATATCGGAACTGCGCTCACGCTTGCCAAGCAATGTATCCAGAAACCCCATAGCGTTCCTCATTTGCGCTCAGTAAGGGCTGATATGCTCATATCTCCGGCGAGCGCACGCCCTATCGTTCACTCCCCCTCGGTCGAATGCCAAAGGCGCCGAAGATACGGTTCAACAGACCCGGATTGTCATCAAATACGGTGATTGGCACATCTTCACCGGCGAGGCGTCGTGCAATCTCGATGAACGCCCGCCCTGCGCGCGAACTGCGGTCCAGCACGGCGACTTCGCCGCGGTTCGTGCTGGTCACAATCTGCTCATCGTCCGGCACCACGCCGATCAGGTCAATCGCCAGAATCTGCAACACATCATCGATGCTCATCATCTCGCCACGGCTGACCATGCGCGGTTTCAGGCGATTGATGATCAGGCGCGGATGCCCTTTTTCAAACGCCTCGACCAGACCGATGATCCGATCCGCATCACGCACCGCAGCGACTTCCGGCGTCGTCACGATCAGCACCTCGTCAGCCCCGGCGATCGCGTTGCGAAATCCGGCTTCGATTCCAGCCGGACTATCGACCAGCACATAGTCAAATTCTGCGCGCAACTGATTGGTCAACGCAATCATGTCGTCCGCTGTCACGGCGTCCTTATCGCGCGTTTGCGCCGCCGGAAGCAGACAGAGGTCGGGAAAATGCTTGTCCTTGATCAACGCCTGACGCAGCCGGCAGCGTCCTTCGACCACATCGACCAGGTCATAGACGATCCGGTTCTCCAGACCCATCACGACATCCAGATTGCGCAGGCCGATGTCAGCGTCGACTACAGCGACTTTGAGACCCTGCATCGCCAGCGCAGCGCCCAGGTTGGCGGTCGACGTCGTTTTCCCGACGCCGCCTTTGCCGGAAGTAATCGTAATGACCCGCGACATGTTCTTGTTCTCCCTGAAGGGTGAATAGCCCGACCCCTGACGTCACGGGTCGCTGCGATTCGTCCTTCGGTATCGTTCCCACAACTCTACAGCAATCTGATCGCCATCGATGTACGCCACTTCCGGATGTCCGCTGGCGGCGCCGTCCGGTGCACGTGCGATCAGATCCGCAATCCGCAATTGCGTCGGACGCAACTCGATGGCGCAGATGATCGCCGTGCGATCGCCGAGGGCGCCAGCATGGACGGTGCCGCGCAGCCGTCCCCACACGACGACGCTTCCGCCAGCCACGACTTCCGCGCCCGCATTCACGTCGCCGACGATAGTCATGTGTCCGTGGTGGCGCACAATCTGTCCTGAGCGGATTGTGCGCCAGACGAACATAGCGTCGCCTGGCGTTTCCGGTGCGGTCATGCTGCGCGTCACCGGGCGGGCGACGACGCCAGCGGCGCGGGCTGCGGATCGGCTTTCGCGCGAGGTTGAGGCAAGCGCCGACGCTTCGAGCCGGTGTTCGCGCATCAGCGCCATCAATTCCTCAAGCTGCGCCTCTGAGAGCGACCGATTGCCGATATCGACGATCACCCGCGCGCCATTGAAGAACTGCGCACCCTGGGTGAGCTGACTGCGCAACGCTCCCAGCACGTCAGACCAGACGGCTGCCTCGTCGAGGTGCAACCGCAGACCTTCTTTCCCGCCCTTGATCGCGACCAGCGTTGTCATGCGCAGTACAGCCGCACAGAGAGGACACTCGAAACAGATGTTGCGATCTATTCTTCACTATCATACCATTACTGTCAAGCGTTTCTCGCAACTACTATGCTGCATGGTGGGTTATGATGAGGAGTCGTGCGTTGAAACCCATGCGGAAAGCGCTGCGATCAGGCGTTCGATCCCCGCGCGCAACTGCGCAGGCTCAACCAGGCACGAGATAACGATATGCGCTCCCTGCTCGTAGCCGTAGAAATAGCCGGGATGCGCCAGCACGCCGTGCCTGAGCAGATAGAGCGTCAACGCCTCTTCGTCGTTCCATCCGACAATTTCAGGGAACAGGTAATACCCGCCATCCGGCGGACGCACGCGCACGACATCGCAACCGGACAACAGGGCGATCGCCATGTCCAGTGATTGGCGGATGCGTTCGTGCATGGCGGCAGTGAACGCGCGACCGTGCTCGAAGATGGCGGGCAGCATCGTCTGCGTCAGCATGTTGGCGCTGAGAAAGGTGTCGTTCAAAACTTCGAGACGTTCGCCGAACCGGTCGTGCGCCGCGTCATTCAGCGCAATCCAGCCAAGTTTCAGATCGGGCAGCGCAAACATCTTCGAGATGCCATTCAGATGGAAGACCGGCAGATCCGGGTAGAGCGCCCCCACCGGAGGAATCGCGTCCATGCGATACGGGAATGCCGCAAACACCTCATCACAGATGATCGGCAGATCGAGCGCTCGCAGCGCAGGCAGACGCGACGCCAGCACGGCGCCGGTCGGGTTGTGCGGCGACACGACCAGCACCGCGCGGGTGCGCTCGTCCGCCTGAAGCCGGAGGCTTGTCGGGTCGATGCGCCAGCCCCGCCGCTCGTCCAGCGCATACGGGCGCAGTTCGATATGATGCGCCATCGCCAGATACTCGAAGAGCGGGTACGTAATCGCTGGCGCCAGCACATTGTCGCCGGGATCGGTCAGTAACGCGAAGAGCAGACTGTATGCCTCGCTGGTGCTTGCCGTCACCACGATCTGATCGGCGTCCAGCGACAGCGCTGGTGTGCGTTCGGCATAGTACCGGGCGATCGCCAGCCGCGCCGAGCGCAGTCCGCGCGGCTCCGGGTCGTACCGCCGGTTCGACCAGTACGCAGCAGATGCGTTGCGCAGGACCTCCTCCGGAAAGAACAGCCCCTGATGCGTCGGATTGCTGCTCGTCAGATCAATGTACTCGCCGGTCGCCTGCCGGGCGCGTTCAATGGCATTCGGCGAGAGATCCTCGCCGTCGAGAAAACCTGGCATAACTTCGCGCTCCTGTTCATTGACGCCGCCTGCCGCCGGTGCTACAATGCGCCCGCACCCGCAACACACGGCGTATCACCTCCTGGTGAGCATGACAGATGAGCATTCTGACTGGCAAGCATATTATTCTTGGCGTCACCGGCAGCATCGCCGCCTACAAAGTCGCCGAACTCGCCCGTAATCTGACGCTCGATGGCGCCGTTGTTGATGTTATCATGACTGCTGCCGCCCAGCGGTTCGTGGGTGCGGCAACCTTTCAGGCGTTGACCGGACGTCCGGTGCTCGTTGACATGTGGGCGCTGCCTGAAGACGGGGTCGTCGGGCATGTGTCGCTTGGGCAGCACGCCGATCTGCTGGTCATCGCCCCTGCTACCGCCAATACGATTGCACGGCTCGCCGCCGGTCTGTGCGACGATCTGCTCACCACTACCGCGCTGGCGACGACTGCGCCCATTCTGATCGCTCCGGCGATGAATCCGCGCATGTACGAGCATCCGGCGACGCAGGCGAACATTGCGCTGCTGCGGCAACGCGGTGTGACGGTGCTCGAACCGGCATACGGGCGCATGGCGGAACCGGTGATCGGGCGCGGACGGTTGCCGGAGCCGTCGATCATTGAAGCCGAGATCCGCGCGCTTCTGGGGCGAACGTCCGGTCCGCTGCGCGGACGCCGCGTGGTGGTGACCGCAGGCGGGACGCATGAGCCCATCGACCCGGTCCGCTTCATCGGCAATCGCGCATCGGGCAGGATGGGATACGCCATTGCCGCCGCTGCGCGCGACCGCGGCGCGGCGGTGACGCTGATCAGCGGACCGGCGACCGTGTCGCCGCCAGCCGCCATCGCTCTGGTGCGCGTCGAAACGGCGCTCGAAATGCAACGAGAAGTTGAGTCTGCCATTGCTGACGCCGATCTATTGATCATGAACGCCGCCGTCGCCGATTTTCGCCCCGCGACGGTCGCCGGGCAGAAAATCAAGAAGGGCGATGACGAAGAATTGACGGTCCGCCTGGTGCGCAACCCTGATATTCTTGCCAGTATCGCGCATCGCCGCCATCTGGTCAAGATCGGATTTGCAGCGGAAACCCACGATCTGCTGGCATATGCGCGCGATAAACTTGAGCGCAAAGGGCTGGACATGATCGTGGCGAATGAGGCGGTCGCCAGCATCGGGGCTGAGGATATTCAACTGATCCTGATCGATGCGCAGGGGGTCGAACGACTGCCGCTGATGGCTAAAACAGCCGCAGCGGAATTCCTGCTCGATGCGATTGTCGAGCGGTTTGCTGCACGACTGCGCACGCCCGCATCGGAGTCCGGCGCTGCGCACAGTGACCATAGCCCATGACGCAATCCGACGACCTTAAGCTGCCAGACGATGTTAACGGCGCTGCTGCGGACGACGCTGGCAGCGAGTCAACCGGCGGCGCGCCAACCGCCACGCGCAGCCTAGTGCGCGCCGCCCGCACGACGATGACGTCTGATCGGGGCGCGGGCGCGAATGTCGCCGATGCCGCCTTGCAGCGACGGATCATGATGCTGATCGGCGCACTTGGCGATCCAGGGCATCCCCTGCACGCACGCGCCGTCGATGATCTGGTCGCCCTCGGCGAACCGGCGGTGCCGGCGCTGATCGAGGCGCTGCGCACCCACGAACCCTGGCTGATGGCGTACCGGGCGACCGAAGCGTTGGGACAGATCGGCGACGGTCGCGCCGCCGGTCCGCTGGTGGAAGCGCTCCGCCACCCGAACAGCAACGTGCGCTGGGGCGCGGTTCGCGCACTGGCGACCGTGGGAGACGCACGCGCGTTGCTGGAATTGCGCCGCGTTGCGCGAACGGATCGCAGCAAAACCAGTTGGGGCGAGTCCGTCGGCGATACGGCGCGCGCTGTGCTGGATCAGATGCAAAGTCGCACCCTGCTGGCGCGCGTCGCCGAACTGGTTAAAACCGCCATTGCGTGTGTGCTGATGCTGGTCTCGCTCATCTTTGCCTGGAACGTGCTGACTGAACTGCGCGACGAGTTGAGCCGGGTTGGTCGGATTGAACCTGCGCCGGTGATCATCGCGCCTCCTGTGCGCACGACGGCGCCGCAGGCTGTGATCGCGCCGCCGACGTCAATCGCGTCGCCCGCGCCGTCACCGACTCCGTCGACGGCGACTGTTCCCGTCATTGCGTCAGAACCGACAGGGGTGGCGGTCACGTCGGGAAATGTGCGCGCAACGCCGGCGCGCCTGCCGGATAATGTCATCGGCAGCGTGAGTGCGGGAGACACGCTGATTTTTCTGGGCGTGACTCCCGATGGCGCCTGGTACCGCGTGCGCCTCGGCTCGCCGGTTGCGGCGTCTTCGCAGATTCGCAGCGTCGACGGCAGCGGTTGGGTCAGTGCGTCGCTGGTCAGCGCTCCTGAGCGTGTGCCAGTCGAAACGCCGCCGCCGCTCCCGTTGCCGACACCCTGATGGAAAGCGTATGTCTGATCCTGTTCCTGGCACTGCGTTCGCCAAAACGTTACGCGCAATCTTTCTTGGCGTTACGCTGCTGGCTTTGAGCGTAGCGTGCGCCGGTTACCTGCTGCTGAGCGAGATACGCCGTCCGGCAGGGACGGACGCCTCGCCGGTCGAGTTCATCGTCGAACCTGGCGATAGCGCCAGCGTCATTGCAACCCGTCTTGGCGCTGCTAATCTGATCCGCCAGCCGCTGCTCTTTACGATCCTGGTTCGCCTGCAAGGACTCGATGGCGAATTGCAGGCGGGTCGCTACCTGTTGCGCGCCAATATGACGATGAGCGAGATTATCGCTGCGTTGCAGAACAGTCGTGTTGAAGAAGTGCAGGTGACGATCATCGAAGGGTCGCGGCTGGAAGAAATCGCCGAGCAGCTTGCCGCCGCCGGATTGGTGAATGTGACTGAGCAGGCGTTTTTGCGCGCAGCGCGAAACGGCGCGGCGTTTCAGGCGCAGCATTTCTACCTCAACAGCCTGCCGCCCGGCGCAAGCCTGGAAGGGTATCTGTTTCCTGACACCTATCGCTTCGCTGTGACTGCAACCGTCACTGAGGTGATCGAAATCATGCTCGATCGCTTCGATGAGCAGTATGCCACCCTGGAGCGTGAGGTCACAGTGCCGCGCGTCACCGTTCACCAGATCGTGACGATGGCATCCATCGTGCAGCGCGAAGCGGCGCGTGAAGATGAGATGCCCAAGATCGCTGCGGTGTTCTGGAATCGCCTCAAGCCCGAAAACCTCGCCGAGACGGGCGGCGGCAAACTAGGCGCCGATCCGACGATTCAGTACATCCTGGGGCAACGCGGCAACTGGTGGCCCCGTCTCGACTCGTTGAGCGTTGATGAGATCAACGGAATTGCCAGCCCGTACAACACTCGCGTCAATCCGGGCTTGCCTCCCGGTCCGATTGCCAGCCCCGGATTGGCGGCGCTGCGCGCCGCCGCCCGCCCCGACGAATCGGCGCCCTATCTGTATTTCGTGGCGTCCTGCACGAATCCTGGCGCGCACAACTTTGCTGTGACCTTTGAAGAGTTTCAGCGCTTCGAGCGGGAGTATCTGACATGTCCATGGCGTTAGCGGGCGTGATTGGCGATCCGGTGAGCCATAGCCTGTCGCCCTTTCTGCACAATGCTGCGTTTGCGCATCTCGGCATTGCGGCGCGCTACGAACGCTGGCAAACCAGCAGCGCCGAACTGCCAGCGCGGATTGCTTCGTTGCGGGCGCCGCACATCCTGGGCGCCAATGTGACATTGCCGCACAAAATCGCCGTCGTGCCGCTCCTGGATCGGCTCGATCCCCAGGCGGCGCAGATTGGCGCTGTCAATACCATCGTGCGTCTTCCCGATGGGCAACTCGAAGGGTATAACACCGACGCTCCCGCCACTATTGCGACGCTGCGAGAGGATGCTGGCTTCGATCCCGGCGGGAAGCGCGTGGTGATCCTGGGCGCGAGCGGCGCCGCTCGCGCGGCGGCATTTGCGCTGATTGAAGCGCGGGCATCTGCGCTGATCGTCATCAATCGCACCCTGGAACGCGCCGAGGAATTGCTGGCGGATGTCCTCGCCAGCACGGATGCTGATTCCTATCTGCGCGCATTGACGCCCGACGACCCGGACGTTCCCGATGCGATCCGTGCGGCGGATGTGATCATCAACGCTACGTCGCTCGGCTGGCGCCCCGACGAAACCCCGCTGCCAGGGCATTTGATCCCGCCGACGGCGCTGGTGTTCGATATGGTCTACCAGCCGACGCGCCTGTTGCGTGAAGCGGCGGAAGCGGGCGCCGCCACGCTCGATGGACGCGGTATGCTGGTGCGGCAGGCGGCGCTGTCATTCGAGCGCTGGACGGGTGCGCCTGCGCCGCTCGACGTGATGTTCGCCGCCTTCGATCAGGCGCGCAATGCAGTTGCGGCGATACAATGACCATAGTTTTTCGTCGCGCCCGTCTCCCTGGCTTTCGACGCTGGTTGAGCCTGTCGAAGCCAGCGCCAGCCGCGCTTACCGGACGCTGTATGATGATTGGCGGGGGAAGGCGCTGGCTGAGCCTGTCGACGCTGGCGCCAGCCGCGCTTACCGGACGCTGTATGATGATTGGCGGGGGAAGGCGCTGGCTGAGCCTGTCGAAGCCAGCGCAGCATGCCGGGCAATGTGCGGTTCAGGTACTGGAAGAACAACGCTGGCGTGGACATCGTACTCGTGGCTCTGACCGGGCTGTTGCTCGGTGCACTGTTGAATCTGATCATTATTCGCCTGCCGCGTGAGCAAGGGTTTGGCGGCTGGCCCCGCTGCACGCGCTGCGGTCAGCGCCTGGCGTGGTGGCAGATCGCGCCGCTCTTTGGGTGGCTGTTGCAAGGCGGACGCGCTCGCTGTTGCGGTCGTCGCCTCGATGCGCTGTATCCTGCCGTTGATCTCATAACGGCTGCAACCCTCGTGCTGCTCTACCTCGAGCATCGCCTGAGCGTCAGCATGGTCTACAGCGCTGCTGTAGCGGCGGTGCTCATCGTAACCGGCGCCATCGACTGGCAACATCGCCTGATCTACACTCTGCCGACTCTTGGCGCAACGCTGGCGGCTGTGCTGGTCGCCTCCGGCGTTCCATTCCACAGTGCGCTGAACGCACTGGCAGGGCTGTTGATTGCTGGTATCTTATTTGTCATTTTTTACCTTCTGGCGCGGTTTTTGTTTCCCGCCCATCGCGCACCGTTCGGGCTGGGCGACGTCTATCTTGGCATGTTCATCGGCGCTGCGCTTGGGCTGACTAATCTGCCTGGCGCGCTTCTGTACGGCATGCTTCTGGCTGGCGCGTTCTCGGCGATCCTCGTGGCAGCGCGACGCCTCGGCAAACGTGAGACGCCACAATACATCTCCTACGGCACATTTCTGTGCATCGGCGCACTGCTCTACCTGGTTCTCTGGGGACTCGCCGGCGCGCGTTCGATTCTGTAAAGAATAAAGAAATAGTTGCTAAGGTTCGGGGCGATTCTCCGTGAATAAATCGTCATTCTACGAGGGCGTGTCGTATGATAAGATAAGCGTAGCGTTATCCTCCTGACAGAGAGAAGACCTGTTTGTATGCGACGCCGATTGACGTTGCTCCTTGCCGTATGGAGCATCGCCCTGTCTGCGGTGCTCTCTTCAAACGCTTCTCGTGCTGATGAAGCAGAGCCGTTTCCGTTTACCGCCGACCCATCGGGACGCATGATCGCCCCGCCCGGGTATGTTGATCCTCGTCAACCGCTGACAATTATGCTCGAATTGGACGCGGGCGCGCCAGAACGTCCGCCGGAGGGCGTCGCGGCGCCTCACGTCGCATCGGTTGATCACAATGACATCCGGCAGCGGTTGGAAGCAGCGAATGTGCCCGTGCTCTTTCAGGCGCGCACGGCTTATAATGGCATCGCCGTAGCGGCGACGCCGGACCAGATGGCGCTATTGCGCAGCCTTCCGGGGGTGAAGGGAATTCATGTCATTCTTCCCAAAGAGCGGGCAACGGCGCGCACCGTCTCGTTCATCGGCGCACCCGAGTTCTGGAGCGCCAGCGGTCATCTGACCGGACAGGGCGTGCGCATCGGCATCATCGACAGCGGCATCGACTACACCCACGCGACGTTTGGCGGTCCAGGATCGCCTGAGGCATTTCGCAGCAATAACCCGACAATTGTCGAACCTGGAACATTTCCGACGGAGAAAGTCATTGCAGGCTACGACTTCGTCGGCGATGCGTATGATGCGTCGGGGCGGTTTGGGTCGCCGATCCCCGTTCCTGATCCCGATCCGCTCGATTGCGCCGGGGAGGGCGCGGATGCTGCACGGCGCATCAGCGGCGGGCATGGCACGCATGTGGCAGGCGTCGCCGCCGGGTATGGCGTCGATGCGTCGGGCAAAACCTACCGCGGGCTCTACTCTGCAAGCGCCTCGTTTGATGATTTCCTCGTCGCCCCGGGCGTCGCCCCGGGCGCAACGCTCGTGGCGCTGAAGGTCTTTGGTTGCCGTGGCACAACGACGTTTCTCACACGCGCCATCGATTATGCAATTGACCCGAATGGCGATGGCGACACCAGCGATCGTCTGGTCGATGTGCTGAACATCTCACTTGGCGCTCCTTTCGGCGGTGAAACAGACCCGGATGTTGTTGCAGTCACCCGGGCGGCGGAAGCTGGCGTTGTCGTTGTGGTTGCGGCTGGCGATGCTGGCAACACCTTCTACAGCGTCAGCTCTCCTGCGTCCGCCGCGCCGGTGATTGCGGTCGGCGCTTCCATCGATGCCAGACGCGATCTTTCGCTTCCGCCTGATAGTCTTGACTCATTGACCTCACGCGGTCCGCAACGCGCCAGAATCCTCAAACCTGATCTGGTGGCGCCAGGGGTGGCGTTGCGCTCGGCATCCGCCGGTTCGGGCATCGGCGCGCGGTCCCTCAGCGGAACGTCCCTTGCCGCGCCGCAGGTGGCAGGCGCTGCGGCGCTCCTGCGTCAACTTCATCCCTCCTGGACGCCAGCGCAGATTAAGGCGGCGCTGATGAATGCAGCCCGCCCCGCGCGCGATGCGTCCGGCAATCTGTATCCGCCGTCGCTCGCTGGCGCTGGCAGGCTCGACGCGTCGAAATTATTCGCCCACGATGTGCTGGCGTTCGATGCCGACAATCCGTCAGCGGTCGCCCTGTCGTTTGGCGCGCCATGGATCAGCCAGCCACAGCAGTTTCAGAAGACGCTGCGTATCACCAATGCTGGTGCTCATACGCGCACTATTCAGCTCGCTCCTGTCGTGGCTGCCCGCGAAGAGGGAGTTCAGATCGAAGCGCCGTCGGGTCCGTATGTATTGCCGCCGGGTCAGATGCTGGACGTGCCGGTAAGCGTCTCGGTCGATCCGGCAGCGCTCGACTTTACGCGCGATGAGACGACGCCGCCGCGTCAAACGGGCGATCCGCCCGTCTTTGAACGATACTACATGGCTGAACATAGCGGCGTTATCGAGATTCGCAGCACGCTCGGCGCCCGGCTGCGCGTGGCGCACGCCAGCGATTGCGATCGGATCGCTGTCGCTATTGATGACCAATTTCTCGAGTCGTCGATCGCCCCTGGACGAACCGGAAGGTATCGCGCGTTCAGTCCAGGGCGCAAACTGGTGCGCGTGTTTCATCCTGGAGCGCCATTGACGTCGCCGCCGCTGGCTGTCGGTGAGTTTGATGTCGCTGATGGGCGCGACTACACCGTGGTGGTGTACGGCTCGTGGCGCAATCTGCAACTGGCGCTGATCGATAATATCCCCGATCCGTCCGTCCCGCGCGACAAGGTGATGCTGCAGGTCTTCAACGGCGACCCGCTGCGCGACGGTTCAGCGGTTGACGTCTATCTCGACGGTGCGTTGCTGGTCGCCAATCTTCCGGTTGGTTCGGTCAGCGCATTCAGTGTGACGAATCCCGGCAACCACAAGGTGCGCTTCTTCCGCGCAGGCAGCTCGCCCGCCACATCGTTGTCGGCTGCCAGCAAAGAGTTTCTTGCCGGTTCCGGTGAAGTGATCCTGGTAGTTGGCGGCGGCAATGCGTCATGGTCATTGCGCGGCTTTACCGGTCGCGGACGGTTGATCAACGAACAGACCACGCGCGTTCCGTTCCAGATCGTCCCGAAATCCGCATCGCAGGTTGCAGCGACGCAATCCGAACAGGCGGTCCTGCCGGACGCAACAACGTTTAGCATTTCGCTGCGCAATAGCGGCGCTCGCAATCAACGCTCGTCGCCGCGCGGATCGCAAACGCCGCTGGTGAGCGCCTATGAACTCGCTCCTGAAGGTCGCAGCCCGCAGATCGCCGGGCTGGCGCCCAACCTGCGCCCCGCCGATCTGCGTTACGTCGGGGTGACCAGCAGTTACCTGGCGCGCGGGTGGGAAGGCAACAACACAGTCATCTTCTTCGGGTTGGCGGGGTATGGCGCCTGGGCAACGCCTAATGAAGTTCAGTACCGCATCTACATCAGCACAACCGGTCCCGGCGGAACAGGGGCGCCGGACGACATTCCTGAGTTTGTACTGGTCAATACGAGTCTTGGTGCAGTGATTCCGGTAAGCGGCACAGACGGATTCACGCGTCCCAATGACGTGTTTCGCGCCATTCTGTATCAGATTCAGCCGGACGGTTCATTGACGGTGTTGCGCCTGGCTGACTGGAACTTTATTCCGCCGCCATCACTGTCGCCATTCCTTGACGGCGCGCCGTTTGATACATCGGTGATGGTACTGGCGACCACCGCCGGATTCCTGGGTCTCTCGCCTGCGACGCCGGTGTTCAACTACTATGTCGAAACCTACGCACGCGATGCAGGCGAATTTACCGCGCGAGTCGACCGCGCGCCCGCCAGCGGCGTCATCACCTATGACCTCCGCTCATCGGCGGTTGCGCCGCTCAACACTCTGCCCGACACCGGCGTAATCCGGGCTGGACTGCCGACCCCCTTCTTCTTTGGGGTTGATGGCGCACAAATCACCGGCGCCGTGAACCAGGATATACTGGCGTTGCGCCGCGCACAGGACGTTCTCCTGCTCTACCACCACAACCCTGGCGGCGCTCAGGCGGAAGTGGTGACGCTGCACAGCAACCGGCTGGCGGGCGTTGTGCCATCCGAACCTCCCGAACCTCTGCAGATGCGGGTCTATCTGCCACTCGTTGCGACGCCCTGACCTCTCATACTCATCATGAGAACACGCAAACCCCCGGACGATCAGTCCTTCATGCTCGGAGCAGTTGGCGCTGGCTGAGCCTGTCGAAGCCAACGCCAACCGCAGGATAGCCAACGCAGGCAAGATTGTTCCACGTCTGGTTGATCTTCCTATCATGCAATGATCTTCACCTGTCTCTTCCACACCTGCTGAGAAGCCGGGCTGTCCCTCGTCCTCACAAGGGGAGTTTTTCGGCGAGCCATCATGCTGAATCGCCCGCTTCAGGCATCGTGACGCCCCACATCCCCCTTCTCCCCTTGTGGGAGAAGGGGGAAGGGGGGATGAGGGGAAAACAGGCGTCAGGATGCGGAAAACACCCCTCGCGCCCTCAAAACTCTACACCTGCGAACAGGGCGATAAGGGGGAAAAGCGTAGCCTGGCGCCGACACCCGCCAGCGACATGCATGTACGTCCAGGCGCTCTTATGGCAAAACATCGACGCACAGAGCTGGCGTGCTCGAAGTAATCGTACCGATCTCCAACACGCTCACCTCCCACCGAATATTGCACCGCGCATCGCTGCCAGACGGCGGCCAGCTTATGAAGGCGCCTTCTATCAGAAGTTGCATGCTTTGTCCAGGCGCCAGGACGACGCTCCCCGTCCACGTTGCATTTGTAAAGAATGCTCCCCTCGTACAGGAGCCTCCTTGCGGGCTGTTGCAGGAATTGATATTGAAGAGGGGCGGATCGAGCGTATTCCCCGTATCGAATGTATCTTCAATCCGGGTGACGGTCACGCTTGTCGATCCTGTATTGCTCACCTCAATGGTCCAGGTTATCGTCTGATTGACCTGAACCGAAGCGCTTGACGCTCGCTTCGTCACCTGAACGCTGGCGCCGGGAATGGGCGTCGGCGTCGGAGTGGGCGTCTCGGTTGGCGTCGGCGTCAATGTCTCGGTTGGCGTCGGCGTCAATGTCTCGGTTGGCGTCGGCGTCAATGTCTCGGTTGGCGTCGGCGTCAATGTTGGCGTGGGCGTGAACGTTGGCGTGGGCGTCAATGTTGGCGTGGGCGTGAACGTCGGCGTGGGCGTGAACGTCGGCGTGGGCGGAACTGGCGTGGGCGGAACTGGCGTGGGCGGAACCGGCGTGGGCGGAACCGGCGTCTCTGTCGGTTGTGGCGTGGGCGTATTTGTTGGAACCGGTGCTGGCGTATCTGTTGGAACGACTGGCGAGAATGTCGCCGTCGGCGGTTGTGGCGTCGGCGATGGCGGGCGCGGCGTATTGGTCGGTTGCGGCGTGCCGGTTGGCTGCGGGATGGACGTAGCTGTCGGTTGCTGTTCGGAACGCGGCGTCTCAGTCGGCTGGACGACCGGCGGAGCGGTGTTGGTCGCTGTATTGATCGGCGGCGCGGTTGGCGTATTTGTAATCGGTGCGAAGGTCACGACGACCGGCGTGCTGGTAGGAACGAGTCCTACAGGGCGGGGCGTGACCGTTGGCGGTTCAACAATGATCACGTCGCCTGGGGTGGGGGTCGGCGCATCGGTTGCCGGCGGCACCACCGGCACTGGCGCTGTCGGGACGCTGCCGACAATAACGAGTGTTGGCGTTCCCCGTGCTGCAATGCTGGTTGCCGTGGCGCGTTCAGCAGCTTCGGCAGCGGCGAGTTCAGGGGGGATGGCAGCAATATCGAGGGGTATCAGCCAGGGACTGTAATCAGCACGGTCTTTCGAGAGCAGGTTCAGCGCCGTTGCCATGTTGCGAGGGACAAGCGCGCGCGTTACAACTTCTGCGACGCAGCAGATCGAGAGCAGCGCCAGCAGCAAGGCTGAGGCGATGATCCAGCGCAGCGGTTCAGGCTGTCGCCTGCGTTGCGCGCGGGCTGGAGATGGCGTCTGTGTACTCATGGGCGATAGGAAGCGCTATGCTGAATGTACTGCCGCGCCCAACGTCGCTGTGCGCCCATACTTTCCCGCCGTGGCGCTCAACCAGTTGTCGGGTGATCACCAGACCGAGACCGCTGCCGCGCTCGGGTGAGTTATTCCCTTCGACGCGGAAAAAGCGAGTGAACAGCCGATTCATCTGATCGGCAGGAATGCCGGGACCGGTGTCGGACACATCGATCTGGACCATATCATCATCGCGCCGATATGCCGTAATGACCACTTCGCCCTGCTGAGTATACCGGCGCGCATTGTCGATCACCTGCCCAAGCATGATCAAGAGTTGTTCGCGGTCTGCGCGCACTGGCGGCAGATCCTCAGGCGTATGCACTGTCAATCTCAAACCCTTGCGCTCGAACGCCTTGCGCATTGGCGCAACCGTATCGTCAATCGCGCGCCGCACGTCTTGCGCTGCGAGATCTGTCTGGAGCGAGTTGGCTTCAATACTGGCAACCATAATAACATTCTTGACAATATTGGTCATTAACTCAGCGCGATTCCGCACCGCTTCGAGCAGATCCCGCTGATCGCCGCTCAATTCACCTGCCAGTCCGCGCAGCAGCAGGTCGGTATAGCCAGAGATGACGGTAAGCGGCGAGCGCAACTCGTGTGAAATAGTCGCAATAAATTCGGTTTTAGCGCGATCAACCGCCGCTTCGGCGGAGATGTCGTGCAACACCACCACTTCGCCAATCTGAGCGCCTTCATCAGTAATCACCGGCGCGCTGCTCAGACGCACCACACGATCGCCGAGGCGAAAATGTTCGCGATGTCCGATGCCATTCTCGCTGAACACTTCGTGCCGGACTTCAACGCGCTTCAGGGGAATTTCGTTGAACGAACGTCGAACAAGTTGCCAGTCATGCATGCCCAGAATTTGTTCCGCCGCGCGATTGACAATCACAATATAGCGCTGGCGGTCGAGCACGACGACTCCATCAGCGATCGATTCGAGAATGGCGCGTCGGCGCAATGCCTCGCTCTGCACCCGGTCGAAGAGCAACGCATTGTACAGCACACTGGTCGCCATGTTGGCGATGGCGGTCAGCGAGGGAAGGATGCTTTCGCTAAAGGCGTCGGATTCGCGATGCGCCAGGATCAGGATGCCGGCCGGTTCTCCCTGCACCACTAGCGGCGACAACATCAGGCTCTTATAGCCAGCGACCTGCACCAGACCGAGCGACATCAAGCGCGGCTCTGCGTCGGGCGACGCCAGCATCACACGCTGTGCTTCGGCGAGGTCGCGCACCAGCGGATCGCTCAACGGAACCTGCACGTGCCGCAGGCTGCGGACGATGCCTGGCAATTCGTCATCAATGTGATACCGCAATGCATCTTCTTCTGCGATCAACGCCAGGACATCGGCATCGGGCAGCAGGGAACGCACTGCGCGTTCGGTCACTTTCAGCACGGGCGTCACCTCAATCGCCTGATTGAGATCGCGACTGGTGCGATACAACCGCGCCAGATGTTCCGTCATCTGATTGAACGCCAGCGCCAGACGACCGAACTCATCGGGCGACATGACGGTTGATCGCGCTTCGAGGTCGCCTCCCGTCACCGCCTCCGCCGTCGCCACCAGGTCTGCCAGCGGGCGCGTGATCCGTCGCGCAATCTGGTACCCCAGGATCACGGATCCGGTAGCCAGCGCGATGGCAATCGCAACGACGACATTCCGGCTCAACGATAGCTGTTGCACCTGAAAATCGCGTGACAGGCCGACTGAAAAGTATCCGACCTGAACGCCAGCGATCACCAGCGGACTGTACGCCAGTTGGTACCCGCGCTGGCGCAGCTCAACCGTGAAAATCGACTGCGCCTGACCGCTGAACAACGCCTGCAACACCTGTGGCGGCATGTCGAGCGCGCTCAGTTCTGCGCGCGGCAACAGGGTCGTGCTGATAGCTCGACCGGACAGATCGTAAAACGTCGTCACTGCAGCCTGGCTGCTGCGTTCCAGCGACTGCAGCAACCGATCGCACTTGACAGCGATCAGAATCCCGCCGACCACCTGATTATTTTTGCGCACCGGCACAACCGTGTAGAAATATGGTTGCACGTCGGGCGCAAAATAGATCAGGTTCGAGAACTTATCATTTCCATCGATCGTTCCGCCGGTAATGATCAACTGGACGAAATCCAGACCGGAGAGATCAGTTGTCAGAATGCGTTGAGGCGGATCAGCAGGGTTTTCCGACACGCGGAGCCAGTCGACCAGCGTTTTGCCATCGCGGTCGAATGCAATCATGCGGTCGAAGTCCAGGTTGACGCTGTTGACGCCAAATCGATAGTATGGATCGAGCGCCCGGATTACCTGATCGTCATCGCCGCTGGCGAATGCATCCGCCACTGCCGGAATATCGTTATGTGCAGGGGCGAAGACCACCTGGCGCAGAAATTCCAGGTGGTTGCGTTCGCGCCGTACAAGCGCATCCGTTGTATTGCGCGCCACCTGCGCCAGTTGGTTCTGAAGCCGTTCTTCCCACGACGCCGCCACCAGGCCGACGGCAATCGCTGCGCCTGCCATCATGACCACGAGCGTCAGCGCCAGGTAGGGAAAAATAATTTTGTATCGGATCTGTGAGCGAATAGCCGATACAAGCCAATGCATACCCGAATTCGCCTTCTGACCGGATTAACCTGCACAATGTCCAACTTGACGGGTTTATTATAGCCTTCCTACCACCGTGTATCAAGTATGAAAAAGAACAATCAGGCTAAAAAGACTGTCAATGATTCAGTGAATAGATTGTCATTCAAGCGACGCTTACGTCTGGAGATCGCTATCGCGTCGCACGGGCAGCGTGAAGGCAAAGACGCTGCCAGCGCCCTCAACGCTCTCAACCCAGATCTGCCCGCCATGCGCTTCGACTGCCAGACGGCAGAAGGTCAAGCCCAATCCGGTTCCCCGCACTTTATTGCGACCGCGCACCTGGCCAAACTTCTCAAAGATGCGCTGAAAATAGGCGGGAGGGATGCCCGGACCGCGATCCTGCACCCACACCGCCAGGCGTTCCTCTTCTGCGAATGGAACGTGCACCGGCGCATCTTCAGGCGTTTGAGCGGCGCCGCCGGTCAGAAACGCCCCAATCGTCACCACGCTGTGCGCCGGGGAGAACTTAATCGCGTTATCCAGCAGATTCTGGAGCACGCGAACGATCTTCTCGCCATCAATCTCAACGGGCGGCAGATAGGATGCCAGGCGCTGCTCAATCGTGACATGGCGACTGCTGGCGAGACTCTGCAGGCGTTCAATCGCCTGATCGATCACGCTGAATATGGGGAGCGGCTTGAGGTCCAGCATCATTTGTCCCTGCTCCAGTTTTGCAATATCGAGCAGGGTATTGATCAACTGCAACATCGTCTGGCTGCCCTGATACGCGATCTTCAGCAGTTCCTGCTGCTGTGCGTTCACCGGACCGGCGATGCCGCGCTGGAGCATCATGATGCCGTTCATGATCGACGTCAGGGGCGCGCGCAGATCATGCACCAGCATGCTGGTATAATCCTCACGCAACTGCTCCAATTCGCGTTCCTGGGTGATGTCGCGCAGAATGAGCAACTCGCCATGCGGTTCGTTCTGCGCGTCGTGGACGGGGAGTCGCAACAACCGCACATAGCGGTGCGCTCCGCCGGTCAGCGCCAGGTCGCTGATCTGAACCGGCGCCGCCGCCTCCTGCCTCCATGCAGGCGCAGACACCTCATGCGCGCGCGCCTGCAACGCCGCCACGACATCATCAATCCGCCGTCCGATCAATTCCTCTTCCGCACACTCGCATATCCGCGCCGCCAGCGGGTTCGCCAGCTGGATCTCGCCGCGCATATCCGCCATCAGGATGCCATCAGCGGTGGAGCGCAAAATCGACGCCATGCGATCACGTCCGGCGGTGACCTGTTGGAAGAGCCGCGCATTTTCGATGGCGACAGCGATAAACGCCGCCATGCGCATCAGGCGCAGCGCTTCTTCTTCCTCAAAATCGCCGCCGATTTTATTGAGCAGTTCGATAGCGCCGATGACGCGCCCCTTCGCAATCATCGGCACACAGAGGATCGAGCGCGTTTGAAAACCGGTCACTTCGCTGATTTTGCGATAATATCGGGGATCATGCGCAACATCGTGAACGATTTCCCACTGACCGGTGCGCACCACATGCCCGACAACCCCCTGACCAGCCGGCACGCGAACGCCAGCCAGTTTTTCTTCACCCCCTTCGATCGTCATGACAAACTCAAGATCGCCGGTCGATTCGTCGAGGAGCAACAATGAGCCAGCTTCGACGTGAAAATAATCGCTGAGTTGCTGAACGACCAGACGATACACTTCGCGCGTGTCGAGCGTTGACGTGACAGCCGCTGCAATTTCGTTGAGGGTTTTGAGTTCCTGCGTGCGTCGTTCCGCATCGTCGCGGCTGCGAAATGACGCGATCGCCAGCGCTATCTGGCTGCTCAACACTCTGAGCAATGCGACGTCTTCGTCACTAAACGTGCGTTCCGGGCGGGCGCTGCCGACCGCCAGAACTCCGAGCGCTTCCTGCCGGGAAATCAGAGGGGCGATCATCATCGTCCGTATGCCGCGCCGCTGCAGCGCGTCGCCGGGACCGTGCTGCGTGTCGGGGATATGAGTCAGCACGGGGCGTTGCAACTGCATCGCGTCTGCGGCGCCGGTCAGACTCTCGAACGTCAGAGGGGGTGCATCGTCGGAGAGCGGATGTTCACAGACCAGCGTCTCCCGACCCTGAGCGTCCGCCAGGAGCGCGATGGCGCGATCCGCCTGACAGACGGAGCGCAGTTCGATCAGCGCCAGATGCAGCAACTCCTCCAGCGTCGTTGCGGTCTCGACCGCCTGCGCAATGCGCATCAAACCTTCCAGTCGCGGGTCAGAACCGGAAGACTGCTCGACAACGATACAGGCGTGACGGGTCGGAACCTGAAGGTTCATTCGTTCGTCGCCTTCTGAAGCATTGACCTTTTCTTAACGAGCGTCCCCGCGCCAATTATATCGCACCCGGATACGCCTTGCGCCCCCAAATGACTACAGAATGATGACAGTTTGATAACTCACATGCGACTCCTGACACGGTTTGGCGGAACTTCGCCTGGCGGCATGTACGGCGAACCGACGGCGAGGTAGCCGTATCCGGCGGCGACCAGTTCCGCATAGTCAGGGATCATCCGCCGACCATCGATCACCAGGTAGGGCGGTGAGACGGTCTCTTCAATCGTGCGCGAAAGACCGCGAAATTCCTCCCAGTCGGTGGAGATGAAGAGCATATCGGTTCCGGCGAGCGCCTCACGCACCGAGGTATGGTAGGAAATGCGCTCAAACAGATGGTTCTTCTCGGGATCGAAAAACTTGCGCGCCTCACGCAGCGCCATCGGGTCATAGGCGCGAATAGCGCGCACGCCTCTGCCCAGCAGCGCTTCGACCACCTTGATCGCCGACGAGTCGCGCATATCGTTGGTGCGCTGTTTGAATGCCAACCCAAGCAGGGCTACGGTTTTGTTGTTGAAACTGACCCCCGCTTCCCGGATCGCGCGGTCGATCAGATAGGTCTTCTGGTACTCGTTAATGCCGTAGACCGATTGCAGAATATCGACCGACTGTCCCGCCGTCTTCAGTTGGTAGATCAGCGACTGAATATCCTTCCCGAAGCATGACCCGCCAGCGCCGTTTGAGACGTATGATCCCCAGGTGCTGATGCGCGCATCAGCCGTAACGCCGCGCTTCAGATCCTCCATGATGATATTGGGGAATGTCTCAGCCAGACGCGCGCCGACGCCGTTCCAGAACGAGATGTAGGTCAACAGCAGCGTATTGGCGACATACTTGATCGCCTCCGCCGTTTCAGGAGTCGTCTCGATATAGCGGATCCGCACGTGATTGACGAATTGCGAGTAAATCCGCCGCATGATGCGAAAATCCTCTTCATAGTCGGCGCCTACCACGACACGGTCCGGACGGCGTGATTTTTCAACGGCGTCGCCTTCGGGGAGGAATTCAGGATTCGAGGCGACCCCTGCATTGGGCACGTGATAATCGCGCAGCACGCGCTCCAGTTGTCGGGCTGTGCCAATCGGCACCGTGCTCTTATTGATCACCACCACGCGGCGCTGATCCCGGCGTCTCGCCAGCAGTTCCGCCAGGTGACGCACTGCGGCGAAGTAGTAACTGAGATCCGACGAACCATCGGGTTTGGGCGGCGTCGGCAGGCAAAGAAAGAGCGCGTCCGCTCCTTCGATCACCGGTTCGAGATCGTCCACAAAGAAGAGATACCGTCCGTGGTTCTCGATGATAATGTTCGTCAGCCCTGGCTCATGAACATACTGCTCAATCGCGTCAGGGCGACACGACCGATAGGCTTCAATGCGCTGACGATCAATATCGTATGCATACACTTCGTGGCCATACTCCGAGCAGACTGCTGCGTGAGTCAGACCCACGAAACCGGTGCCGACGACGATGATTTTCATAGAATGCAGACTCCTTGATCACTGGCGCTATCGACCACGCACCAAAAGATTCGTAAACCGAACGATACCCGGTCCTTCATCCAAGGTTTCCGTGCCGAATGCCGGTTCGTCGCTGCGAAATGCGCTGTCGCTCAGACTGGCAAGGCGCTGACCAGCAGAATGTCAACGTGTCGCCGACCATTTCGACTTTCAACCGATTGGGCGAGCCAGCGGCATTGATTGCCGGAGAGGACGCCCAATCACGCAGGAGCGAAAGATTGCCGTCATCGAAACGGGCGATGCGGTAGCGCCCCCTTCCGTCAACGCTCAGGATGTAGAAGTTCTGCTCATCCTGATAGCGGAAAAGGAGCGCTGCTGCGGAAACAGCGGCGCCAGGCGACTGAGCCGCTTGCTGACTGAAGATATACAGACCGCCGAGTGCCAGGAGACATCCCAGCGCCAGGACGCCAAGAATAATGCCGATGATCAGCAGCCAGTTTGGTCCCTTTTTAGCGGATCCGGTCGCGGTTGATGGAGCGGCGGAGCTGCCGACCGCGGGCGTCGGTGGGGAGGCGGGCAGTCCAAATCCGCCGCCTGCGGCTGGCGGCGAGGATGGCGGCAAGCCCAATCCTCCGCTCGATGCCGGTGATGCTGGCGGTTGTGAGGGTGGCAGTCCAAACCCGCCGCCTGATGAAGAAGGTTGAGGAGATGGCGGGACGTTGCCTGGCGTCGGCGGCGCCGGTTGACGCGGTTGATCGGCAAGGATGGTCTGCATGCCGGCGCTGCTGGTCGGTTGGGCGGCAGACGGCGCTGGCGGAATTGCCATTGTCTTGCCAGCCTCGTGTTCGGAAGGGAGCAACACGGTGCGTCCGGCGTCGCCCGCTGGCGGAACCGCCATCGTCTTCCCGGCATCTACGGGTGAGGGGGGCGTTGCCGGTTTGCTCGTCTCACCCTCTGGCGGCAGCAGCACGGTGCGTCCGGCGTCACCCGCTGGCGTTGGCGGAACCACAATCGTTTTCCCGGCATCTACGGGTGAGGGGGGCGTTGCCGGTCTGCCTGCGTCGCCCTCCGGGGGCAGCAGCACGGTGCGCCCGGCGTCGCCCGCTGGCGGAACCGCCATCGTCTTCCCGGCGTCCCCTTCCGAAGGCAATTGCGCCGCGCTTGGCGGCGGTTCGGGGAGACGCGCGCCGCACTGGGGGCAAAAGCGTTTTCCTTCAGCGAGCTCAGTGTGACATTGCGGACAACGAATCATCACATATCTCCTTGCGAACGAGCGTCCGCCCTCCATGAGAACGTTCTGACAGCATACAAGTTACGCTGTCTGCCCGGAGCCTTTCGCTTGCGGCGGACCTTCCAGCGGAAGCGCAACATAGAAGGTGCTGCCGCGTCCCTCGACGCTCTCTGCCCAGATCGTTCCGCCATGACGCACTACCAGTTCGTAACTGAGATACAATCCCAGTCCAAGCCCTTCACCGGCGCGTTGACGACCGCGCGCATACCGACGAAACAGACGCTGCATTGTCTCTTCCGACATCCCGATCCCATAGTCGCGCACTGTGATCAGCGCCAGCGGTCGCGGTTCACGCTGCGCGCTGATCAGCCATGATCGCAGCGTGGGCGGCGGTTGGTGCGTATACCGCGTCGCCAGCACATCGGATCGAATAACGACCTCGGCAACCTCGATAGGTGAGCCAGGTCCGCTATAGCGTGCGGCGTTGACCAGCAGATTCGTCAGCACCTGGCGGATGCGCAACGGGTCGCAGGTCACCAGCAGATCAGGGGCATCGCTCGTCAGCGTGACTTCGCGTTCGCCGATGGTCGGGCGCAACTGATCGATCACCTGCTGCGTCAGCGCTACCAGGTTGACGCGCTGGAGCTGCAGGCTGAAGAGACCGGCATCAAGGCGCGACATATCGAGCAGATTATCCACCAGACGCAGCATATGGCTGACCTGCTGCGAAAGAATCGTCAGCCCGCGCAGATCGGCGTCGTCCTTATCGCGGTCACGGCGCTGTTCACGACGAATCAGCAGATCGGCGTAACTGCGCACTGCTGCGAGCGGGCTGCGCAGCTCGTGAGCGGCGACTGCAAGAAAATCGTCTTTTGCGCGTTCCAGTTTCTGATGTTCGGTAATGTCGCGGAAGATGACGACGGCGCCCTCAATGGTGTTCATGTCGCCATACACGGGGGCGCCGCTGAAGCTCATCACAGTGTCTTCGCCGCTGGCGCCGCGCAACAACACCCGATAATCGTGAAACACTTCGCCAGCCAGCGCGCGCGCCAGCGGCAATCGCTCAACCGGCAACGCGCGCCCGTCGAGATCGCGGATGGCGTAGAAGTCCGCCATCGAACTGATCGGTTGCTGGTAGGGGAAAGAGTCGGACGACAACAGTTCCATCGCCGTGCGATTGGCGAGCACCAGGCGTCCGTGACGGTCGCACAACACCACCCCTTCGACAATGCTGTTGATCACAGCCGCAAGTTTCCGGCGTTCAATATGGCTTTCCTGGTACAAGCGCACGTTTGCAATCGCAAAACCGATCAGGTTGCTCATCATCATGAGCGTCTGCACATCAATGCGCTCCGGGAGCGTCGGGTCGCCATAGATCCCGACGACTCCCACCACCGTGCCGCCTGCCAGGAGCGGTACATATGCGCAACTTGACAATCCAGCTTCTATCAGTATCTCTTCACCGGACTCGGCGATCAATGGGCGGCGGATCGGTTGACCGTAGCGCACCGCTTCTTCACACATCGCGCCTGCAACAGGGATTTCGCGATGCTGTTCGACGAACTGGTGCGGGATATTGCGCCATGCGCCGAGTTGCAAGACGGCGCGACCGGGATCGAGGAGCAGCAGAATGCCGACTGACGCATCCACCACCCCCAGCACGACGTCCAGGACGTTGCGCAGCAGTTCATCGAGATCGGCGGCGGTGCTGATCACCGTGCCAATCGCGCCAAACGCCTCCAGGCGACGCTGGTGCGCCTGCATCTGTGCGTGAAGCTGAGCGTTCTTAATCGCGCCCGCCGCCAGGTTGCTGAAAGTTTGCAGCACCTGAAGATCGGTGCGTCGCAGTTGGGGGCGGTTGCCGAGATTCATCAATTCCAGAACGCCAATCACTTCCGCACCAATGCGCAGCGGCAGAATCACAGCGGTCAATTCGCGCGGGAGGCATTCAAGGAACGCAGAAACATCCGGTTCGCTCCGCGGACTGACTCGCCGCGCCAGATCGCGGTACGACGAGCGGGTCTCGATCAATAGCGGCTCACCGCGTCGCAGCGCTTCTCCTGCCAGCCCCTCGCCGGGGCGCAGGCGCAGGCGACAGATCGCCTCGCGTGCCGGACCGAAATCGAGACCATAAAACGACTCAAGATGCAGCGTCGTCTGGCGCCGGTCATAGATCCAGAGCAGACCAGCCTGCACCGCAGGAACGACATCAACAACACGTCGCACCAGCCCGGCAAACAACTCATTGGGATCGAGCACCGACACGAGGTACGTCGAGACGTCCAGCAGGTTTGCCAGCACCTCGCTGCGTTGTTCCGCCTCGTTGACCGGTTGTTCAAAGATTTCGCCGACGAGCGGCGGCTGCGTAATCGTCATGGCACGCCTCCGACGCAGCGGTTTCCAGACTACCGATTATATCATGAGAGCGGTTGGGAAGTCGTATGTTGCGCGCCTGTAAAGTGCAGGCATAATGCGTCGGGAGTCGCCGTCTCGCTGCGGGCTCATCAGGCATGCCTGCGGCGGCGCGCCCCCTGTGAAAGGCTCAGGGCTCAGGCGCGGGTGGCAGCGGAGACCGGAACTCTCGATGATCCATCAACCGGAAACTCATCAGGAAGATCAACCTGCTCTAAGAAGAGCAATCAGGTGTCGGACAATCTTGTGATCGACGCTGGCTGAGCCTGTCGAAGCCAGCGCCAACCGCTCCACAAGTGCAAGCGTGATTGTGCAGGCGTAGGTTGATCTTCCTATAAGACCTTGCGCCTTTGCGCCTTTGCGTCAACCTTTCAAGGAAACGCTGCGGGGCGCCTCCGACGTCGCAGGCGACGGAGCGGCGTCCAGCTGCCGATGCACAATGCTGTCGAACGTATAGATCGCCAGCGCCGTCCAGATCAGGACAAACCCGATCAGCCGCGGCAAGGTCAGCGGTTCGCTGTACAACCCGACGCCGATCAGGAACTGCAACGTCGGCGCGATGTACTGCAACACTCCTAGCGTGATCAGCGATACGCGCCGCGCGCCAGCCGCAAAGAGCAGGAGCGGAATCGCCGTCACCGGTCCGGCGGCCATCAGGAGGATCCAGGTGAGCGGATCGCTATGAATAAATGTGGTGTGCGTGGTCCATTCACGGTATGCCAGAAATGCGATCATTGGCGGGGTCAGCAGTGCCGTTTCGAGCGAAAAGCCTTCGAGTGAGTCGAGCGGCGCCGTTTTGCGCAATAAGCCGTAGAGCGCGAATGTAACTGCCAGGATGAGCGCGATCCACGGGAACGATCCGTACTGAAAGGTCAGATACAGCACGCCGACCAGCGCCACGCTCATCGCCAGACCCTGACCGGAACGCAGACGTTCTTTCAAGACCAGCGCCCCCAGAAGGACATTGACCAGCGGATTGATGAAATAGCCCAGGCTGGTTTCCACGATATGATTGCTATTCACCGCCCACACATAAACAAACCAGTTTGCGGTGAGCAACGCGCCAGTGACCAGAAACGTCGCCAGCGTGCGCCGGTTGCGCCAGGCGACATTCATGCGCGACCAGCGCCTTCTGATGGTCAGCAGCGCGACGGCGAACGCCAGCGCCCAGATGATCCGGTGCGCGACGATTTCGAGCGCATCGACGTGCTGAAGCGCTTTCCAGAAAACGGGCAGAAGCCCCCAGCAGGCATAGGCGCCTGCCGCATAGAGTGCGCCTTTATTCATACGAGAGCGTCCTGATTGCCTACGCCAGGGCGGACGAACGATAACTCTGCTATCGTACCACAACATGAGGCTTTGCACCCTTGCCCTTCGCATGGTATGCTGTAGCCATGCAACAACAGATGTGGCTGTGCGCCGTCTCCTGGCCTGGATGTGCATGCGCATCACATGCCCGGCGATATCGTAGAGCCGCTACCAAACAGGAGTACACAATGGCAACGGCACAAACTGGCGACACCGTGACAGTGCACTACACCGGCACGCTGGAAGATGGAACGGTCTTCGACAGTTCCCACGGTCGTGAACCGCTGGTCTTCACGCTGGGCAGCGGGCAGGTCATCCAGGGGTTCGAGGAGGCGATCATCGGTATGCAGGAGGGTGAGACGCGCCGCGCGGTACTGACGCCGGACCAGGCGTATGGCGAATACCATGATGAGCTGGTCTTCTCGCTCAGCCGCGATGAACTTCCGCCGCAGATCGATCCGGCGGTCGGCGAGCAGTACCAGATGCGTCGTCCTGACGGTCAAACGTTCATCGTGACGGTGCGCGATGTGTCACCGTCCAGTGTGACGTTCGACGCCAATCATCCGCTGGCAGGCGCGACATTGACGTTCGATATCGAATTGGTAGCGATTGAGTAACGGACGGTTCCGTCTCATAAGGGCGCAGGCAGAGATGCCTGCGCCATCTCTGTTTTATTGAACCTCATCCCTGAGGGCTTCTTTGCAAAGCGCTCCCTTTAAGATCGCCTCAATCTCGCGCACCATGCGGTGAGCGGTAAAGTGCGCCTGCACCCTTTGCCGTCCGGCGCTCCCCAGCATGAAGCGGAGATCAGCGTTGTGCACCAGTGCAATGATGGTCTGCGCCATTGCCCGTTCGTCGCCGGGAGTGATGAGCATACCCGTTTTCCCGTGGTCCACGATCTCCGGCAGCGCGCCATGAGCGAAGGCGACTACTGGCTTGCCCATTGCCATCGCCTCGATATTCACCAGTCCGAAGGGTTCAGGCTCGCCCGGATGAACGAAGATGTCCATCGCCGCCAGCGCCGGGCGCACATCCGCCACATGGTCGGTAAAGACAACGCGATCCGTCAGGCGCAGGTCGTCCGTCAGGCGTCGCAGCCGTTGCGCGTAATCGTCGGAAATGCCGAACGGATCGCCGCCGACAATGACTCCTCGCATATCTGGCGCCGCTCTGCGCACCTTCGCCAGCACCCGCACAAAACGCTCCTGCCCTTTCCAGGGGCGTAAACGCCCGACCATTCCGACCATGGGCGCTTCTGGCGGGATGCCATACTGCTGGCGGAATGTCGCGCCATCCACTGTCAAGGCGTAATGGTCGACCTCGATACCATTGTGAACGACGTGGACTCGTCTCCAGGGAAGGCGCTCTGCCGTGGCGTGCGAATTGGCAATCACCCGACGAGCACTGGCGCATATCATA
>JAUQOW010000228.1 GCA_030550675.1 Chloroflexota bacterium
GGGCGGAGGCGGAAGCGCGGGCGCGGCAGGAAGCGGAGCGAGCGCAGCGGGAGGCGGCGGCGCGAGCGGAGGCGGAAGCGCGGGCGCGGCAGGAAGCGGAGCGAGCGCAGCGGGAGGCGGCGGCGCGGGCGGAGGCGGAAGCGCGGGCAGCGCAAGAGGCTGCTGCACGCGCGCAGGCGGAGGAGCAAGCGCGACAGGAAGCGGCTTCACGCGAGGCGGAAGCGCGAGCGCGCCAGGAAGCGGAGGAGCGGGCGGTGCGCCTGGCAGAGCGTTTACGGGCGCTGGGCATTGATCCCGACAATGTCTCGTAGAACAGGCGTGCTGACCCGGAGATGGCAATTACAGGCATTGCAGGCGTCTCCAGATGCGAACTTCTCGTTTTGGGAACATGTTGACGGTCGGTGCGATCGGGCTGGCGGCGGCATGTCTGGCTGGCGGGCTGATCGCAGCGGGTGAAGCCCTGTTTGCGCTGGCGCCGGCGGCGCTGGGCGGCATGTGGGCGGCTGGGGTCATCCTTCAACGTCGCTGGACTCGCGTCGTCGCTCTGCCGGGCATGATCTTCGTTGCTGCGGGCGCGCCGTTTGTTCAGGTTGCGCCATTCGTCGCTCTTGCAGGGTTGGTCGCAACACTGGTCGCGTGGAACCTTGATGACCTGGAGCAACGGCTAACCCAGGTTGCTTGTGTCATTGATGAACGAGGCGTTCGCCGAATCCGTACCGTCTGGTTGCTGGTCGTCGCCGGGGCGTCGCTCGGCATTGGCGGAGTCGCACTGGCGGTTCGCTTCGAGATCGGCATCACCGGCGCACTGATACTTGGGGCGCTGGCGATTCTCGGTCTCAGCCGAATGATGGCGCTACTGCGCCGGATGAATGAGGACGTTCACCAGTCATGACGCTGCGTTTTGCCATACCTTCAAAGGGCAGTCTGTACGATGGCACGATTGCCTTTCTTGAGAGCGCCGGGTTGCGGGTGTCGCGCCCCAATCCCCGGCGCTACACTGCATCCATTCGCGCCCTTCCCGGCGCTGACGTGCTGCTCCATCGACCGACTGACATCGTTGAGAAAGTGGCTTCGGGCGAGATCGATCTGGGCATTAGCGGACTCGATCTGGTAGAAGAGTTGCGCGGCGATCGCAATGATCTGATCGTCCTCTTCGACGATCTTGGCTACGGCGCCGCCGAACTGGTCGTCGCCGTGCCGGAAACCTGGATCGATGTCACCTCCTGGCATGATCTGGCGGATCTGGCGGTGGAACTTCATAATCAGGGGCGACCGCTGCGCATCGCAACCAAATACCCGTCGTTGACGCGCCGTTTCTGCTATGCGAACGGCATCAACTACTTTCGACTGGTCGAATCGCAGGGTGCGACGGAAGCTGCGCCAGGGCTTGGCTACGCCGACATTATTGTCGATATCACCGAAACCGGGGTGACCCTGCGCGACAATCAACTGAAGATCGTCGGCGATCCGATCCTCCGCACGCAGGCATGCCTGATTGCCAGTCGTCGCTGCCTGCGCGCCAACCCTGCGGCGCTGGCGGCGACCCGCACGGTGCTGGAACTCGTCGAAGCGCGGCGGCGGGCGCGCCGCTTTGTTCAGGTGACGGCAAATATCGCTGGCGAGTCGGCGGAAGATGTGGGGCGGCGCGTGGCGGTCCGCCCCGATCTGGCAGGCGTGCAGGGACCGACGATTTCGCTCGTCTGGCCCAGCACCCCGCGTGCGGCTGGCGCGCCTGGCTGGTATATGGTCACGCTGCTTGTGCCGCAGGACCGCGTGCTCGACCTGGTGGCGCATCTTCGTCAATTGGGCGGCGATACCATCGCAGTCATGCCAGCGCAGTACGTCTTTGATGCAACCTGCAGCAGTTATGATCGCCTGATTGCGCTGCTTGAGGAGCCAACTTCATGACCATTCCAATCTTCGATGATCTCGCAGTCGCTCGTCGCACCATTCTGCGCCGGGCGCCGTTCGACGAGATTGATGTGCCGGTAACGTTGCTGAATGCCATCGAACAGCGGTTTGGCGCGCGGTTGACGCCTGCCGAAGCTGTTGATCGCATCGTGCGCGACGTGCGTGAACGGGGCGACGACGCACTGCACGATTGGTCGCAGCGTCTAGACGACTATGCCGGTCCGCTGGAAGTGTCAGCGGAACGCTGCGCTGCGGCGCTCGCCGGTCTCGACTCTGACCTGCGTAACGCGATTGACCTGGCGATCGGGGAACTGACGCGCTTCCATCAGCGCCAGGTGCGCACTTCGTGGGTCGAGTTCGGCGCCGAAGGTGCGCTGGGGCAGATCGTCACTCCGTTGCAGCGGGTTGGCATCTACGTGCCGGGGGGGGCGGCGCCGCTGCCGTCGTCGCTGCTCCACGCCGCGATCCCGGCGCGGGTGGCTGGCGTGGAAGAACTGATTGTCTGCACACCGCCGCAGCGCAATGGCGATGTTGATCCAACGGTGCTCGCCGCCGCCGCCGCCGCTGGCGTGGCGCGGGTATTCGCCCTTGGCGGCGCGCAGGCGATCGCAGCGATGGCGTATGGCACAGCAAGTGTGCCGCGCGTCGATAAAATTGTCGGTCCCGGCAATCTGTTCGTGGTGCTGGCGAAGCGCGCTGTGTACGGCGTCGTCGGGATCGAATCGCTGCCAGGACCAACAGAGACGCTGGTTATTGCTGATGCGCACGCCGATCCGCGTCTGGTCGCCGCTGATATGCTGGCGCAGGCGGAGCACGTGCTCGCGTCCGCTATCCTGGTCACGCCGGATCGCACGCTTGCAGTGCAGGTGCAGGCGGAAGTTGCGCGTCAACTGGAGACGCTGCCAGCGCAGAACGCTGCTGTTGCTGCGGCAGCCGTCACCGGACGCGGCGGGATCGTGCTGGTTCCCGATCTCGATGCCGCTTTCGAGGTCGCCAACGAATACGCTCCCGAACATCTCTGTCTGCTGATTGACGATCCGTGGCGCTACGTCGGCAAGGTGCGTAACGCAGGCGGTATTTTCCTCGGCGAACGCTCATTTGAGGTGCTTGGCGATTATGTCGCCGGTCCGTCTCATATTATGCCGACCGGCGGCACGGCGCGTTTTGCGTCTCCCGTCAATGTAGACGATTTCCGCAAGGTGATCTCGCTCGTGGCGCTAAACGATGCGGCGCTGAAACGGATCGGACCGGCTGCGGCGCGCCTGGCGGACGCTGAGGGGCTTGCGGCGCACGCAGCAGCAGTGCGGATGCGAATGGAGTTGAAGGCTGAAGGTTGAACATTTTTATGGCGAGATCACATAAAACCTTGACTGGACCATCGAGCCTGTGCCTTGAGAGCGGTTGGCGTTGGTTTCGACAGGCTCAACCGGCGTTAGCTGAGCCTGTCGAAGCCAACGCCGATCACAGGGATTGTCCACGCTCGCGGCGAAGTTTACCAATGCGCAATTCCATTTCCCGGTTCCTGGTTCTCCTGACCCCTATCCCAACGCCTCAAGCAGCAAATCAGCCTCCTCCGGCGTGATCCGTCCTTCGGCGACCATGCGCAGAATGGCGGCGCGCTGTTCTTCAAGGGTCGTTTCAGGAGTCCGCGTGGTCCCATGAGAAGGCGCAGACTCTTCCGGCGGCGCTGCTGGCGCTTCTTCAGCGGCAGGAGCGGGTTTATCAGCGCCCCGCTCAACATGGATCCGAATTGTCGCCCCGGTCGCTGCTTCGGGCGGGTGCGGCGGCTGGACGCCCGCGCCCTCCGGCGGATGGGGCGGCGGTGGCGGCGCCGGAGGGCGCGGGGCGCCCGCGCTCTCCGGCGGATGGGGCGGATGGGGCGGCGGTGGCGGCGCCGGAGGGCGCGGGGCGCCTGCGCTCTCAGGCGGATGGGGCGGGCGCGGCGGCGGTGGCGGCGCTGGAGGTCGCGGGATGCCCAGGCTCTCGAATGCACGCTCGACCGCTTCGAGGGCGCCAACAATCCCGGCTTGCGCGGCGGCGGCGGCTTCGCGCTTTAGCCGTTCCAGCCGCTCCTCGTCAAACCGCCACTCGCGATCATTGATGCGCACGCGCACCTCGCGGGGGCGCCCTTCGCGTCGTGCGGCTTCACGGGCGCGATCCGCCGCCTCGCGCATCTCGCGCTCGATCCGCTGGCGAAGACGTTCGGCTTTGCGCTGTGAGCGACGCGCCCATTCATCGCTGCGCCCGCCCATCTCCCGGCTGAACTCTTCCGCCCAGCGGCTCATGTCCCGACCGAACTGCTCGCCCCAGCGCCCCATTTCTTCAGCAAACCGCTCCGCCCAGCGCCCAATGTCGTCAGCAGGCGTTCGCTCTGCGCCCGATGAACGTGGAGCGCCTTCACTCATCGAGCTGCTGCTGCGCGGCGTCGGTCCGCGCAACGACAGGTCGCCGCCGATGAACAGTTCGAGCAGCGCTGCACCCTCGCCATACACTGCGCTGAACATCCCGCTGCCGGCAGCCACGCCGGGACCCCGCACCGACCCGCCAACGGTTGCGCGCACAGTCAGACTGGCGTCGGGCGGCAGTTCGACCCGCGCATCGCCGCCGATATTCAATCTGGTGACGCTATCAGGAGCGAAGCGCATCGCCAGCGTCAGATCGCCGCCAATATGTCCGATGTGGGTGGCATTCGTCACATCGCGCAGCGTCAGGTCGCCGCCGATGCTGCCAGCATTCAGGGCGCCGCCAATATCAATGAATGCCGCGTCGCCGCCGATGCCGCCGATGCTGAGGTCGCCGCTAATGGCGCGCATATCCGCATCACCGCCAATGGACCCTAGCTGGACGTTGCGCGCCTGATCGATCCGCACATCGCCTCCGACGCTTCCGCCTTCAACAGCGGCACGATCGCTCCGGCGCAGGCGCAGGTCGCCGTCCAGATCGCGGAACCGCACTATCTCTGCCACGCCGCTGGCGTGCAGCGATCCAGCGATAGCGCCGACCATGAGGCTTTGCACTTCATCGGCGCCGATGTCGCCAGCGACATCGTTCAACACCGCCACACCAGACCGATTGATCTGGACGTCGCCATCGATGGCTTCGGCGACCCGCAGACTGCCGACCCGCTCGACGAGCGCATCACCGGCGATGCGTTCGAACAGCGCCTCGCCACGCACGTCCGCCACGCGCAGATCGCCCTCGACAGACTGCACTTCGACCGCGCCGACGCTGCTGACGGCAAGATCGCCCTCAACCCGGCGCGCTACGATGGCTTCATCGACTGCCGACGCCTGCATATTGCCCGCCACATTGCCCACGTTCAACGCCGCAGCGCAGTTGACGACAAGATCACCCTCGATGTCGCCAAGCGTCACTGTTCCGCTCAATCCTTCGATCCGCACGTCGTCTTCAGCAGCATCGAGGGTGAACGACGCGATCCCGGTCACCAGCACGGCATTCTCAACAGTTCTGCCGGAAACGGTTGCAGTCGCTGGCACATGCAGGCGAAGATCGCCCTCGATGTCGCCAGCGACCACGACGCCCTGCTCATCCTGTTCCAGGGCAATTTCACCCTCCTCTTCGGTCCAGACCTCGACCACGCCGGGCTCGCCCGGCTCAATGCGCAATGCGCCGGTGCAGCAGTCGAAACGGACATGCGGCGCATCGCCAACAGATATGCGTTTGACTGGCATTCCTGTGCTCCTATTCTACGAAAATCTCGATACGCTCCCCTTCTTCGAGATCCTGCAACTCGAAGATGCGTCCTGGCGCGTCGCGCTCAATGGCGCGCAACACGTCGTCGTTCGTCACGCCAGCGTCGCGCGGAAAGAGGCGCGCGCCCAGCTTGAGACCAACGCTCACCAGGCTAGCGGGGATGGTGACATTGATCTTCTGCCGACGCGAATGAAGGTCGGTGACCACCACGCGCAGCGAACGGGCGCGCGCTTCAGCGCGGGCGCGGGTGCGCGCCGCACCGTCAGTGATGGCTTCAAGGAGGCGCGCGCCTTCTTCGGCAGAGATCTGACCCTGCTCGATCATCCGCAGGATGCGCAGACGATCATCAGCCGTCGTCATACGATGCTCCTTACGATCTCAGCAGGCGCAGCGCCTCTTCGACTGAAATCTCCTTCGCCGCCAGGCGGTCCAGAATAGCGCGCCGATCGGGGCGTGCGTCTTCCGCAGGCGGACCATACCCAAGCGCGGCGACGATGTCGTCGAGACGGCTGCGCGCCGTGTTGTAGGCGACTCTGAGGTCGCTAGCGACGCCATTGATATTGCCGCGGTTTTTGACGAGCAACTCGACAAATTCCAGTTGCTCGCGCGACAGGCGCCCCAGGCGACCGAGCGCGAAGCGCCCTTCGATCGCAGTGTGGCATGCATCGCACTCCAGGCGAGTGACGTGCAACGCCTCACCGCAGACCGGGCATGTCGTGAGGAGGGGGTTCATGGGTGGCATCTCCTGTCTTTAGAGGTCATGATGAGTGACGAGTGACGACCTTGCCGCAGGCGTTGGCTTCGGCAGGCTCAGCCAACGCCCCTGGCGCAGCGAGTGACGACCTTGCCGCAGGCGTTGGCTTCGGCAGGCTCAGCCAACGCCCCTGGCGCAGCGGGTGACGACCTTGCCGCAGGCGTTGGCTTCGGCAGGCTCAGCCAACGCCCCTGGCGCAGCGGGTGACGACCTTGCCGCAGGCGTTGGCTTTGACAAGCTCAGCCGACGCCCCTGGCGCACCGTTACCGACTCTCACACGCTGGCGGCGCGCACCAGTTCGCCCCGCCTGATGTCAGGCAGGCGCGTGTGCAGCCAGTTGAGGGCGCGCTCTGCGAGTCGTGCAGGGCGGCGAGGGAGGGTGGCGCGCGCCTGCCGCGCCTTGCGCGCTTCGGACACCTCGGCGAGCATCGTCAGATACCGCTCGCGCGCCATGTCCACCGATTGCTCGAAGGTCAGCAGCATCGCGTTCACCCCCTTTCAATCTGACTGGCGCTTTGTGGTGTTTCCTCGGAAAATATTATCATGCTAATCGTAAAAAGTCAAGTTAATTTGGTGATTTATATCATTGATATGATGTTATTTGGCGGGTTGATTGATGTGAAGATTGATGTGTTGTGAGCGGGCGCTGGCGGTGTGAACTATCCGTCTCAGCCAGGGCTTCAGCCCAAAGCGTCCTGTTTTCCTGATCTTCATATGACCGCGTCCATGCGGACCCTTGACATGCTGCCAGAGGCGTCTTATAATCGAATCAACAAGTTTACAATATAAACCAGAGGTGATTATGCTCTGCCTGCGCCTGCTCTTCATCATGGTGCGCTGGGAGCTGATGCGCACGTTGTACGAACGCGGGGTGACTCAGCGCCTCATACCGCCACAGATGATCTTTCTGATCTGGCTTGTCGTAAGCGGCGCCTTCTTGCCCTGGATGCTCCAGTTGCACCAGATCATGCTGGGATTATTGCTGGCGCAGAGTAGCATGCTCGTGCTCATCAGAATCGCTGACAGCTTCGCGGGTGAACGCGAGCGCTCGACCCTCGAAGTGCTGCTGCTTTCCCCTGTCCCTGACTGGATTCTGGTTGCAGGCAAAGCGCTGGCATTGCTGGCGGTCGCTTTGCTCAGTTTTGG
>JAUQOW010000039.1 GCA_030550675.1 Chloroflexota bacterium
GCCAGATGCGCTGCGTCACCAGATGCCACGGACCCTCGTGACAGAAACTGCCGAGCGTCGAGTCGACCGGGCAGAACTGAAAGTGCCCCAGCCAGTGGGTATCGCGCCAGACATCGAACGCCTGCGAGCCATCCAGATACGCCACGGTCACCCGTCCATCCTTGATCCGGTAAAAACTTTCCTTGAAGCCGCTGTAATTCGGTCCGCGCGGTACATCCACCTGTTCATTACGGCAGAATGCGACGTACCGGCGGTTCGGAGCGATCGATGGCGCGCCGAGCGAAAAGGCGCCAGTCTCCTCATAAATGGTGACCGTCACGCCGGTTGTCGTGTCGAGCGCACGCACGCAACGACCGGTGACATACACGATGATCCGGCTATCCGGCGTCTTCGTCACGCTGTGCACCCCTTCCGGCTCATCGGTCAACTGCGTGATCACACCGGAGACCAGGTCCATGCGGAACACGTTGTAGCGCGGGTCTTCGTGAGGCGCACGATCCTCGCCGCTGGCGCGATCCGATAGAAAGATAATCGCCGGTTCCACAGCGTCGAACGAGTTCTCAGTGAAGTAGAGGTGCACATTGTTGCCGATTGCGGTCAACTGCCGGATGGTGCGACCGGTGGCGCTATCGGTGAATGTGGTTATCTCTGAGGGCCAGGTGCGTCTCATTGCGCTGTATTCCATGTTCTGGGCCACTGAAAATGTGCTGCCAGTTCTTCGTGACCGGGCATCGCCAGGAGATCGTCGAGCACCGCCGCCGCCTGTTCATATGATCGCGTTTGCGGACTGTTAAGCGCATTCCACAGCAGCATCGACCGATCACCCGTCTTGAACGCCAGAAGCTCACGCTCCATATCGAGCACTTCGGGCAGGATCATTTCCAGCATGATCTTCGGCGGCAACGGCGGCACGCGCAGCGGCTGAATGCCTTTAGCATTAACAACTGCCGGAACCTCGACGACCACATCATCGGCGACGCCGGGCAGCGCGCCGTGGTTGGGAATATTCACCTGCGCGAAGTACTCATTGTTGTTGAACAGTCCGTCAATAATCGGAACCTGTTGTTCAAGCGTCTTCTCGCTGCCGAACGCCTCCACCAGACTCGCTTTCGGATCGTTCGCCAGCCGGGTCATCAATGCGATGCGCTTCTCCAGATTTTCGACGAAGAAGGGACGGGCAATCTCCGTGTCAGGACCGCCCCACGGCTCGCCAAACCAGTATTTTTTGACCTCAAGGCTCGTGTGATACCACCAGTTGCGCTGCTGGCGCGGCGTATCGCCGATCGGCATCAGACCATACATGCGGTACATATGAATGGCGCCGCGCGACATTTGAATGTCGTGGGTGCTCTGCGCCACATGGGTGCGCCAATAGGTTTCGCCCTGTTCGGCGATCCACCGGTCGAGCAGCGGATAGGCGTCCCTGCCTTCGTACAGGAAGTGGGTCAACCAGATGTTGTGGTTCAGCCCCGGCGCCTGCCAGGTCACTTTATGCGGATCGAGACCGAGCGTCATGGCAATCTGGTAGACGCCGTAATGACCATGGCACAACCCGCACACCTTGATGCCGGTCTCGCGAGTCATCAGGGTGCATCCCTCAAACACCGGATTACCCGACTGGAGCAGCCAGGCGTCGGGACAGATGCGCTCCATATCGCGCGCCACGCTGAGCATAAACGCCAGTTGCGCGTGATTGCCAAAGTTGACGCCGCCGTAATAGTAGCCGTGCTTCGCCGTCACCTCGCGCATGGCGCGCTGATGATGGTGGCTGACCACCGACGCCGTGTTGATGACCACATCAGCTTCCGCAAGAGATGCTGCGCGATCCGTGGTGCGCTCAAAGCGCAGATCGCTCCCCAGTTCAGTCGCATAACGGCGCGCCAGTTTCTCGATCATCTCGAGACGATCACGATCCACATCCATGAAACTGACCAGACTGCCAGCGAGTCCTGGCGTCAGACAGAGATCCTTGACCAGCCCCAGCGAAAACTGGGCGCTGCCGGCGCCGATGACGCTGATCTTAATCGAGGCGGGCATGTATGCTCCTTTCCAATCCGTGCTGCGGGGTTGCCAGAAAAATCCACCTTTGTGCATCCTGCTCCCGCCTCGCCCCCGTAGAGGCAGGTCTCCAAGCCAGCCCACAGCGGGCGCTCACAGGGGGGCGCCCCTATTGGGACGCTATTCCGCGAACGCCCACCTCACAAGGGTAGAGTTTTTCAGCCAACCCTCATATTGAATCGCCCGTTTCAGGCATCAGGACGCCCTGATTCCCCCTTCCCCCGAGAGCGGGCGCCTACGGGGAGCGCCCCTACCAGGACGCTATCCCACGAGCGCCCACAGGGAGCGCCCCTACGCGACCGTTACCGCTGCACCGGTCTCCTGTCGAGCGAGGAGCGGCGGCAGCGGCGCTCCCTGACGGCTCAGATGACAGGCGTAAAGAAAACGGTACACATCGTTGACATAGAACTGCGGAAACGGCTTGACCGGCATGGTTTCCATAAAGCGCGTTTCGACCAGTTCCGCCATCGTTGCATCCATTCCTTCAGCAACCTCATAATCGAAATAAATCGCCAGGTCCTTCTCCGGCGGATCGATCACTCTGGTAATCCCGAAACTTTCAGGAAAGCGATGGGCGGGCGCATCGATTTCGAGCAAGAAGGTCCCAAGCGCGGCTGAATGGATATGATCCTTATGCTCATAGAGAAAATTGACCGTTTGCTGCGCATCATCGAGCGTTTCGCCCGGAAAGCCGAAGAAAAAGAACGTATGGTTCCAGATGCCCGCAGCCGCGCTTTCACGGAGAATGCGGTGCATCTGCTCAAGTTTCGTCCCTTTGACCATGCGGTTCATGATCGCTTCGGAAGCGCTTTCCAGACCAAACAGGATCATGCGACAACCGCCGCGGTACATTTGCTGCAACAGATCGGCGGTCAACGATTTCTCAAAGCGCGCGCAACCGCCCCACAGCACCGGGACGCCATCGCGCTCCAGAATCCGCGACAACTCGCGCAACGTGCGCGGCGTCAGCGCTTCGTCAGCAAAGAAAATATGCTGCGTTCCATAGCGTCGGTTCAGCATCACCATCTGTTCCGCCAGCATTTCGCTGCGCATCAGGCTGAAGTTCTCGGCTTCGCCATAGCCGACATTGCAAAATGCGCATTTGCCAAAGTAACACCCGCGCGCCGAGAGCAACGGCAACGTCAGGTGCGGCGCCAGGTACCGGTCAAGCGGCAAACCATCAAAATCCGGCGTCGGCAGGTCCCCAATCTTTTCCGGCTCTTTGCGCACCGTCGCCCGAATAGCGTCGCCATCGCGGTAGATCAGGTTCGGCACGCGCGACAGATCGCCATCGCCAGCGAGCGCCTCACACAACCGCAGCAGCGGAACTTCGCCATCGAACACCACGGCGCTATCAATCAGGGAGAAGATGCCAGGGGATTTTGCCAGTCGCTCACGCAGCATCGTAATATGCGGACCGCCGACCGTCACATGGCACGGCAACCCGCGATCCTTGATCAGCGCCGCAATGGTCAAGCCTGGAACCATCTGCGCCATCGAAGGCATCGAGATGCCAACCACATCCGGTCGCTCGCGTTCAATGTCCGCCACAACGCCGCGCGCAAAAAGATCGATCAGCATGTTGACCTGCGGATCGCGCACCTCGCTCAGGATGTTGCGGGTGCTGTCGGCGGTGCGCGCCGGACGATACGTGCTGAGTTCGAGCGCAGCCGGAAAGAACGGCAACGATGCGATCTGAAGCGCATCAACAATAGTCATCAACGCCTCCCGACCAATCGGACCATCGAAAAAAGCCGGGCTGCGGAGGATTTTTTTAGCGCGTTCAATGCGCGCTGCAATCGCCGGACCGGAACGCAGCGCCTTTACGACCAGATCGCGCGGCGGTGCGATCCGGCGCGTTGAACGGCGCTCGGCGTGCGCTCCGTACTCGCGCCGCAGCCGATCAAGCGCGCGCTCAAGGTAACGCCGTGTCAGCACCGTCTCGAACACTTCAATGTTCAGGTCGCGTTGCGTGACCCGCACCCCATGCCCGCGCAAAAAGGCGGTGAGCGTCGGCAGCGCCAGGTGCGGCATAGTCGGCGTCCAGTTGGGCGGAAACAAGAGCATAACGTGCATCACACAGCCTCCCTGGTAACGACTAGTGCGTTCAATGTTCGACCTTCGCCGCCGACTGCGGGGTGAGCGGAATGACATCGCGCGATGGCGCAGATTGGTAAAGATGACAGCGCACCGTTTGCGTGTCGCTGACGTTCACAACCGGCGGTTCAACCGCATCGCAGACGCCAGGGATCATGTCGCCGCAGCGCGGATGGAACGGACATCCGCGGGGAATCGCGTAAGGATGCGGCACGGTTCCCTTGATCGACTCAAGGCGCGTCGCTGTCCCCATCGCCTTCGATCCCAATTTTGGGATCGCTTTCAGCAAAAGGCGCGTATACGGGTGTTTAGGAGCGTAGAAAAGATCGTCCACTGTTGCGGTTTCGACGATTCGCCCCATGTACATCACCATCACCACCTCGGTCATCTGCGCCACCACGCCGAGGTTGTGCGTGATGAACATGATGGCCATCCCCAGTTCGCGTTGCAGATCGCGCATCAATTGCAGAATCTGCGCCTCGGTTGTCACATCGAGCGCGGTTGTCGGCTCATCGGCGATCAGCAGGCTGGGGGTGCAGCTCAACGCCATCGCAATCATCGCGCGCTGCCGCATCCCGCCCGACAACTGGTGCGGATACCGGTCCACCGTGCGCGCTGGCTGCTGCATGCCGACTTTCGAGAACATATGGATGGCGAGACGGCGCGCTTCCTCTTTGCTGACCGACTGATGGAGCATAATGGCTTCCATGATCTGGTCGCCGACGGTATGCACCGGACTGAGCGACGTCATCGGCTCCTGGAAAACCATCGAGATTTCGCCGCCGCGGATCATGCGCATGGGTTTGCCCATCGGGTCCAGCTTCGTGATCTCGATCACCTCGCCAGGGTTGCCGTTGGAGGGGGGCGCGCGATGAAAGCGGATCGAGCCGGAGACGATCCTTCCCGGCGGACGGACAATCTGCATAATGGAACGCGCCGTAATCGACTTGCCGCAACCGCTTTCCCCGACCACGCCGACCGTCTGCCCGCGCCGGATGGTGAAACTGACCCCGTCCACCGCGCGCACGACGCCTTCATCCAGGTAAAAATAGGTCTTCAGATCCTCAACTTCCAGCAACAGCGGACGAGTATCAGTCATGGCGCTCCTCACCTCTCAACGCGCATACGGATCGGCGGCATCACGCAATCCATCGCCCAGGAAATTGAAACTCAAGATCGAGATCACCACAGCTGCGCCGGGAAGCAACACCCATGGCGCCAGCGCGACCGAGCGCAGGTTCTGCGCCTCCTGGAGCAGCACGCCCCAACTGATCGCTGGCGCGCGCAACCCCAGACCAATGAAGCTCAGCCCGGTCTCTGCCAGGATCATGCCCGGCACTGCCAGCGTGAGCGTTGCGATGATATAACTCAGGAACGACGGAACCATGTGGCGCAGGATAATGCGCATTTCGCTCGAACCGACGAGGCGCGCTGCGAGCACGAAATCCTCCTCGCGCAGCGCCAGGAAGCGACCGCGCACCACTCGCGCCAGTCCTGTCCAGCCAATCAGCGAAAGAATGACCGTAATGCCGAAATAGACCCACACCACGGGCCAGTCTGCCGGAAGCGCCGCGCTTAGCCCCATCCACAGCGGAATGGCGGGGATCGAACGAATAAACTCGATGACGCGCTGGATGATATTGTCGATCACGCCGCCGTAGTAGCCGGAAATGCCGCCCAGGACAATACCGAGAATCAGGCTCAAAAAGACGCCAACCAACCCAATGGACAGCGAAATGCGCGCGCCGTAGACAATCCGCGAGAACAGGTCGCGCCCCAACCGATCCGCACCCAGGAGGAAGAAGCCTTGTTCCTCAATCGGCGCGTCGATGCCAAACAATCGGATGTTCGACTCAAAGATCCCCCACAATTTGTATGGTTGCCCCGGCGAGAAGAGGCGGATCGGATGGATGACGCTGGTATCCTCGACGAAGATCGGGCGAAGCGTCACCGGGTCGCGCTCCCGCTTCGTGCCATAAATGAAGGGACCGCGAAAATTCCCTTCCGTATCGAAGAAGTGAATGCGCGACGGCGGCGCCAGGGTGTAGCGCGTCGAAAAGCTCTCCGGATCATACGGAGCGACAAATTCGCAAAAAATCGCAGCCAGATAGAATACGATCAGCACCACGCCGCTAACCATCGCCATGCGATGCTTGCGGAACTTCCACCACATGAGCTTCCATTGCGGCGCAACGTAAATCTGCTCTGCACGGGCGCTTTCGGTGGAAAGTCCGGCGTCATCGGCGCGGGGTCGCTCAATACTCCCTTCAGTCGCCATCGTTCACTCCTCCAGGCGAATGCGCGGATCAACCCATGCCAGCAGAATGTCCGAGATCAACGTGCCGATGACGGTCAGCGTACTGAGCAGCAGGATGAAACTGCCAGCGAGGTACATGTCCTGCGAGGTCAGAGCGCGCAACAGGAGCGGACCGCTCGTCTGATAACTCAGCACCACCGACACCAGCGTTTCGCCCGACACCAGCGCCGCCAGCGTCCAGCCGACCGTGCTGAAGAACGGGTTGAGCGCCACGCGCACCGGATACTTCCAGATCAGCACCGTCTCGCGCACCCCTTTGGCGCGCGCCGTCTCGACATACGGCTTGTTGAGCTCGTCCAGCAGGTTGGCGCGCAGGGTGCGAATAATGCTGGCAGTGTTGTCAATCGCAAGAACCACCACCGGCAGCCAGATGCGCGACAGCATATCCAGCACTTTGCCGACGCTCCACGGCGCATCGATATACTGCTCGGAAAACAATCCGCTGATGTTCACCCCGAAAAACGCCAGCCCAACCCAGAGCGCAACCAGCGCCACCATAAAACTTGGCGTGCCCAACCCCAGAAAACTGATGAAACTCATCAAGTAATCCGGGATCGAATACTGGTGCGTGGCGGCGTACACGCCTGCGGGAATGGCGATCGCCCAACTCAGAAGGATGGTCAGCAACGAGATCAGCATCGTAATCCCGATCCGATCCCAGATCAACTCGCTCACCGGCTTGCCCCACTCAAACGACCGTCCCAGATCGCCGCGCAGAAGAATGCCGCTGATCCACTTCCAGTATTGCACATACACCGGCTGGTTCAAGCCGTACTGCTCTTCAAGCGCCGCCAGTTGCGCCGCGTCGATCGCATCGCCTTCCGCGCGCAACTGCGCCACATACGAACTCAAAAAATCGCCGGGAGGCAGTTGAATAATTGCAAACGAAATGAGCGAAATCACAAACAGGGTTGGTATCATCAACACCACGCGACGCACAATATACTGAAGCATAGCAGTACTCGCTCTTCATACGTCCGGCAAGCGACTCGCCCGACCGCAACATCTGCATCTGGCATGCGTTCCTCCCGCAGACGCGACGCCTGCGGAGAAGACGCATGCCGTCGAAAAACGACCATCGTGCTCCCAAAACCTGATCCGGTTGGCGGGCGTCGGCTTCGACAGGCTCAGCCAACGCCCCTCCGACGACCATCAGCATACGATTCAGGCGCTGTGATCCTCGTTCTAATTCGTATGTCGCGCCGGGTCGTCCCAGTAGTAGGTTTGCGTATTGAGCAGATTCTCGTCTTCAGTGGGGTCGTCGTTCGGGAATCCGCCGCGGAACCCTTTGAAGCCGTTCTTGACGATCGTTGGCGACGGCAATTCGCCGAGAATGCCAATCATCGGCAACTCCTCAGCCCAGATGTCGAGGATCTGGCGGAACAGCGCATTACGCTTCGCTTCATCCGGCTCAACCTCGATCTGTTTCCAGATGTCCCAGATCTTCGTGATGAAATGCCCTTCCGGCGGCGGTTCGGCGTTGGGATCGTTCGGGTTGTTGTAGTAAAGCCCCCACGCCGCTGCCCAGGGCCGGTCAATCTGGCTGCCAAGGAAGATCCAGGGGGCGATCATCGGCAAGAGAGTCCGATCGCCGCCCCAGAACGCCGCTTCAATCTCGTTCGCCTGGAAGCGTTCGGTGTAGAGCGAACGTTCCTGCGCTTTGTACGTCGCCTTGATGCCGACGTCGGCGAAGTACTTGATCATCGTCTGCACCGCGTCTTCATCGGGTGATCCCGCCTGCGCCGTCCCTTCGATGATGAAACTGATCGGACCGCTGCCGTCCTTCCACAACCGGAAGCCCTGGGCATCTTTCTTGTCGTACCCTGCCTGATCGAGCAACTGATTGGCGCGGACAGGATCGTACTCAATGTACGCCTTCGTCAACTTCTCGTAGTACTGCGGCGACATGCTCAACGGGCTGTACTGGCGCGGCACGGCGGTGCCGTTGAAGACCAGTTCATTGATCTCATCGCGGTTGATCGCCAGCGAGAGCGCAATGCGCACATCGCGGTTCTGGAAGAACTCGCGAATCTTGGGGTTCTTTGCCGTATGGTTTGGCTGGAAGGCGACATGGTTGGCGCTGACCCCCAACACCACCTGGTACCCGCCGCGACTCTCGTTCTCCTTGAGCAGGGTGAAGTCGCCGATGCTCACGTGGCGCGCCTGGAAATCGACCTCGCCAGCGATGATGCGCGTGTTGAAGGCGTCCGGCGTCTCAAACAGCAGGTGGGTGATCTTGTCAATGTATGGCAACTGGTTGCCCGCCTCATCCACCTGCCAGAAATACGGGTTGCGCTCCATGATGAATAACTGCTCGGTCATAGTGTTGACCGGCACCCATGGACCGAGCGACGGACGCCCAACCGTCCACCACCAGTTTTTATCGTTGAACAGTTGCACCCACGTCTCAAAGCCTGCCGCCTTCGCGTCCGCTTCGAGTTTAGCCGGGTCGGTAAAATCGGCGTGAAACTGTTTCATGAAACCGGCATGAACGAACGGTTGCTCGCGGGTGACATTGTAGGCAAAGAGCGGCTTGGGGTCCTGGAAAGTGAAGACAGCGGTGTAGCGATCCGGAAATTCCGCTTTCATCGCCACGCGCGGCGACCCGGTTGACCAGACTGCGGGAAGAGCGGTTGTGATCTGATTGTTCAACAGGACGTTCTCATACCACCACTTCCAGTCGTCGGTGGTGAGCTCCGTACCGTCAGACCACTTCATCCCCTCGCGCAGTTTGAACGTCCACTGTCGCGCGTCGCTGCTGACTTCCCACGACTCAACGATGTTGGCGCGGAGACTGAAATCTGGATTGTACCAGGTCAGCCCTTCGTTCTGAATCTTGGTCGGTCCCCAGCGGTCGGAGAACCCGCGATAGCCGCGGCGCATCGTTCCGCCATACTTGCCAACGCCGTCCATGCCCGTCAGCACCACGGGATTCTTGGGCAGACGCTGATCGACCGGCGGCAATTTGCCCTGCTTGACCAGTTCCGCCAGCATTGGCGCTTCATTGAAGGTTGAGACGGCGGCAGGAACAGCGGTGGCCGCCTGCGGCGGAGCGGCGGTTGCAACAGGCGCAACGGTTGGAGCGGGAGGAGCGGTGGGAGCGACTGGCGCTGCGGTTGGCGCTGGTGCGGATGGAGCGCCGCCGCAGGCGGCGAGACCGGCGCTTGCGCCGAGAACTGCTGAAAGGCGCAGGAAATTGCGGCGACTGATTGATCGCCCGGCATTTTCTTTCATACTTGCCTCTCTCGATGGATCACTGCACACGATCTGAGCCAGGGATGGAAATCCGTAGATGATGAACGTGTCCGGTCAGATTGCGATCATGGATCCTCCTTTCGCTGGCGGACGGAACGACGATGCTGGCATACAACGGTCAGGCGCGCGACGCTTTAGTGAGCCAGCGCGCGCGTTAGCGGAAGAACGCCCTGCAATTCCAATTCTTCGGCGCGATGGCAACTGACGAAGTGATCGGGCGCAATTTCGCGCAGTTCGGGCGTCTCGACGACGCACCGGTCGATCCGGTAGCGACAGCGCGGATGGAAATAGCACCCCGACGGCGGATGAGCCGGATCAGCCACCTCGCCTTCCAGAACAATCGGCGTGGTGCGGCGGCGGGGATCGGGTTTGGGCACGGCGGAGAGCAGCGCCTCGGTGTACGGATGGCGCGGCATAGTGTAGAGACGGGGAGTCGGCGCGCTCTCAACAATCTTGCCGACGTACATGACGGCAACCCGATCGCTGATATGCTCGACCACGCTCAGGTCGTGCGCGACGAACAGATAGGTCAGGCGAAACTGCTGCTGTAAATCCTGGAGCAGATTGAGGATCTGCGCCTGGATCGACACGTCGAGCGCCGAAACCGGCTCATCGCACACGATCAACTGCGGATTGAGCGCCAGCGCGCGGGCAATGCCGATCCGCTGCCGCTGCCCGCCGGAAAACGCATGCGGATACCGGTTCATATACTCGGTGCGCAATCCGACGACGCGCAGCAGTTCCGCTACGCGATCCTTCAACTCAGCGCCTTTTGCCACGCCGTGGACCAGCAACGGCTCGCCGACGATGTCGAGCAGCGTCATGCGCGGGTTGAGCGACGAATACGGGTCCTGAAAGATCATCTGCATATTGCGGCGCAACCGCTTGAGCGCAGCACGATCGACGGTCGGAATATTGACCCGCCCCTGCTCGCGGTCGCGAAACCAGATTTCGCCATCGGTCGGCGGCATGGCGCGCAGCACCAACCGACCGGTGGTGGTTTTGCCGCAACCGCTTTCACCGACCAATCCAAGCGTCTCGCCTTCGCGCACAAAGAAACTGACGCCGTCAACCGCTTTGACATAGCCGACCGTGCGCGAGAACCAGCCGCGCTTGATGGGAAAGTGCTTCTTGAGGTTGCGAACTTCAAGAAGGATCGAAGGATCGTCTGCATGCTCAGTCATCATCGACCTCTGACCCGTATCGGTGGCGCCGAAGTTGTGAACACCCTGACGCGGAGAAGGGGATACAACAACAATACGTGTTGATCGCCCGATCTGTCAAGTATGAACATTCACCGGATATCAGGTTGGGAAAGCGTTTTCACTTGCAAAGCGAGTATAGCATGGTATAATCGGCATGTCAAATGGCGATTAACCGGAAAACGTATGGCTGTCACGCTTGCTGATGTCGCTCGTCGCGCCGGGGTTTCCCTGGCGACTGCATCGCGTGTGCTCAACGGCAGCGCGCGCGCGGTCAGCGAAGAAATGCGCGCGCGCGTCACCGCCGCCGCGCGCGAGCTGAACTACGTGCCCAATGCGCATGCTCAGGCGCTGGTGCGCGCCACCACCCGCACAGTCGGCGTGATCGTGCACGACGTCAGCGATCCGTACTTCGCCGAGATTCTGCGCGGCATTCAGCGCAGCGCCGCCGACGCCGGCCGGTTGATGATCGTGTGCAACACGTTCCGCGAACCGCAGCGCGAACTCGAATATGTCCATCTCTTGCAGATGCAGCGCGTCGAGGCGATCATCCTGGCAGGCAGCGGTCTCGATGATCGCGCCTACTGTCGGGAGTTGACCGAGAGTCTCGACTCCTTTGCATCGCTTGGCGGTCGGGTGGCGGTTATTGGTCGCCACAACATCGCAGCCGATGCGGTCATTCCCGATAATGTCGGCGGCGCGCGCGCGCTCGCACGTCATCTGCTTGATCTGGGGCACCGTTCCTTCGGGGTGATCGATGGTCCCGCCCTGCTGACGACTAGCCGCGATCGGCGCAACAGCTTTGTGCAAGCGCTTACAAGCAGCGGGATTGATCTGCCGCCGGAAGCGATCATTCCCGGCGATTTCACGCGCGATGGCGGCGCGCGCGCCGCTATTGCCCTGCTAGAGCGTTTTCCATCAATAACCGCGATATTTGCGCTCAACGACGTGATGGCGATTGGCGCACTCGTAGCGTTGCGCGAACGCGGCGTCGCAGTGCCCGATCAGGTGTCGCTCGTCGGTTTTGACGATATTCCGATTGCTGCTGATGTCACGCCAGCATTGACAACGGTGCGCGTTCCAATGGATCAACTCGGCGCAGAAGCTCTTGCACTGGCGCTCTCCGCCGATGAAACGCTGCGCACAGTGTATCTGCCGACCGAGATCGTCGTGCGCGGAAGCACTGCGCCGCCAACTGCGCCATAGCCGGCAGGTCGGTTGTCGTTGTGCGAATCGCCCTGGCGCGCCGATCTGGCGCGTCCTGTATTGTTGTCGCCGCTTTCTGACAGAAAGGATGTTCTATGGCAATCATTCCGATCGGCATTATCATGAACGGCGTCACCGGGCGCATGGGAACCAATCAACACCTTGTTCGCTCGATCGTCGCCATTCGCCAGGCAGGCGGCGTTCCCCTCGCCAACGGCGACGTCCTTATGCCGGATCCAATCCTCGTCGGACGCAATGAGCAGAAGGTGCGCACTCTGGCGGAAACCTACGGCATTGCGCGCTGGAGCGTCGATCTCGATGCCTGCCTTGCCAACCCCGCCGATGTCATTTACTTCGATGCGCAGACGACGCAGCGCCGCGCCGACAGCCTGCGCGCCGCCATCGCCGCCGGAAAGCACGTCTATTGCGAGAAGCCGTCAGCCGCGACACTGGACGACGCCATCGATCTCGCGCGCCGCGCGAAAGCCGCCGGGGTGAAGAATGGCGTAGTGCAGGATAAACTCTTTCTTCCGGGCATGCTGAAACTCAAACGCCTGGTTGAAAGCGGTTTCTTTGGCAGAATCCTCTCGGTGCGCGGCGAGTTCGGCTACTGGGTCTTCGAGGGCGACTGGCAACCGGCGCAGCGTCCGTCCTGGAATTACCGCAAGGAAGAAGGCGGTGGCATTATCGTCGATATGCTCTGCCACTGGCGTTATGTGCTCGATAATCTGTTTGCGCCGGTCCGCGCCGTGATGTGCCTGGGCGCCACCCATATTCCCGAACGGGTGGATGAGCAGGGACGACGCTACGCCGTCACCGCCGATGATGCCGCATACGCGACGTTTGAACTGGAAGGCGGCATCATTGCTCAGATGAATTCCTCGTGGTGCGTGCGCGTCTATCGTGATGACCTCTTCGTGCTTCAGGTGGATGGCACTCATGGCAGCGCCGTCGCCGGTCTGCGCGATTGCCGCATCCAGCCGCGCGCGGCGACGCCGCGCCCGCTATGGAACCCAGACCTGCCCAACCCCATCGACTTTCGCGCCGGATGGCAACTGGTTCCCGACAATGAGACCTTCGACAATGCGTTTCGCGTGCAGTGGGAGTTGTTCCTGCGCCACGTCGCTGGCGAAGGACCGTTCCGCTGGAGCCTGCTGGAGGGCGCGAAAGGCGTGCAGCTTGCCGAACTTGGACTGCGCTCGTGGCACGAACGCCGCTGGATTGATATTCCGCCGCTTGATATCTGAAAGAAGGTTGTCGCATGCCACCCACACTGCTGCTTCCTCAACCTGATCGCGCGCTGCGTCCGTACACGCTTCATGATCCCGCCGCCTTTACGCCGCCGACCGCGCCGCTCCGCAGTCGCGTCTTCTTTGCCGCCGCACACGTCGTCGCCGATCCGCTCGCCGATGTCACGCCAGCGTCGCCTCCGGCGCTCGATTGGGAAGCCACGCTGGCGTATCGCCGCTATCTCTGGTCGCTAGGGCTGGGCGTCGCAGAAGCGATGGACACCGCACAGCGCGGCATGGGTCTTGACTGGACCACGGCGCGTGAACTGATCATCCGTTCCGTTGCGGAGGCGCGGGCTGTCGGCGGCGTCATCGCCTGCGGCGCTGGAACCGACCATCTGCCGCCGGCGCCCGATCTCACCCTTGATCAAGTTGAATCCGCATATGCTGAACAGATCGAGGTCGTAGAACAAGCGGGCGGGCGTGTGATACTGATGGCGAGTCGCGCGCTCGCCGCCTGCGCGCGCGGTCCCGATGACTACATCCGGGTCTACGGACGGATTCTGTCGCAGGTGCGCGAACCGGTCATTCTTCACTGGCTTGGCGATATGTTCGACCCGCAGCTTGCCGGATACTGGGGCAGTCGCAATCTTGACGAGGCAATGGCGACCGCGCTTGCCATCATTCACGACCACGCGGCAAAGATCGACGGCATCAAGATTTCGCTGCTCGATGCGAACCGCGAGATCCAGATGCGCCGCCGCCTGCCGCCGGGGGTGCGCATGTACTCTGGCGACGATTTCAACTACCCGGAACTGATTCTGGGCGATGATCAGGGGTGCAGCGACGCTCTGCTGGGCATTTTTGACGCCATTGCGCCGGCTGCATCAGCGGCGTTGCAGGCGCTCGACGCGGACGACCCGTCGCGTTTCCAGGCGATCCTCGAACCGACACTCCCTCTCTCGCGGCATATCTTCCAGACGCCCACCTACTACTACAAGACAGGCGTCGTTTTCCTCGCCTACCTCAACGGTCATCAGAACCATTTCCGAATGGTTGGCGGTCAGGAAAGCGCTCGCTCCATCGTTCATCTGTCACGCCTGTTGATCCTGGCGGATCAGGCGGGTGTGTTGCGCGACCCGGACCTCGCCGCCGCCCGGATGCGACGGGTGCTGGCGCTTGCGGGGATTGAGGAGTAAGCCTATGACCGCCGATCTTGCACGCCTGAGTCTGAATCAGGCGACGACCAAATACTGGACGCTGCGCGAAGCCATCGATGGCTGCGCCCGCGCTGGCATCCCCGCCATTGGCGTCTGGCGCGATCGGTTGGCGGAAGCGGGCGTCGTCGCAGCGGCGCGGATGTTGCGCGATGCCGGATTGCACTGCTCCAGCCTGTGTCGCGGCGGCTGGTTTCCGGCTGCCACGCGCGCTGAACGCGCCGCTCGCATCGATGACAACCGCCGCGCCATCGCAGAGGCGGCAGCGCTGGGCGCCGACGTGCTGGTGCTGGTATGCGGTCCGGCGCCAGATCGCGACATTCGTGCGGCGCGACGGATGGTCGAGGAGGGAATCGCTGCTATTCTGCCAGACGCCATTGATCATGGCGTCACGCTTGGCATTGAGCCGCTGCACCCTATGTTCGCCGCTGATCGGTCGGTGATCGCCAGCCTGGGAGAAGCCATCGCACTGGCGGAACGTTTTGACTCGCCGCACGTCGGCGTGGTGATCGACGCCTACCACGTCTGGTGGGATGCAGATGTGTACCGCCTCATTGAGCGCTGCGGCAAACGCCTCGTCGCCTATCACGTGTCCGACTGGATCGTTCCGCTGCCGGACGTGCTGAACGGACGCGGCATGATGGGCGACGGCGTGATTGAACTGCGGTCGCTGCGCGAAGCGGTCGATGCTGCCGGGTATGACGGCTTCATCGAGGTCGAAATCTTCAATGAAGCCATCTGGAGCATGCCGGGCGACCAGGTGTTAGCGTTGATGTGCAAGCGCTATCTAGAGCACGTGGCGCCGCTGTAGCGCTCAACCGAACGCCGCGCGACCGTCGCTCACATCCGGTAAGCGACAGTAACGATCATATCGTACAATGGCAGACGACGCGCACATTGCGTGCACGCTGTCTATACTATAATAGCCATGACGCTGTATACGTCTTGTTAACCACTGTGAGGCGAACATGTCCAACGTTCCCGACGCTGAAATTGAGCGCTTACGGGCGCGCGTGGCGGAACTCGAGCGGCAGATGCTGCGCTATGAGACGATGGAACGCGAACTCCGCGCCAGTGAGGAGCGGTTGCGTTTCTTCGTTGAACATACGCCAGCAGCCATTGCTATGCTCGATACCGATATGCGCTACATCCTGGCAAATAAACGCTGGCTGCAGGAGTACGGTCTGGAAGGTCAGGATATCATCGGTCGATCTCATTACGATGTGTTTCCTGATCTGCCGGAACGCTGGAAAGACATTCATCGTCGAGCGTTAGCTGGATCGTTTGAGGAAGCCGAGGACGATCCCTGGCCGCGCGCAGACGGTTCGATGGAGTGGATCTCCTGGAAATGCTATCCCTGGTTCAAGGGCGACGGCGCTATCGGCGGGATTATCTTCTTTACCCAGGTAGTGACCAAGCGCATTCGGGAACGCATGGAGCTAGAACAGAGCCGCGAGCAATTGCGCAAAACCGTCGAGGAGCAGGAGCGACTCATCCAGGCGATCCGCGAAATGTCCACGCCGGTTGTTCCGATCTACGACGAGATCATCGTTTTGCCGCTTGTCGGTTCAATCGATAGCCGCCGCAGCGCGCAGATTATGGAAGCGTTGCTCAACGGCATCCAGCACTACGCCGCCGAGATCGCCATCATCGACATTACTGGCGTATCGGTCGTCGATACGTCGGTTGCCAATCACCTGATTCAGACCACACGCGCCGCATCGCTGCTCGGCGCACACTGCGTGCTGGTCGGCATTTCGGCGGAGGTGGCGCAGGCGATGGTCCACCTGGGGATCGACCTGAGCACGGTGGTGACGCGCAGCAACCTTCAGGCGGGCATCGAATATGCGCTCGACCGCCTGGGCAAGCAGATCACCACACGCACTCCCGCGACAATGCCGAATCTCCTCGTCTGATGAAACGCACATTGTTTGAGCCGGAACATGATCTCTTCCGCGCTGCGTTTCGCGCCTTTGTCGAGCGCGAAATTGCGCCGTTCCACACGGAATGGGAGCGCGCCGGCGCCGTCCCGCGCGATCTGTGGCGATCTGCCGGTCGCCAGGGGTTCCTCTGCATGGACGCGCCGGAAGAGTATGGCGGCGCCGGCGCGCGCGACTATCGCTTCAATGTGGTCATCGGCGAAGAGTTGTGGCGCGCTGGCGCCACCGGACCCGGCTTCGTCCTCCATACCGACATCGTCGTTCCCTATATCCTGCATTACGGGACGCCGGAACAGCGCCAGCGCTGGCTGCCCGGCTGCGTCAGCGGCGAGTGCATCACCGCGATTGCGATGACCGAACCCGGCGCTGGCAGCGACCTGGCAGCCATCCGCACCACGGCGCTGCGCGATGGCGACTCGTATGTGCTGAACGGACAGAAAACCTTCATCTCCAACGGCATCCTCAACGATCTGGTGATTGTCGCGGCGAAGACCGAACCGGATCGCGGCGCCAAAGGAATCAGCCTGCTGGTTGTCGAGCGCGGCATGCCGGGGTACGAACGCGGCAGGCGCCTGGAGAAAATCGGGCTGCACGCGCAGGACACCGCCGAACTGTTTTTCCACAACGTGCGCGTGCCGCGCGACAATCTGCTCGGCGAGGAGGGGCAGGGCTTTCGCTACCTGATGGAACAACTGCCGCGCGAGCGTCTTGCCATTGCGATCGGCGCCGTGGCTGCCGCCGAAGCGGCGCTGGAGCAAACCATCCGCTACTGCCGTGAGCGCGAAGCGTTTGGGCGTCCGCTTGGCGCGCTTCAAACAGTGCGCTTCACTCTGGCGGAACTGGCGACCGAGGTGCAGATCGGGCGCGTGTTCGTCGATCAGTGCGTGCTGGCGCTGAACCGGGGCGAGTTGACCGCTGAGACGGCGGCGATGGCGAAATGGTGGACGACCGAGCTCCAGCAGCGGGTCGTCAATGCCTGCCTGCAACTGCATGGCGGCTACGGCTATATGCGCGAATACCCGATTGCGCGCGCCTTCCTCGACGCGCGCGTGCAGACGATCTATGGCGGCACGACTGAGATCATGAAGGAGATCATCGGGAGATCGCTGAAACTGGAGTAACATGTGTCATAGCAGAACAGCCATACATAACAGACGACGATCCGGGGCGCCTCGAAGCGCGTGAAAGCGGTGATGCCCAATGAAGAGTTTGACTGAAATCCGACTTGTACTGGACAACCATCGAGAGACATTGATGAGCCGCTTCGGCGTGCGGCGTATCTTCATCTTTGGCTCTTACGCACGTGAAGAACAGACATCACAGAGCGATGTAGATATTGCGGTAGAGCTTGAGCGTCCATTAGGTTGGGAGATTGTGGATTTACACGACTACCTGGAAGAGATCCTGAATACCAGAGTAGACCTGACAACTATCGAAGCGCTCAAAAGAAAGCCTTATCTGTGGGCATTTATTGAAAAGGATTTCGTTTATGCCTGAACGCGACGTCCGCCTGTTTTTGCTTGACATGCTCGAGTCTATTGCCAAAATAGAACGCTACATCGATAGTCTCGACAAAGCGGCGTTTGTCGCCAATGACATGGCGCTCGATGCGGTAACGCGCAACCTGGAGATTATCGGTGAAGCCGCACGTCAGATTCCTGAGACTCTGCGCGAGCGATATCCGCTCGTTCCGTGGCGTCGAGTGGTAGGTTTGAGAAATGTCGTCATTCACCAGTATTTTGCCGTTGACCCGGACATCATCTGGACTATTGCGACGCAGCAGTTGCCTGAGTTAAAAACCCTCCTTCAAACAATGCTGCGCGATCTCGAGTAAGTCCCCGAAGAATGCCTTGTTGCATACGGAGATACCGCCCATGAAAGAAGTACGTGTCGCCATCGTTGGCATGGGCATCGGTAAAGCCAATGCGCGCGGCTTTCTGAACACGCCCCGCGCGCGCATTGTTGCGCTCTGCGACATCGCCGAAGAGCGCATGCACAAACTGGCGGCGGAACTCAAGCTGCCCGAACCGGTCGCGTTCTACACCGATTACCGCGAGATGTGCCGCGACCGCTCAATCGATGCCGTCTTCGTCGGCACGCCAAACCAACTCCACGTTCCCGTCGCGCTCGAAGCGGTGCGTCACGACAAACACGTGCTCGTCACCAAACCGCTGGCGGACGCTGTCGCTCCAGCGCGCGACCTGGTCGCCGCCGCCGAAGCGGCTGGCGTCGTCAATATGATGTCCCTTTCGACCCGTTTTGCGCGCGAGACGCAGATCGTTGGCGCGATGGCGGCAAAGGGCGAACTCGGCGAGGTGTATTACGCCCGCGCGCGCAGTGTGCGGCGCAGCGGCATCCCGCACTGGAGCGCGGGATTCGTTCAGAAAGGCGGCGGCGCCTTCCGCGATATGGGGGTGCACGTGCTCGACGCCGCCTGGTGGATGATGGGCATGCCGCAACCGGTGAGCGCGGTGGCGGTCGCGGGAGCGAAATTCGGTCCGCGCGGCGTGGGGTATTTCGACTACAAGCCGCAGCCGGAACTGGCGCGACAGTTTGCTGCCGACGATTATGCCGGCGGGTTCATTCGCTTCGCCAACGGCGCAGGGTTGCAGGTCGAAAGTTTCTGGGCGGCGCATCAACCGGATGATTTTCAGATCGAATTGTTCGGTACGGAAGCCGGGGTGCGCTGCTACAATCCGCTGACCATTTATCGCACTATCGCCGGGGCGCCGGTCGATAGCGCTTACCACATTCCCAAAGACTGGGAAGGGGTATGGACGGCGATCACCACGCACTTTGTTGAGTGCATTCTCGACGGCGCGCCATGCCAGGCGCCGCTGCGCCATGGGTTGATCGTCCAGGAAATGATGGAAGCGGTGCTGGAAAGCGCTGAGACCGGACGCGAAATCATGCTGTGATGACTAACCGTGCGATCATCGTGCGTTCCGTTCTCGTTATCGCCGCCTGCGCCCTGATGTGCACGCTCGCCGTCGGAGCGCTTTTCGCGTTGCGTCCGCCGCTCATCCGCTCGTATGAGGATCAGGTTGCGCATGCGCTGCGCTCACAGCGCATCACATACCAGCAGATCCGCTTCGGCGAAATGTATCCTGATCGGGTCAACCGCCAGTATGGCGAGTACGTCGGACCAATAACCATCGCAGTGTATGTTACACTGAATGACGGGCGCGAAGTCGCGGGTTGGGTTGAGTGTCGCCGAATCGCGGAGCAGTGCACGCTCTCGCTGCTCGACCTCGGCATGCGACGGGCGCCGCTCCCGGAGTTCAGCCGGCAGCGCGCTTTGCCCTGGATGGAATGGCTCGAACGCACGGTCGCCGATCTATGGAACTGATCCTGACCCATAGTAACACCGACTTTGATGCGCTTGCGTCGCAACTGGCGGCGACGCGCCTCTACCCCGGCGCGCTGGCGGCGCTCAACCCGCAGTTGAATGAGAATGTGCGCGAGTTTGCAGCGCTGCACCGCGAAGAACTTCCCTTCGTGCGCATGAACGATCTGCCGCGCGAACCGGTCACCCGTCTGATTCTGGTAGACACCGCCGCCGTTCCGCGCCTGCCGCTGCTCGGCGATGCGCCCATCCCCACGATCATCATCGATCATCATCGTCCAGAACGCGATCTTGCTCCCCATGAGGAGTTGATCTACGCCGATACCGGCGCCACCACCACTATTCTGGTTCAGCGGTTGATGGAACACCATCTGCCCCTGACTTCGGTTGAGGCGACTCTGCTTCTCCTGGGGATTTATGAGGACACCGGCAATCTGTCACTGCCCGGCACACGCGCCATCGACGTGGCGTGCGCCGCCTGGCTGCTCGAACGCGGCGCGCGGATCGAGGCGATCAGCGAGTTTCTCCGCCGTCCGCTTTCCGCCGTTCAGGAACAGGTGCTGCACCAGCTTGAACAGACGATGCGCCTGGAGGATGTCAGCGGCTGGACAGTACTCTTGGCATGGGCGCGCGTCGATGGACCGGTGCCGGAACTTTCGTCGCTGGCGCATCGCCTGCGCGACCTGTACGCCCCGGCGGTCATCGCGCTGGCAATTGCGACCGGCGACACCGGCACGCAGCTCATTCTACGCGCCAGCGCCGACACGCTTGATGCTGGCGCGCTGGCGGCGCGTTTTGGCGGCGGCGGACATCGCTACGCCGCTGCGGCATACGTGCGCGGCGTTGACGCTGAAACGCTCCTTGCCCGCGTGGAAGCGGCAGTGCGCGACATGATGCAACCAGCGCTGACGGCTGCCGACATTATGACTCGCCCGGTGCATACAGCGCCAATTGACGCGACGGTTGCACAGGCGGAGGAATTGTTGCTGCGCTACGGGCATGGCGCGCTGCCCGTCGTCAACCACGACGGAGTGGTGCAGGGACTCATTTCGCGCCGCGATCTGGATCGGGCGCTGCGCCACGGCTTGCGCGACGCGCCGCTGGCGCGCTATCTCTGGCACGGTCCAACGCTGTTGCCGCCGGACGCATCCCTGGCAACTGTGCGCAGCGCCCTCGCCGCCGATAATGGCGACCGCACCGGTCGTCTGCTGGTTGTGGATGAACAGAAGCGGTTGTTGGGCATCATCACGCGCAGCGATTTGTTGCGCGCCTGGGCGGCCGGGCAACCTGCGGGCAAGAGCGACCATGAGATCGTCAGCGAGGCGCTGGAACGCTTCCTCGATCCCGGACTGCTAATCATTTTGCGTCGAGCTGGCGCCATCGCGCAGCAGCGCGGCGCGGCGCTCTACATCGTCGGCGGCGCGGTGCGCGACATGATCCTGGGACGCCCGCCGGATGATCTTGATCTCGTCGTCGAAGGCGACGCGATTGGTCTGGCGGAGGCGCTGGCAGCCGAACTCGGCGGTGCGGTGCGCAGCCACACGGCATTTGGGACGGCAACCCTCACCCTCAAACAACCGGAGGGCGAACCGCTCACCCTCGACTTCGTCATGGCGCGCACTGAGTTCTATGAGCATCCTTCCGCCCTGCCCGATGTTGAAGCCGCGTCGCTGCGGCACGACCTGCACCGCCGCGATTTTACCATTAACACGCTGGCGATCTGCCTCAACCCGGCGCGTTACGGCTGGCTCTACGACTTCTATGGCGGACGGCGCGACATCACCCGCAAGTTGATCCGCGTGCTGCATAATCTGAGTTTCATCGACGATCCAACGCGTATTCTGAGAGCGGCGCGCCTCGCCGCGCGATTGGGATTTGTCATCGAGCCGCGCACACGCGCCCTGATCGGCGACGCGCTTGAACAGGGCGTTCTGGGGCGCACCACCCCTCAACGGATCATGCACGAACTGCGGCTCATTCTGGCAGAAGCGAATCCTGAGCCAGCGCTGGCGCTTCTCGATGATCTGGGCGTGCTGCGCACTATGCATCCGGACCTCCGGTGGACTCCTGCGATCGCGGAATGGTTTGCGACTGCGCGACAGGCTGCCTTTCCCGACGCCTCATTGTCCGATCTGTATCTGGCGCTGCTGGTTTATCCGCTGACCGGCGACGAGCGCGCCGCCTTTGCAGCCCGATACCGCCTGCCGGCAGGCGATACGCGTCTTCTGGCAGACCTGACGCTGGTGCGTGAGCGTCTCGAGGCGTTGCGCGCTGAAGTCGAGGATTCCGATCAGCGAATCGCGGACAGCGCGATTGATCGGGCGCTGCACGGGATCGGCACTGCTGCGCTCCGCACGGCGCAAATTGCTGAACCGCCGCCGGCGCCGCAGTGGATCCAGCGCTACATCGATCATTTGCGCGGCGTCAAACTGGCGGTCGACGGAAAATTCCTCGAATCGCTCGGATTGCGTCCAGGTCCTCGCTTCGGCGAACTGCTCGCCGCGCTCCGCGCTGCCCGTCTCGACGGTATCGCTGTCACGCGCGAGGAGCAGGAAGCCTGGATCCGGCAGGCGGTGGCTGCGCAGAGCGCACGAGGCGCTTAGCCCCTGTAAGCTATGATGGGACACGGATACACACAGATTGAGACGGATTTGCACAGATTGGGCTGAGCGCGTTATCGTGTTTCCGAACGGAAACGCTTTGTTCCCGCCTTTCGTCTCATGCCTGCTCTCGGACGGGCGTTGGCTGAGCCTGTCGAAGCCAACGCCGCTGGCGTGACGACCGCGCCAGAGATAACGTCACTGACGCGCTGCTCGTCGGTTGAGCCTGTCGAGGCCAATGCCGATAGCACGAAGGTCAGGAATGCGCACTGCTGCGAGAACCGAACGAACGCCTCCGGTTCTCTGGAGAAGCAATAACGTAGCGTGTCGGGCGGGTCAACTTCACTGCCAGCCCTTCCCGCACGGCGCGTTGCAGCCAGGCGCGCGCCTGCTGCGGTTCGATGCCGCAGCATTCAGCCAATTCGCGTTCGGTCTGTACGGTTCGCAGCGCCTGTTCAAGGTGAGGCCAGACAATTGGAAATAAATCGACGGCTGGCGCTGCGCCATTCGCATCGGCAGGCATCAACTCCAGTGTCGCCTGAGCGGACGAGGAGTTGGTCTCATGAACGCTGTGTTCATCGACAGAGGCATTTCCGATACCTTTCTGAAACTCAATAGTATCGGAATGATCGGTGATTGCTTCGTCCGCTTGCGGCGGAAGCGCTGAAACCGGCGCTCCGAGAAGTTCTGCGAAAAGATTATGCACCGATGCATGGCTCGACAACCATTCTTCGCCCAGCGGGAGAGCGCCCATTTCGCGCAGGCGTTGATTGGCAGGCGGCGCTTCATTGCTCAACCAGACAAAAAGGGGAACCCATCGCTTCTTCAGATTTTCAACGGCGCCGCTCCACGTCCCGCCTTCGCCTGATGAAGCGCTGACAACCAGGCCATAGTCGCTCAATGCATAGATGTACTTATTTCGCCCCATCGCATTTCCGACGGTAAAACCCGCTTCAGGATCATACGCAGTGACCAGCGCCAGGTTGCCGTTGCGCAGCGCCTGACGATACCTCCCCGACACCGACGCCTTGAGCAGGCTGTCTGCCAGCACGCCGACCACAGCGCCATCTGCGTTGAGCGCCGCCTGCATCGCTTCACTGTCCACACCACGCGCTGCGCCAGAGATGACCTGTATGCCCTGTTTGGCGCACCTGCAGGCAATGTTGCGGGTGAAGGCAAGCGCAGCTTCCGTGCTATTGCGCGACCCGACGATCGCCAGTCCGCCTCTTCCGAGCAGGCGCCGGTTGCCAGCGCCATAGAGCACGGGCGGCGCAAGACGCCCCAGACGCGCCCGCAATCGCTGCGGATAGTCCGGATCGCTTCTGCTTATCACCCACACGCCTTTGTTGCTCCAGCTTTCGAGCGCGAGCGCCAGCGCCCCGCCGCGCGCCAGCAGCGCCAGCAGACGTTCCAGGGATATGGGGGCATCCGGCATTGTCTGGAGGCGTGAAACGGCATCCGGATGAAGTAAATCACCGGGACGCATCTGCTGCGCGTGCAACCAGAGCGCCAGTGTGTGATACTCCGTAGCGCCAAGCGGCGCGACGCTCGCCTCACGCCTGCCAAATGCGCCGCAGAGCAACAGGATCGCCTGTGTGTCAGGCGTCAGTTCACCTTCCATGATGTGCACTCTCAATAACCCTGCACCAGCGCCAGCGCCAGAGGGAAGACAGGACCGCTGCCAGCCTCGCGCAAAAGTGCAGCAACAATGGTGAACGTCCACCCAGAGTCGACCATGTCATCAACCAGCAGAACCGGGCCATCAATACCGCTCCAGCGGTCAATAACGAAGGCGCCTGCGATATTACGCGCCTGTTGGAAGCTGTTCTGCATGCGTTTCTGAGGTTCTGTCGGACGAACTTTGCGCACTGCCGCCACGAAGGGCAATCTCAGCCGCTTCGCCAGACGCTGCGCCATATCTGCAACCAGCGTCGGATGCGTCAGTGACGGCACGCAGGCGACCCACGACGGCGCCGGTTCCGGGCGCCAGCGTTGCTGCACCAGTTCGACCAGCGCCTCAACCAGCGCATCATCAAAGCGTCCATCGATCTGTTTGCCGCGCTTGACCAGTTCGCCCCAGCCAGCATCGCCCCAGATGCAAAGGGCGCGTCCTTCCTCCGCCATCAACGATGGTGGTATTTTGCCACGCCAGCCGTAAATCTGCAATGCATCGCCAGGCCACATACGACGCGGTTCAATACGCTGGTCGTGACGACGCAGAAACATGATCGCCCGGCTCGCCAGCGCCGCCGGATAGGTCGGCGATATGAGCGGACGACCGACACACACAGCGCACCGTCCGCACGGCTGGAGATCGGGATCATCCAGTTCTCGTTTGAGAAAGACCATCAGGCACTCGCTTGCGTGAACATACTCGCGCATCCGGTTCTGTTCGGCGCGTCGCAGGGCGGTTAGTTTCTCGATTCTTTGCGTATCGAGTGCATAGCGGACGGGGGTGGCGAACCAGCGAGTGTCGATCTTTGTCACAGGCGACGGCGTCTCAACCGACAAGACCTTGAGCACCTTTTCAATATGACTGCGTGAGAGATTGATCTGACTTTCAATTTGCGCTACGGTCAAACCATCGTCTGCCGACTCAAGCGCGCGCAGCACCATTTCAATGTGATCGCGCGGAGGGAATGCAGTTGTGATGAAGTATTCAGTAATATCCTCGTCTTCCTCGCCGCTCAACAGAATGCCATATGCCTGATCGATGGCGCGTCCGGCGCGTCCGACCTGCTGATAGTAGTGAATGACCGATCCGGGTCGCTGGAAGTGGATGACAAACCCGAGATCCGGCTTGTCAAACCCCATCCCCAGCGCCGTTGTCGCCACCAGCGCTTTGATACGATTGTCGAGCAAGCGCTGCTCCAGATCCTCACGAGTCTGGCTATCGAGGTCTCCCCAGTAGGCATGCGCATCAATGCCGCATGATCGCAGCCAGGCTGCCACGCGTTGCGCATCGCGCACCGTCAGCGTGTAAACAACGCCGCTCCCTGGCAACGCGGGAATGTGGGCCGCGAGCCACGCCAATCGTTCTGCCTGACCGGAAAGCGCAATCGTTTGCAGACGCAATGAGTCACGCGCCAGGGGTCCGCGGACGATCCGCAGGTTTGCACCTAGTTGCGCGTGAATATCGGCAACAACACGGTTGTTGGCAGTAGCAGTTGTCGCCAGCACAGGGATGTTAGGAGGAAGCATCTGGAGGATGCGAACGATCCGGCGGTAATCGGGGCGAAAATCGTGCCCCCAATCCGAAATGCAGTGCGCTTCATCAACCACAAACAAGCCGATAGTGTCGGCAATCGGGCGTAGCGCCTCGCTGCGAAACTCGTCGTTTGCCAGACGTTCAGGCGCGATTAAAAGCATATCGACGTCACCAGCATGAAGACGGGCGATCACATCAGACCATTCGCGCCTGTTGCTTGAATTGATCGTTGCTGCACGAACGCCAACGCGCTCTGCTGCGAGCAACTGATTACGCATAAGTGCAAGCAATGGCGAGATGAGTAGCGTTGGTCCTGAGCCGCGTTCACGCAACAGGCGTGTCGCCAGAAAATAGACCAGACTCTTTCCCCAACCGGTGCGCTGCACAACAAGCAGGCGCGCGCGGCGTTCGACCAGATCGGCAATCGCTTCCCATTGACCGTCTCGAAATGTCACTGATGGATTGTTCAGCGCCTGCTTTAGAAGATGTTCGGCGTAACGTCGCAGGTGCATGCGGGAGATCTCCTCATCGAAGCATACTCATTTTACGCTTAATTTACCGTTTCAACCGACAAAGCGGTACGGCTAAGCGGTTGCGCTTCACGTTTCCCTGGCGTACCCGAATAGATATTATCAACGCTGGCAGAACTGGAAAGATGCCGCGCGAATTCTGACGCAAATGGGGGTGAATTTCTACGACCAGTGGTTACTTTTTCAGCGCAGCGTCCAGGCAGGCTTTGAGTTCCGCCGTATCGAACGGCTTGTACAGAAAACCGCTCGGTCGCAATTGCCCGAAACGCGCTGTCACTTCTTCGCCAGCGTACCCGCTCATGAGAATAATTCGCGCGTCGGGGCGGATGGCGCGCATCATCTGGAGCGCCTGCGCTCCGCTCATCGCTGGCATAGAAACATCCAGCAGCACACAGGCGATCAAGTCGGCATGAGACGTGAATAAGGCAACGCCCGTTTCGCCGTCGGGCGCCTGGAGGGTCTCATATCCCAGGCGCTCAACCATACGCGCTGCCACCGAGCGTACTGAGCGTTCATCATCAACCACCAGCACGATGCCGTGAGAC
>JAUQOW010000040.1 GCA_030550675.1 Chloroflexota bacterium
CCCCCTTCTCCCACAAGGGGAGAAGGGGGAGTTGGGGCGTCATGAGGACTGTTTTCCCCTCTTCCCCCTGTTCCCTTCTCCCACAAGGGGAGAAGGGGGAGTCTCACAGGGGCAGAGTTTTTGAGATACGATGAATATTTTGCGCGTCCTAACGCCTTTTTTCCCCTCATCCCCCCGCCCCCTTCTCCCACAAGGGGAGAAGGGGGAGTTGGGGCGTCATGATGCCTGAAGCGGGCGATGCAATACAAGGGTTTGCCGAAAAACTCCACCCTTGTGATGTGAGGAAGGGGAAGTTGGGGCGTCATGATGCCTGAAGCGGGCGATGCAATATAAGGGTTTGCCGAAAAACTCCACCCTTGTGAGGGTATGCCGGGCAGACGTTCAGCCGGACGTCCACCTGCACGGTTCGGCGCGCTCACCGCACGCGGTTCGGCGCGCTCACCGCACATGGACGCTGTCATGCCCGTCCATGCGGGCAGACGGTTAGCCGCAGGTCCATCAGAGGCGATGTCAATCGCCAGCAGCCGGAGCGTTGTGTTCTGACGCATCATGCCTGCACCAGGGCGTTTTCATCTTTGCGCAGGTCGTTTCTCATAGAGCGATCAACTAAAACCCAGACAATCACGACTGCGACTGCGGCGCGGTTGGCGTTGGCTTCGACAGACTCAGCCAACGCCGATCACGAGATTGTCCGCTGGTTGATCTTCCTATCAGGTACAATAGGTGTAAGAGCGCAGAGTGAAAGCAGAAGTATATTGTGACGAAAGCGGCAAAAAGGCGAGGTTATCGATGCACACGCGTTGGATAGGAGGAACGCTTGTCGCTCTGATGGCAGCAACGCTTATGGCTGGCGTCATTGGGGTCGACGCTCTGCAACGTCGCGCAATTGCCGCGCCATCTATCAACCTGACGATGGGATCATACCAGCTTCGCGCCTTCGCCACCCACACGCCAAATTGTCGGATACCCGGCAATCAGCCGGGCAATTCGTTTTGCTCGTCCAACTCGATCTATTCGATTGACGAATATTATGTTGTATGGCTGCTGAACCGATCCCGTCGCGGCAATGTCACCTTTGAAGAAGCCCGACGACTCGCTGTTATTCGCCTGAACCCAAACCCTTAACCCCTATGCTTCGCACCGCGCCAGCCATCCTGATCCTCGCCCTCGTCCTCACCACCGCCGCACCGCAACCGCCGCAACCGCCGCCCACCCCTGTCTGCCCGCGCGTTCGCCACGTGGGACCGCACTCGCTCCTCGTGATGCTCTATGCGTCAGGGTATGACTGTACTGAAGACATTGCACGATCTCTTGCGGTCATTGCTGATGACCTGATTCTGGAACGCCTGATCGCCCTGACCGCGTCCGACTTCCACAGTCTGACTCGCCGCAACGCGCTGCGCGTCATTGGTCGAATGGCAGAGCGCCCGCCGAACGAACCGGCGCACCGGGTCGTGATGCACGCTGCGCCAGCGCTGCGCACCCGTCTGCTGACGTTGCTCCAGACCGATACGCATGATGATGTGCGCGCCGATGCGATCTGGATTCTTGATACGTTTTTCTTCCCGGCATATGACGCACAACCAGCATTTGCCGCAATTGCGCTGACTCCAGGCAGCGGGGCGAATCTGCGCACCCGCGCGGCATACGCCGTGGCGCGCCTGATCGCTACCCGCGTCGGACCGCTCAACGACGACGATCTGACGTTTCTCCTGGCAGGATTGCAATCTGACGAGCCTGGCGTGCGCGCGCGCGCCGCCGACGCTATTGCGCGCCTGCGCGACGATCAACTTGATGCGGCGGCGCGCGCGCGCGTCACCGCAGCGCTGGAAGATGCCTGGGACGCAGCCGCGCGTCTGGCGCCAGCCGATGCGCTGCCCCTCGCGCCTCCCGCTATTCACGCCGGACGCTTTATCTCCGGAATTCCCGAAACCTCGCCGGGACCTTTCGCCGCGCGCGCCGCACTTGCCCGCGCTCTCGACCGCTTCGGCGGTGAGCGGTTCGCCGCGTTGCGCGCAGAGTTCGAGGCGGTCCATCTCCCGTTGCGCCTCGATCATCCGATGGTGAGGATCTGCGCCGGATCACCCGCCACGGACCTTCACGCCATTGCCGCACGGCTGGAACGTCTGCGCAATACGTTTTTCGACCTGACCGGCGCCACCGACCCTGTGCCTGGCGAGCCGCATGAGACGTTGACAATCAAACTCTTCGCCAACCGCAGCGCTTTTCGTGAATATATGCTGGCGTTCGTCGGCTTCGGCGCTGATGTCGACGGCGTTTACGTCGAGCGCGACGGCGTTCTCTACACCTACGAGCGTGATGCGGCTGAAAGCGTCAACACCACCGACGAAACCATCGCCCACGAGTTCGGTCATTACCTGACCGGACGATACCTCTTTCCCGGCGACTGGCACGATCCTGGCTATCATGCCGAACCGAAAGGATGGATCGACGAAGGCATCGCCGAATACCTTGCCAGCCTCGACAGCAGCGGTTCAGGAGCGCGTAATGCGCTCGACCGCCTCTGCACCCGTTCCGTCCCGCCCGACCTGGAGCGCCTGCTGGCGCAGCGCGAAGGATATGACCAGTATGGCGCGTTCGCGTATGACGAGGCGTGGGCATTCGTTACCTTCTTGATCCAGGAGCGACCAACCGCCTTCCGCACTATCGCCGCCGCCTTCCGCGCCAACACCTACCGCCAGAGCGACGTGCCGACCCTCGCCGGAGCGCCATCACTTGCCGCGCTCCAGGAGGAATGGCGCGCCGCACTGACGCAGTGGTGCAGCCAGAGGCGAGGTTGAAGGTTGGAAGGTGCAAGGGCGGCAGGTGGGAAGGTCGTTCCGTGTTGAACGTTGCACGTTGAATGTTGCACGTTATGAGTGGAAGAGCGGGAAGGTTGCACGTAGAGACGTTGCATTGCAACATCTCGAACCCGGCGCCCGTGACCCGTTGAATGTTGCATGTTGCACGTGGGAAAGCAGGAAGGTGGCACGTAGAGACGTTGCACCGCACCGTCTTGAACCGGTGCATGTGGGATGGCGCGCCCGCCCTGCAGAGGGTATGTAGGGGGCGCACCGGCGACGCGCCCGCGTACTGGTAGCGCACCCCCGTGCCGGCGCCGCGCCCCCACGCCGATGGCGCGCCCAATCCGCAAGGTGACGCATCTCACAAGTGTAGAGTTTTTGGGGAGCGAGGGGTGTTTCTGCGTCCCAACGCCTGTTTTCCCTCATCCCCCAAACCCCCTTCTCCCACAGCGTGGGAGAAGGGGGAGTCGGGGCGTCACGATGCCTGAAACGAGCGATGCAACACGGGGGTGCGCCTGAAAACTCCACCCTTGTGAGAGGGGAAGCATAGGGGCGCACCAGCGGCGCGCCCGATCCACATTGGCGCGTATTGCAGGCGAGAAGTTGGACAATGCACCCAACTCTCGAGGTCTCCGCTGCCGAATATCCGCTGTTGAACCGCGACAGCGGGTATTGCGCAATGTGCGCCTATGTCATGTCATCAGGTCACAAAGTTTTCTTGACCCTAACCCCTAACCCCTAACCCCTAAACCCTACCTCCACATCCGCCAGCCGCTCCAGCAGCAAGCAATACCCTTCCTGCCCGCGTCGGAAACTGCTCAGGCGGAAGAATTCGTTTGGCGAGTGTTGACGTTCATCTTCCAGCGCAAACGCGAAGCTGACCGTGTAGACCCCCAATTCATCCAGCAGAATGGTGCAGATCGGAATGCTGCCGCCGCTGCGCACTTCATACGGTTCGCGCCCGTACATGTGCACCAAAACATCGCGCACGGCGCGGTTCCCCGGGTGATCGAACGGCATCAGGTAGGGCTTTGCCAGAAACTTCAGCGGCGTAACTGTCACTGTAACTCCCGGCGGCGTGTGCTGCTGTACATGCGCCTTGAGCAACTCCACAATCGTCGCCGGGTCTTGATTGGCGACCAACCGGCAGGTAATCTTGGCATACGCCTCGGCGGGCAGCACGGTCTTCACCCCCTCGCCCTGGAACCCGCCCCAGACGCCGTTGACCTCCAGCGTTGGGCGCGCCCAGGTGCGCTCATAAACCGTGTATCCGGCTTCTCCCCACAACGCCGTCACCCCCAGGTCTGCCATATATGCGGCTTCGTCGAAGGGGACCGAAGCGAACCGCCGACGTTCATCATCGGTCAGCGGCTGCACGGCATCGTAGAACCCTTCGACCAGAATGCGCCCGTCGGCGTCGCGCATCGACGCAAGAATGGCAGCCAGCGCGTGGATTGGATTCTGCACTGCGCCCCCGTAGATGCCGGAATGGAGATCGCGGTTCGGACCGCGCACATCGATCTGAACGCCGCATCCGCCACGCAAACCGGTGAGAATGAGCGGTTCAGTCTCGCTCCACTGCCCCCCGTCGCTGCTCACAACCAGGTCGCACGCCAGCATTTCGCGGTGCGCCGCCACAAATGCCGGGATCTGCGGGCTGCCGATCTCTTCCTGACCCTCGAACAGAAACTTCACGTTCACTGGCAACGCGCCTGCCGTGCGCAGTAACGCCTCAACCGCCAGGATCGGCGGCAGCATGTTGCCCTTGTCGTCTGAGGCGCCGCGCGCATACACCCGTCCATCGCGCACCACCGGCTCAAACGGTGGATGGTCCCACATCTCCAGCGGATCGGCGGGCTGCGTGTCGAAGTGACCATAGATCAGTATCGTTGGCTTTCCAGGCGCGTGCAACCAATCCCCATACACGACAGGATGCCCGCCGGTGGGCAGAATCCGTACCGACTCGATCCCGGCGGCGCGCATTCGCTCCGCCACCCACTCTGCGGCGCGCTGCACATCGCCTGCGTGCTCCGGCAGCGCCGAGACGCTCGGAATGTGCAGGAAATCGAGCAACTCAGCAAGAAATCGGTCCTGCTGCTCGTTCAGGTATGTCTGCCAGGTCATAAGGCGCCTCCTGAGGATGGCAAAAGAATCTCGGCAAAAATCAGCGGTTTCGGGACTGTAACGTCGGATTATCGGCATAGAATGCCTGGCTGTCAAGCCGCGACATGGATTCCTGGACGCTCTGTTCCTGGCAATATCTGGCGCGCCGGTGGACACACAGACGCAAAGGCGCAAAGGCGCAAGGCGTTCGGAGAGCCACTCCCACGCGAACGCGCTATCGACACGCGGGCACGCCAGGGGACGCAAAGACGCAAAGGCGCAAAGGTGCAAGGCGTTCGGGGAGCAACTTCCACACGAACGCGCTATCGACACGCGGGCGCGCCAGGGGACGCAAAGACGCAAAGACGCAAAGGTGTTCGTGAAGCCGCTCCCACGCGGGCGCGCCTCCGGCACACGGGCACGCCGGTGGACGCAAAGACGCAAAGGCGCCACGGCGCAAAGCGTTCAGGGAGCAACTTCCACACGAAGGCGCCGTCGGCGTGGGGGATGCAGGCATGATTCGTCAGGAAACGACACTCCGGTCGCCAGCGATTGAAATCGTCCCTAACGGACCTGCGACCGACCGTCCGCCTACGCGGACGGAAACGATGGCGTCCATATGCGGTGAGTATGCCGAACCGCGCAGGTGGACGCCCAACGGAACGTCTACCCGGCGCACCCCCACTTGCGGGGGGGTTGGGCGACAACCCGTTTGCGGACGGGTTGCTCGAACGCGCACCTCCCGCTTTCGGGGAGGTTGGGCATACAAGTGTAGAGTTTTCGGGCAAGCCCTATGAGCACGAGATTGCCCACTTTGCACGTCAGGACGCCCCAACCCCCCTTCTACCCTCGTGGGAGAAGGGGGCGGAGGACGCTCACAGGGGTGGAGTCGTTCGGCTAACCCACGAGATGCATCGCTTGTTTCAGGCGCCAGGATGCGCAAACTCCCCCTTCTCCCCTTGTGGGAGAAGGGAGCAGGGGGGATGAGGGGAAAAAAGGCGTCAGGATGCGGAAACCACCCCTCGCACCCAAAAAACTCTACGCCTGTGATGCGGGGGGACGAGGGGAAAAAGGCGTTGGGGCGCAGAAAACACCCCTCGCGCGTGAAAAACTCTACCCTTGAGAGGGGGGGTTGGGGGGCAGTCGCTAGCCACGGCGCGGCAGGGATGCACTGTTTTGCCATCTGACAATTCACGCCTGCACCTGCGTTGGGGCACGCCATCGGCACACGGGCGCGCCACCCCACGCGGGCGCGCCACCGGCGCGGGCGTGCAATCCCGCGCGGGCGTGCAATCCCGCGCGAGCGTGCCACCGGCACGGGCGCGCCACCGGCACGGGCGCGCCACCGGCACGCCCCTACCATGCGCCACTCCGCGCGGGCGTGCCATCCCACGTGCACCGGTTCGAGACGTTGCGGGGCAACGTCTCTACATTCAACCTGCCCACCGTTCCACGTGCATCATTCAACGTTCAATATGTAACGACCCTTCCTCTTCCACCCCGTGATGTGCTACCATACAAACAACAGATTCCAGGGAGGAGCCTTGATCGATGCACACTTCGCTCAATACCCGAGTTCCACTCATTGTATTGATGGCGCTGACGCTTGTCCTCGCCGGGTGCGGCAATCTCGGCGGGTTGCTCGACGGTCAGCCGACCCCTGCGCCTATTATCCTCATCGCAACCGCCACTCCCGTACCGCCAGGACAGGCGACTCCAACATTGGACGTTGACCCGTCACCGACTGCAACCTCCGTCCCGCCGACTGCGGCGCCTCCCACGCCCACGCCAGCGCCGCAAAAAATCCTGGCGCGCGTCAAGGAGCGCGGCTATCTGATCTGCGGCACGAACGCCGATCTGCCCGGCTTCGGCTTCTACGACAGCGTGCGCCAGACGTGGAGCGGCTTTGATGTCGATTTCTGTCGCGCCGTCGCCGCTGCTATCTTTGGTGATGCCACAAAAGTGGAGTTCGTTGCGCTTAGCGCCGCGCCTGGACCTAACAACCGGTTCGACGCCGTGCGCGAAGGGCGCGTCGATGTTCTGTTCCGCAATACCACATGGACGCTGGGACGCAATATCAGCGGGCTGGCGTTCGGTCCCACCACCTTCCACGACGGTCAGACCTTCATGGTGCGCGCCAAAGACCGGATCACCAGGCTGGAAGACCTGGAAGGCAAAGTGATCTGCGTCGCTAAAGGCACCACCAGCGAGCAAAATCTTATCGAAGACTTTGCTGCGCGCGGCATTAAGTTCACGGCTCGCGCGCTTGACGGCGAGGACGAACTGTACCCGGCTTATGATGAAGGGGAATGCGACGCAGTCACCAGTGACAGCTCCCAACTGGCTGCCAAGCGCCAGCAACTCACGAACCCTGCCGAGCACATCATCCTCGGCGACCGCATCTCGCGCGAACCGCTCGGTCCGGTCATCGCCCGCGACGACAATCAGTGGCTTGACGTGATCAGTTGGACGGTCTTTGCAACGATTTATGCTGAGGAACTGCGCGTCGATCAGCGCAACGTTGATCGCCTGCGCGCCAGCACGACCGATCCGCGCATCAAACGGCTGCTGGGGCTGGAAGGCAACTTCGGCGAAGGATTGGGGCTGCCGAACGACTTCGCCTATCAGATTATCAAGCAGGTCGGCAACTACGGCGACATCTACAACCGCAACCTGGGACCAAATACGCCTATCAACCTTGATCGCGGACCGAACAAGGTCTGGAATCTTGGCGCTGGCGGCGTGCTTTCCTCGCCACCATTCCGTTGATCGGCGTTGCAAAAAAACCGGAGCGTCAATGCTCCGGTTTATTTCCCCGATTGTATCCTCATGGTGGAGCGACGGGGATTCGAACCCCGGACCTGCTGCGTGCAAAGCAGCCGCTCTCCCATCTGAGCTATCGCCCCGAAATAAAGCGAGAATTGAGCGCACCTCAATTCTCCGCTTTGCTGGTGGGCGTAGGTGGACTCGAACCACCGACCTCGATCTTATCAGGATCGCGCTCTAACCTGCTGAGCTATACGCCCTCGACTGTATTGTACCACACCCGCGCGAAACGCGCTACTCTCCGCTCACGGATGAATAAGATACCACGCTGCGGTGTGGCTGTCAAGCGTAAAAACCCAAACAATTCCCGCATCGCCTCTTAACAATCTCTGAAGAAGGTCGCGCTACGATGAAATCACATCGAGCAACCGCTCATCGATTGGAGCGAGGTCTTCTCATGAACACACGCATACTGGAAACTCAACGACGCACGTTGACACACCTGGCGCTTGACAGCGCGATGTTTGTCGCTTTTCTCATCGCTACGGCGCCGCGCTTCACCGGCATTGCCGTTCACGAATGGCTGGGCATTGCGCTTGGCGCAGCGGTGCTGACTCATCTGGTCATTCATTGGTCGTGGATCGTTGGAGTGACACGGCGGCTCTTCAGTCGAACGACAGGGAGCGCGCGTCTCAACTATATGCTGAATGCGCTGCTCTTTATCGTCTTCACGACGACTATCTTCACCGGGCTGATGATCTCGGAAACGGCGCTGCCCCTGATCGGCGTTCGCCCTGAACGCGATCGCGTCTGGACGCACCTGCACCATCTGGCGTCCGACGCGGCGGTGTTTCTGATCGGGTTGCACGTGGCGCTCCACTGGCGTTGGATCGTCAACGCAGGGCGACGCCTGGCATCCCGAATCTTCCGAACGGCGCCAGCATTGGCGCCAGCGCTGACGAAGGAGGCGGAGCGATGAAAACAATCTGGCGAATCCTTGTCGTCCTGGCAGTAGCGCTCATTGTCGTCGGCGCACTGATCGCCCTGCGGCAAACGGGGGTTCTGGCAACGGCGCTGCCGGGATCGGAACGCGCACGGTTCGAGGCGGGGATCGAGCGCGGTCGGTTCACGCCCGATGGGTTCGAGCGCCGCGAGCGCGGCTGGTTCGCGCCCGACGGCTTCGAGCGCGGTCATCACGCCGAGCGTGAACCGGACGCCCGTGGTATGATCGAAGTGATCAACAATCTGCTGATCATTGGCGTGATTATCGCGCTGGTCGTGGGAGCGTCGCTGATTGCACGCCGTTTTTTGCGACGTCGCACCCCGCCGCGCGCTGAAGCGGGACCCCCGGCATGAGCACGATTCTGATCGTCGATGACGAGCCGGCGCTGCGCGACATGCTCCGGCTCTATCTCGAACAGGAAGGATTTCACGTCGTCGAAGCGGGCGATGGACGGCGCGCGCTCTACGTGGCGCGCATCGAAAAGCCCGACCTGGTGATCCTCGACCTGATGATGCCGGAAATGGGCGGGTACGAGTTCCTGCGCGCCTTTGCCAAAGAGTCGCGCACGCCAGTCATCGTCCTGACAGCAAAGATCGAGGACGCCGACAAAATCCTGGGGCTGGAACTGGGTGCGGATGATTATGTCACCAAACCGTTCAATGTGCGCGAATTGATTGCGCGCATCCGCGCCGTGTTGCGCCGCGCCCAGCAGGCGCCGATTGAGCCGGAAGTGCTGCGCGCCGCTGACATCGTGCTCGACCGCACCGGGCGGACAGTGCGCGTCGGCGGGCGCTACGTCGATTTGACGCCGTCAGAGTTCGCTATTCTGGCGACCCTCATGTCAGCGCCAGGGCAGGTTTTCTCGCGGCTCGACCTGCTCGACCGCGTTTCTGGCGATGCCTTTGAAGGCTCAGAGCGCACGATTGATGTGCACATTCGCAACATCCGCGCCAAGATCGAAGACGACCCGCGCAACCCGCGCTATATCGAAACCGTGTACGGCATGGGATACCGGTTTGCGCTGCCGCGCGCAACGGACCAGCCCAAGACGAGCGCGTGACCATGCGATCCCTGACGCTCAAACTGACGCTGGCATTTCTGCTGGTCGGGCTGATCGGCTCGCTCCTGGTTGCGCTGATCGTCGGATTGCGCACCCGATCCGAGGTCGATCTCTTCCTCTCAGTTCGTGATCGGACCATTCTGCTCAACGCGCTACGCTCGTATTACCAGACAAACGGCGGCTGGCAGGGAGTCGAGCAACTGCTGGAACGGACAGCGCCGCTCGATTTTTACAGTCGAAACCTGGTCCTGGCGGATGCGAATGGCGTGGTGGTCTATAGCCAGCACCGACCATTTCGTCCTGGTCGTCGATTGAACCGTGGCGCAATGGCGCGCGCCGAGTCGCTGCGCGCCGATGGAGAGATTATCGGCTACTTCTTCTTCGTCGGACCCTCCCCTCTCCCGCTGCGCACCGATCCGCGCTGGGCGGCTGAGGCGGAACTGCTCCAGCGCCTGGCGACGGCGACGGTTCTGAGCGCGATTGGCGCAACGGTCGTGGCGCTGGTGGTTGGCGTGGTGCTGGCGCGCACGTTGACCCGCCCCATCCGCGAGTTGACGGCGGCGACGCGGGCGATGGCGCAGGGACGTCTTGATCAGCGCGTGACAGTGCGTTCGCACGACGAGATCGGCGAACTGGCGCAGGCATTTAATCAGATGAGCGCCGATCTAGGGCGGGCGATCCAGGCGCGCCGCCAGATGACCGCTGACCTGGCGCACGATCTGCGCACGCCGCTGAGCATTCTGCGCGGCTACACCGAGGGGTTGCAGGAAGGTCGGATCAGCGGCACGCCAGCAATCTACCAGATCATGCATGCCGAAGTCGAGCATCTGCAACGCCTGATCGACGACCTGCGCCTGCTCTCGCTGGCAGATGCTGGCGCGCTCTCGCTCAACCGGCGCGCCGTCGATCCGCGCGCGCTCCTCGAACGCGCTGCGCTGGCGCACATGGTCCAGGCGGAACGGCAGGGACTGACCATTCGTGTCGATGCGTCCGACTCTCTTCCCGCAGTGCTGGTAGACACCGACCGTATGGCGCAGGTGCTGAACAACCTGGTGTCGAACGCTTTGCGACACACAAAGGAGGGCGAAATCGTCCTGAGCGCGCACGAAGCGGATCACGGGCGCATCATCATCGAGGTGCGCGACACGGGCAGCGGCATTGCGCCGGAAGACCTGCCGTACATTTTTGATCGCTTCTACCGCGCCGATCCATCGCGCACCCGCGAAAGCGGACAGGGTGCCGGTCTGGGGCTGGCAATCGCCAAAGCGATCGTCGAAGCGCATGGCGGGTCGATCAGCGCCACATCAAACGTTGGCGTCGGAACGACCTTTACTATCACGCTGCCGACAGCGCCCGCCCAGGAAGGCGCCGCTGCTTCGCGGATGGCATCGGCGACAGCGCGACGCACTGCCTGAACCGGAGACGGGCGACGATCAGAGCAAAGGTAGAGTTTTTAGGGTGCAAGGGGTGTTTGTCGCGTCCTGACGCCTGTTTTCGCCCTCACCCCCAGCCCCTCTCCCAAGGGTAGAGTTTTTAGGGTGTGAGGGGTGTTTGCCGCATTCTGACGCCTTTTTCCCCTCATCCCCCCTGCCCCCTTCTCCCACGCTGCGGGAGAAGGGGGAGTTGGGGCATCCTGATGCCTGAAGCGGGCGACTCAGCACGATGACTCGCCGAAAGACTCTACACTTGCGAGCAGGGAAAGGGGCCTCTCAAGGGTAGAGTTTTGGGGTGCGAGGGGTGTGTTCTACGCCCCGATGCCTTTTTCCCCTCATCCCCCCTGCCCTCTTCTCCCACAAGGGGAGAAGGGGGAGTTGGGGCGTCCTGACGCGCAAAGTGGGCAATCTCACGTGAGGGCTTGCCCGAAAACGCTACACCTGTGAGGGAAAAGGGGCGGGGGTGAGAACAAAAACAGACTCGAGACGAGGTACACATTTCTCGCATATCGCCCGAGAGAGATCAGGCAAGCCCCGAAGGGGCTTCAATGTACTGAGCGAAGGCTTTAGCCGCTGCTCATAGAACGCACGGCGCAGCGGCGAGGGTATATCGGTTTAAGTTTGGACAATCTCGTGATTCGGCGTTGGCTTCGACAGGCTTAGCCAACGCCAACCGCGCCACAGGTGCAGGCTCGATGGTCCGGGTTTTATTTGATCTCACTATGAGCTGATCAAAGGGTCGAAGGGCGGACGGCGGCGCGCCCCTGAGTCCCTTCGACAGGCTTAGGGGCGCGCTTCTAGCAATATACCTGACAAATGTTAAGTTTTCAATAAACCCTCACCCGAGATATTGAAGCCCCACAGGAGATTTTACACGCTTCGTGAGGGCTTTAGCCCGCAGCTCAAATGCAGCCTACCGTTCAAAGCGCGCGCGACGACAGCGCCGTTCCTACCGCTGATCGACCGGCACGTAGTCGCGCCGCGGGTGACCCAGATAAATCTGGCGCGGGCGCGTGATCTTCTGCTCCGGATCATCGAGCATTTCGAGCCATTGCGCCAGCCACCCCGAAGCGCGCGGAATGGCGAACAGGAACGGGAAGTACTCGATCGGGAAGCGCAGCGCCTGGTAGATCAGTCCGCTGTAGAAGTCCACGTTCGGGTACAACTTGCGCGAGATGAAGTACTCGTCTTCCAGCGCCACCCGTTCGAGCTCCATAGCGACATCGAGGAGCGGGTTCGCCGCCGTCGCTGCAAACACCTCGTGCGCAATCTTGCGGATGATCTTGGCGCGCGGGTCGTAATTCTTGTACACTCGATGCCCGAAGCCCATCAGGCGCGTCTCGCCCTTCTTCACCCGCTCGATGAACGCTGGCACGTTCTTCGGATGCCCGATCTGCTGCAACATCCGCAGCACCGCCTCGTTTGCGCCGCCGTGCAGCGGACCATACAGCGCCGCCGCAGCCGCTGACAGTGCGCTGTACGGATCGGCGTGGCTCGAACCAACGCTGCGCATCACCGAGGTCGAGCAGTTCTGTTCGTGATCGGCGTGCAGAATGAAGAGCACGTCCAGCGCCTTCGCCAGCACGGGATTGACCTCATAATCTCGCTGGTTCATGTAGTCCATCATGTAGAGAAGGTTGGCAGTGTAGCTGAGCGAGCTGTCGGGCAGGTTGAACGGCCGCCCGATGCGATGCCGGTACGCGAATGCAGCAATCGTCGGGATCTGACCGATAATGCGCCAGATTTGCTTCTCGCGCACCGCCGGATCGTGGATGTTCTTCGCCTCCGGGTAGAGGGTGGACATCGCCGCGACCGAGCTGATCAGGATGCCCATCGGATGCGCGTCGTAGCGGAACGCCTGGATCAGTTCGACCAGGCTGTTGTGGAGGAACAGGTGGCGGCTGATGCGGTATTCCCACCACTCCAGGCGCTCTTTCGACGGCAACTCGCCGTACAGCAACAGGTACGCGACTTCCAGGTAGGAACTCTGCTCGGCAAGCTGCTCAATCGGGTAGCCGCGGTACTCCAGAATGCCCTTGTCGCCGTCGATGTACGTGATCCGGCTGATGCACGCCGCCGTGTTCATGTACGCCGGGTCGTACGACATCAAGCCGAAATCGTCGTCGGAAACCTTGATCTGGCGGAGATCGGTGGCGCGGATGGCGTTGTGCTCAATAGGGATCTCGTAGGTCTTCCCGGTGCGGTTGTCGATAACGGTCAGAGAATTCTTGGTCATGGCAGCGCTCTCTCCTCATTGATTCGACCGGCGCGCTCACTACTCGAGCCGGAGCCGGCCGTGAGCCGAACAGCGAGGCGCAATCCCTCGCCGATAACCCTGCACGCCTCGACGCTGAGGCGGAGGTGGACGCTATCCGATCGGCTGTATTGTACCAAAAGTTGTTACATCTGGTACAGATTTGCTGCCTGCTCTTGCGATGATCTGCGCTCAGCTGCGGCTGTGCGGGCAAGGAAACGTCCGAGCCGCTTAATGTTGCAGTGTAACGCTGCTGCGTTTATGATCTGTGCGTTATGTCGCACAACATGAACATGCAATCCAGAACTGCTCTCGCCCGCCTGTTCGCCGCATGCGACGCGCTTGCCGACGGTCTTGGCGCGCTGCCCGACGGTGAACGGCGCTCTGCGGCTGCGCTCACGCTGGCGCGGTTGATGTTTCTCTCATTCCTCCATGTCCGCGGCTGGCTCGATGATCACAACGTATGGCAATCGCTGGAGCGCGAGGATTGCCCCGGCGACGCCATTGTGCGACGCCTCCCGCCTGGCATTGTCGCGGTGCAGGCGCTTCCCTGCCCGCACAACGCGGCGCTGCGCCGGGCGCTGGCGTTGATCCGGGACGCCGCCTGGAACCTCGACAATCATGCCCCCGGCTGCCTGACGCCAGCCGCGATGGGATTTATCATTGAACGTTATGTCGAGCGGAAACGCAGCGGCATCTACTACACTGGCGATGATGTCGCCGCATACATCGCAAGTCGCACGATCCTGCCGCGCCTGATCGATACGCTCTCGCTGGAAGCGATGCGGCTGGTCAGCGACCTTGTGCGGCGCGATCCGCTGCGCTACCTGCCTGCCGCGCTCCGCCACGGCATTGACCGGGAACTGCCAGCCGCCATCGCCGCCGGCATCTCCAACGCGGCTCAACGCCATACGTGGGACGCCGCCGCGCCTGCCAGCCACGCGCTCCCCGGCGAAACCTGGCGCGAGGTCATTAACCGCCGTTCTCGCGTCCAGGAGACGCTCGCAACACTGCGCGCGGGCTTTGTCGATCCGGCGGACCTCGTGACCCACAATCTCGACCTGCCGCGCCTGATGCGCGACTTGTGCACAGCCTGGTCTTCATCCCGTCTGAATGACCTCGACGCAGCGCTTATGCGACTGACTGTGCTCGACCCGACCTGCGGTTCGGGTGCGTTCCTCTGCGCCGCGTTCGACCTGCTGGCAGACCTGACACACATCGTCGTTCAGCGCCGCGAGTCGGAAACGAAAAGCTCGGTCGCGCTCGCCGGACGATTGCGCACCATCGTCGAACATACCCTGTGCGGCGTGGATGTGATGCCGGAGGCGGTGGAGATCTGCCGGATGCGGATCTGGCTGCGCCTCGCCGCGCGTGTCGCGCATCAGGATCACCTGCGCGACCTGCGGTTCAACATTCACGCGGGTGATGCGCTGACCGGTTCGCTCGATCAGGCGAGCGACGCCAGCCCGGACGATGGCGCTGAACAGCGGCGACCGCTGCGCTGGCGGACGACATTTCCCGATGCGATGGCAGCGGGAGGGTTCGATGTCGTGATTGGCAACCCGCCATACGTGGTGCGCAGCGGGTTACAGGACGACCCGATCCTGCGCCATTACCAGACCGCGACGACTGGCAACCTGTACGCGCTGGTGATCGAGCGCGCTCTGGACCTGATCCGACCAGGCGGATGGCTCGGCGTCATCGTTCCGGTCGCGTCCGTCGCCACCGACGGCATGGCGCCGTTGCAGCGCCTCTACGCGCCGCTGCGTCAGTGGCACAGTCACTACGCTGTGCGACCGGGCAAACTCTTTCCCGATGTGGATATGAACCTGACGATCACGCTGCTGCATAAGGCGCCAGCCGCTGGCGAACGCTACATGAGCGGCTACCGCCGATTTCGTTCTCGTGAGCGCGCGCATCTGTTCGACACGCTGTCCTACACGCGCCTGCCAGCCTCAGCCGCCATCAACGGCGCGCTGCCCAAACTCGGTTCGGCGCTCGAAGTCCGATTGCTCCTGCACATGCTGGCGCACGGTCGCCGCCTGCGCGACTATGCTGCGCGGGATGGCGTGGTGATCTACTACCATTCTGGGGGGCGCTACTGGCGCAAGGCGCTGCCGGAGAAACTCTCGTCGCACTACAAGCCAGTGTGCGTTGAACCGACGGTCGCGCCGATCGTGCTGGCGCTGCTCAACAGCCAGCTCTTCTACTGGTACTGGATCGCTTTTTCGAACTGCATGGACGTGGTGACGCGCGACGTGCTGGAGTTTCCGGTGTTCCGCCTGGAAGACGCCGATCCCGCACCATTCGCCAGCGCCGTGGATTGCCTGATTGCGCTCTACCGCGAGGGCGCCACGACGCGCGTGCGCCGCGGCGCCCGCATCCACACCAGCGAAACCAACATCGACGCGGCGCGCGCGCACGAGGTTATCAACGCGATTGACCGCCTGCTGGCGCGGCGCTACGGCTTCGACGACGAAGAACTCGACTTTGTGCTCAGTTACGACCTGAAGTATCGTCTGGGAAACCGACGATCGCCTCATCGCTGACCGTTCGCCAAGTGACGCAGCGCGCCGCGCGTATCGACCACTCGCTGCGCGTGGCGCGCAACCTGCCGCCAGTCATACGCCGAGTGGTCGGTGACGATGATAACGCAATCCGCCGCCTGGATCGCCGCATCCAGGTCCGGCTCGCAGCGCAGTCGCAAGCCCTCAACCTGCACGTCAGGCACGTGCGGATCGTGGTACGACACCAGCGCCCCCTTCTCGTGCAGCAGGTGAATAATGTCGAGCGCTGGCGACTCGCGCACATCATCGACGTCGCGCTTGTAGGCGACCCCCAGCACCAGTACGCGGCTGCCCCGCACCGCCCGCCCGGCGTCGTTCAGCGCATCCTGCACCTTCTGCACCCAGTAGCGCGGCATCTCAGTGTTGACCTCACTCGCCAGGTCGATGAAACGCGCCGTGTAGTTGAGCGTCTTCAACTTCCACGACAGGTAGAGCGGATCGATGGGGATACAATGCCCGCCCAAACCCGGTCCAGGCGTGAATTTCATGAACCCGAACGGCTTGGTGGCAGCGGCGTCGATCACTTCCCACACATCCAGCCCCAGCTTGTCGCACATGAGGAGCACTTCGTTGACCAGCCCGATATTGACGGCGCGGAAGGTGTTTTCGAGCAACTTCACCATTTCCGCAACCTCCGGGCTGCTTACCGGCACGACCCGCTCAATTGCCGTTTCATACAGCGTCTGCGCCACTTCCAGGCAGACAGGCGTGACGCCGCCCATCACCTTGGGCGTATTGCGCGTCGTCCAGTCGGTGCGACCGGGATCGACCCGTTCGGGGGAGAACGCCAGGAAATAGTCCGTGCCGACCTTCAAGCCGCTCGCTTCGAGGCGCGGCAGAATCACCTCGCGCGTCGTGCCGGGGTACGTCGTGCTTTCCAGGACAATCACCTGACCAGGGCGCAGGCGCTGTGCGATCTGCTCGGTCGCCGCCACAATCGCCGAGATATCGGGATCGCGGGTTTTGCGCAACGGCGTCGGCACACAGATGCTGATCGCGTCTAGTTCTGCAAGCACATCAAAATCCGTCGTGGCGTCGAGTAAGCCCTCAGCACGCAGATGCGCCACAACGTCAGTCGGCACATCCTCAATATAACTGCGCCCGGCGTTGATGGCAGCGACCCGCTCGGCGCTGGCGTCAATGCCTGTCACACGCAACCCGGCGGCGCCAAACACGGCAGCCAGCGGCAATCCCACATATCCGACCCCGATAATGCCGACCCGCGCCGAACGATCAGCGATGCGCTGCAACAACTGTTCTCTGGATGATGATGCGGTCATGAACGTGCTCCCTCATAACGAAACCACGCAAGGGTTCGCGCCAGGCCTTCAGCGAGCGAGACGCGCGGCGTGTACCCCAGCGTCTCGCGGATCGCGTCGATGCTCGCCTGTGAATGGCGCACATCGCCAGGACGCGGCGGATGATGATCCGGCGCAAGATTGCTGCCCAGCAACTGATTGATCTGTGCCGCCAGTTCGAGCAGCGACGTGCGCGCGCCAGCGCCGACGTTGAACACGGCGGAACAGCTGGCAGGCGCATCCGCTGCCGCCAGATTGGCATCCACTACGTTCTCGATATAGGTAAAATCGCGCGACTGCAAACCATCGCCGTAAATGATCGGCGGCATACCGCGCACCATCCGGTCAATAAAGCGCGGAATCACGGCGGCATACTCAGAACGCGGGTCCTGCCGGGGACCAAACACATTGAAATAGCGCAGCGCAATCGCGGGCAGATCGTAGACGACGCTGAACGCCATACAATACTGTTCGCCTGCCAGTTTGGAGACGGCATAGGGCGATAGCGGCTGCGGCGCCTGCGTCTCGACTTTTGGCAGGGTCGGCGTATCGCCATAGACCGACGACGACGACGCGAACACCACCCGGCGCACGCCAGCGTCGCGCGCCGCCGTCAGCACGTACAGCGTCCCGGTGACATTCACCGCATTCGTGGTGACAGGGTCATCGACCGAGCGTTGCACTGACGCCAGCGCCGCCTGATGAAACACGACCTCGACGCCGGTCACAGCGCGACGAACCGCGTCTTCATCGCGCAGATCGCCTTCAATGATCTCGACATCATCACGAACGCGCGCCAGGTTCTCGCGTCGACCGGTGGAGAAATTGTCGAAGACCCGCACCTGATCGCCGCGTCGCAGCAGCGCCTCAACCAGATGTGAGCCAATAAAACCGGCGCCGCCGGTCACCAGAACGTGAGCCATACGCTATCCTTTGCATTCCAAAATCGCGTGAAAAGGGCGACGGGCGGAGGCAAAGGCGTAAAGTGTCTCTATCAATACGCCTTTGCGTCTTCGCGTCTTTGCGTCAACTTCATGGCACGAAACGATACTCCAGGCGCGGCGCGTGCGGCTGCACAATCGCGCGCAACCCTAGCGGATCGGCGGGTTGCAGGTTGCGCTCCAGGTTTGCCTGCAACAAGTCGCGCAGCGTGTTGAACGAGCGATACCGCACAATCAGCGCATCGGTCAGCCCTGCCAGTTCCTTCGCGCCTTCAATTGCATCGTCGAGATTGCCTAATTCATCGATCAGCCCCAGCGCCTTTGCCTGTCGTCCGGTGTAGATCCGTCCGTCGGCGAGCCGGATCACGTCATCCCGCGCCATCCCGCGCCCTTCCACGATGACATCAACAAACCCCTGGTAGGCTTCATCAACCAGCGCTTTCCAGATCGCCTCTTCCTCCGGCTGCGGCGGACGCAGCGGCGAGCCAATATCCTTGAAGTCGCCGCTCTTGTACACATACTCGCGCAAACCAAGCCGCTCAAAGGCTTCGTCGTAGTTCAGCAGCGACACGATGACACCCAGGCTGCCGGTCAGCGTATCCGGGTTGGCATAGATCCGTTCGCCCGCCATTGAGATGTAGTACCCGCCGCTGGCGGCGACTGAACCCATCGAAATGACCAGATGCTTGCCCTTCTCGCGCAGTTTCTTAAGCTCGACATACAACTCGTTGCTGGCGACGACGCCGCCGCCGGGGCTATCCACCCGCAGCACAACCGCCTTCACTCGCGTGTCATCGGCGGCGGTGCGGATCTGCGACAGCAGTTGCTCGTGGCTCAACCCTGCGCTGAACAGACCATCACCCGCACTGGCGCCAATCGTGCCGCTGACGGTAATGATCACGATACGATCAGTTCCGCGACCGGAGATAACTTCTTCCTGCCATCTGCTGCCGGGAACCGTCGCCGTCGCGCTGCCGCCGCCAAGCGCCAACAGCAGCGCCATGCCGCCAAGCGGCAGAATGGCGCACGCCAGGATAATGCCCAGGATGATCGAAATCACGATAATCCACGTCCGGTCCTTGCGCGGCGCTGGTTGCGCTGCGGGCGCTGGCGCAGGGGTGACAGGCTCGTTGCTCATCTATCTCCCTTTCTCGTGTTGACTCATCCGGCATGCTTTGACATCGCGCCGTCAGGGCAGGTCTCAGACACCCCACAACAGCGCCTGAGCATGATACCACACGCAGGCTTCAGGCGACCTTTGCCCTGCACCTCTCACCGCTTGCCCCACGCCTCTTGCCTCACGCACATCGGCGCCTTATAGTGAGATCAAATAAAGCCTGGACAATCGAGCCTGTACCTTTGGAGCGGTTGGCGTTGGTTTCGACAGGCTCAACCTGCGTTGGCTGAGCTTGTCGAAGCTAACGCCGATCACAAGATTGTCCGATATCTGATTAATCTCCCCACTAGCGACGAACTGCTGGCAGATACACCCGATATACCTGCGCCACAACGCGCAGCGTAACTGGAGGAAGCGCCGAGTTGCTGACCCACACCTCCAGATTTCCGGCGACAGCCGCATCAGCCGCCGTCAGCGTCGTGCGCAGTTCGGTGGCGCTCACAAAGGTCGTCGGGCGCTCGACGCCACTGATGACGATCTTGCTGCTTGCATCAAACCCGGCGCCGGAGACGATCAGGATCGTTCCCGCTTCGCCAACGCCAACGAACGGCGGGATGAGCGACAGCGCCAGCACCAGTTCATACGCGCCCACATCGCAGGCGCCTCCCTGCGGTCGGTTGATGCCGCGCTGATCGGTCGCCGGGCATGTCGCCGCCGCAGCACGGTTGAATGCCGGGCTGGACGCCGCAATTGCCATCGTTGGCGTGGGACCGCCATTGTTTGCCAGCGGCGCGAGCTGCGGGTCCTGGAAGAGGATCGCCGAGGCTGGCGAGGTGATCAGATTGTTGGCGTCATTGTTGAAATCGGGCGCTTTGGTGCGCGGGAACTGAATGTTGCCGCCGCCGTTGAGCAATGGGCGGTTCGTGTGGTATCCCTGGAACTCGGTCGTGACCGGGTTGGTATGGGTCGGATCGAGCCGGTTGGAAACGAAGATCGAACTGGTCAGCGTCACCGCCGCCTCGTTGCCGGCAAAGATCGCGCCGCCCTGAAATGTGGCGAAGTTGCTGGCAAACGTCGCATGGCTGATATCGATCGTTCCCCGGCTAATGATCATTCCGCCCCCCTGACCGATAATATTCGTCCCGGCAGTGGCGGCGCGGTTGTCGAAGAACGTCGAGTTCACCACCCGTCCGCGACCGTTGACCAGCATCCAGACGCCGCCGCCCCGCCGTGCGGCGTAGTTGCCGTTGAAGGTTGACTCGCGGATTTCGATATTGTCCTCGTTCACGCCGCCTGCCCAATTGTCTTCGATGTGGTAGATGGCGCCGCCGTGACCTTCGGCGGGCGGTGCGTCGAGCACGCGATTGTTGCTGAACGTCGAGCGGGCATAGATTGCTTTGGTGTTCAGGTTATCGGAGATTGTCACCTTGAGTGCGCCGCCGCCGCGCGTTGCGGTGTTGCCATCGAAGATGCTGCCGCAGACATCGACGGTGTTGCTGGTGATCGGGTTGAAATCGTTGCTGACGCCGTCGAGATGAATTGCGCCGCCATGCCCGCGAACGACGCCCCCCGCAGTCGCGTCGGACGCGCGGTTGTTCGTAAAGCGCGAATTGTACACCTGCAACCCGGTGGCGATGCCGCCGAACGCGCCGCCGCTGCCCGCTTCGTTGTTGATGAACACGGAACCGACGATAATCGTTTCGTAGATATTCCCGGCGTAGATTGCGCCGCCCTGGTTGTCTTCGTCGATGATGCTGGTGGTGCGATTGTTCTCGAAGATCGAGTTGATGATATGCAGGCGCGTTCCGGGACTCGTCACCCACAGCGCCCCGCCGCGCGCTCTGTCGTCCTGCGTCTTTGTCGCGGCTGGCGCGCGCCCGTTGATGAAGCGCATATTCTGAATAATCAGATTGTTGCCGGAGGTCTTGTCGATGTGTGAACCAGGGGTGAACGGCTTCTCAAGAATGCGGGTAACGCCGCTGCCATCAAGTGTGATCAGCCCTTTGCCATCGAGCACAATATCACGGGTCGCTGACGTCACCAGCGGCGACGTGATCGGAATCGTAACCGGGTTGGGTCCGCAGTCGAAGGTAATGTGCCCGCCAGCCGCAAGCGCCGCCTGAAGCGCCGCCTGTGTGCAACTGGTAATAACCGTTGGGTTGATGAGCGTTACCGGCGCTATAGGAGAGGTGCAGGCGGCGGGAGGAGCGCCAGGAGCGCCAGAAAGATCCGATGCGGTAACGGAAGGCGGAAGTGCGCAAACGAGGATCATACCTATGATCCCCATCATTGCGATCAGACCGCGCCAGCGGTTGGATGATTGCGGCTTGTTCATTTGGTGCGTCGCCCATTCATGACAACGAGACAGAATCCTCCGCCAGCATAAACCTTCTTTTGACCCCGCTCAATAGTACATTGTCGCTACTTGCCGCCATGGACCCACGGTTCTCACAGGAAGATCTATCAGGCGTTGGACGATCTCGTGATCGGCGTTGGCTTCGACAGGCTCAGCCAACGCAGGTTGAGCCTGTCGAAACCAACGCCAACCGCAGGCTCAGCCAACGCAGGTTGAGCCTGTCGAAACCAACGCCGACCGCTCCACAGGTACAGGCATGTTTGTCCAGGTTTAGACCGATCTTCCCATCAGGAATATGAGCAGCGATTCGTATCAGTGCGCGTTGCGCACGTTCTACACTGAAATATCGCATTTGAGGAACCCAGAGACTCTGACGATATGATACTATAGAGGGGCAATGCAAACGCGAAATGGACAGCATGCACGATGGCGCGTATTTCTGAGCATACTTCTAATTGGAGTATGTATCACCTCGTGCGCTGCGTCCGCCAGTTCAGCGCCAGCGGCGCCGGTGCGCGTCCAGGAAGCCTATTTCTACAAGCCGCCGCGCGACGGAACCTCTGCGAAAGCTCTGGCTGCCCGCGCCGATCTGATCATCCTGACGCGCACTGATGAACCCTTCCGAGATGCGGTGCGCGCCGCCGGATATCCTGGCACGATTCTCCAGTACATGCTCGCTGCCGAAGTGAGCGGTCCAGTTGATGCGGTGCGCGCCGATGCGTCCTGCAATCCTGATCACCGACCATGGCGCAACCAGGCGGCGTTTCGTGTCGGCGAGTTCTGCGCTCTCATCCATCCCAACGACGACTGGTTTCTGCACAACAGCCAGGGCGAGCGCCTCTATACCAATTGGCCCGGTCACACCGGGTATTTTTATCACATGAACCCTGCCAGTCCAGGATGGCGTGCGTTTCTGATTGCTCGTCTCCGCCAGGCGCTCGAGGGGGACAATCAAGAACCTGCGCTGGGGTACGATGGCATCTTCCTGGATAATGTCGCGCTTTCGTTGTGGAAACTCCGCCGGCAGGTGAACAATAGCGACGGCGTGGTGCGTGAGTTCGCCTCCGATGAGGCATACCGCGCCGCGTGGATTGGGTTGCTCACCGAAGTCTCCGATGCGCTGCGCCCCAAATGGCCCGTCTGGGCAAATCTCATTGTCGACTCAGGTAGCGGCTGGAACGATTATCTGCCCTACCTGGACGGCGTTATGGTGGAAGCATTCGCCACTGGATGGCGGAACGATGTACCACCGGACGCCTGGGAGCGCGGATTGACGCAGGCTGAGGAGGTGCTGCGCCAGGAGAAGGGGTATCTGGCAGTTGTGCAGGCGGGTGATTCATCGCTCCTGCCATTCACGCTGGCATCGTACCTCCTGATCGCCGACGGGCGCCACGCCTTTTTCCGCTATGCCGAACGCAAAGACTACGCAATCTTTCCACATTATCCGCTCCTTGACATCTCCCTGGGCGTCCCGAAAGGACCGCGCTATCGGCAGAACGACGGAACCTGGCGACGCGATTTTGCTCATGGATACGTCGTGGCTGATCCGGTCGCCCGGAGCGGGGAGATTGTCGTTGAGGGACGCAGAGGCGCTGACTAGCCAGACGCGCGGCTACACGCTTTCGACAGCGGCAGCCACGCCAAGCGCAGCGAGCATCCGCCGGATCTCGTCAATGTAGATCGCATTCATGACAATCACAACATCCGGCTCATACGAACGCAGGAATGCTGGCTCAACGACTCGTTGCCCGCTGCCAGCGACATATTTTCCCTGTTTGCGCGGGTTGATGTCAACCACATACTCGATAGCGCCCTGATCCCGGAATACGTTGAGAAACGTCACTCCTTTCGACCCGGCGCCCCAAACGACCGCGCGTCTACGTTGACTCGCCAGATCGCCGAGCCGCGCGCGCCAGTGTGCAACCTTCGCGCGGTAGTTGTCGCCAAACGCTGTAACATCGCGCATCATGCGGTCAAAATCGAGACGCGCCTGCGCCGACAGCGACACGCCGTCTGATGCTGGTCGCGCCTCGATTGCCAGGAACTGCCCGCCAAACTCCTCGCGCACATCGAGCGTCTCGAAGCCAGCGGTCTCAAACAGATGCACCAGCGACGCCGGGCTGAAATACGAACAGTGCTCGTAGATGATGTCCCAGATGCCCAGGTCGCGCAGCGTCCAGAGCGCATTGGGCACCTCGAAATACACGACCGGCTGACGGTCGCCGATCACACGGAGCAAATCCTCGATGAACGCGCGTGGACGCTCGATATGTTCAAGCACATGCCGGCATACAATGAGATCGGCAGGCTCGTGCGCATACGCCGCGCCAAAGAAATCCACAACAAAGCGCACATTCGGATCGAGCGCATCACGTACTGGATCGGGCACAAAACTTTTATCGAACCCGATGCCGCGATTACTGCCAAGACGACAGATCTGGCGCAGAAAGTCGCCTTTACCGCACCCAATTTCGATAATATTCCTTCCACGAAGATCGTAACGCTCAATCAACCGTGTTGCCAGATCGTTCGCATACTGCTGAAAACGTTCTGAGAAATGCAAAGAATTTTCATACTCCTGAGAGTAGTCCATGAGCGACGAATCGAAAGCATAGTTATAGACATGACCGCACGCCGGGCAATAGCCAAGCGCAATATCGCCGCGCGGCGCCGCTATTGCCGCTTCACGCGTGTCCCACAGCACATTGCAATAGACCGGCGCCTGTTGGATATCCATAAAATGATACACAGCGCCTGAGCCGCAGATCGGGCAGGAATGCGAATCTGTCATAGGTTGTGCGCAGGATGGATCTGTGGCTGAATAGTTCATCGCTCACCTCACAGCGCGTGATTCAAATGCGGGACGGTTTTCCGTACTGCAGGCAATCGCTTCCTTCATAATCGAAATCAGCGCCTGCGCGTGATAAGTCACATTGAAACACTGGAGAACATCCCGATAGGCACATGCAATCATCCGCTCAACATCCGGCTTATGTTCAGGATCGAGCGCCCAACGCAACGCTTCGACGTAGCTTTCAGGCGTGCCGCGCACTACCAGACCATTCTCTCCGTGGCGCACATAATCGCGCACACCCAGCGCATCGTTGACAATTACCAGTTTCTTGAGCGCCATTGCGTTCAGATACGTCTGTTGACCGCTGGCGCGGTATGTTCCCGTGCGCAGCGGCACAACGACCAGCGCCGCACCGCGCAATAATCGAACATATTCATCGGTTGGAACCTGACCCGCACGCACATTCGGCGGAAGGTTCGGGTAATCGTTCAATTTGCGCGTAGCGAAAACAAACGAATGTTCAGGCATCATCCGCGCCGCTTCCACCAGCGGCGCATAGTCGCGGAACGAGTTGCCGCCAGCGAAAATGTACGTTCCCGTCTCGACGCACCCCTGCATATTCTCTTCGGTCAGCGCACACGTGTAGGGGACAAAGCGCACCTTTGCTGCATCAACGCCCCAGATTAGCGGGAAGAGGCGCCGTTCATCGTTGGAGAGCAATGCATAGCGACTGATCGCCCGGTCAGCAAAGCGCACGATAATGCGGTCAAGCACAGCGCGCCATCCGGTGTTTGGCTCCCACGCCTCGCCGCAAAAAACGATGGTCGGGCGCCAGCAACGCGGCAGAAAACTCAAGAGAAACACCGCCAGCACTTCCGGTTTGAACCGCCCGCGCCCGGTAAACAACAGCAATCCCTCGTAGCGTGTGGCTGCCTGCAACACGCCCTTCAGCAGCGCAATCTCGCCCCACAGGTTATAGCCGGTCGCATAGGTCCATGGAGGCATAGGCGCTTTCTCAAACGCCGCTGCAAATTCCGGAACGCCCATAAGGTAATCCAGGGTGGTTGCCCATCCTGATCGTCGCAGGAGACTGAGAGCCATTGTATCCTCCAGACCTGTCAGAAAACTATGCCTTATGGACCGGTTACCAGCGGCAACCAGACAGCGAAACGGGACGCACCGGCGCCCGGTATTGCAGTCGGCGTTGCCACGACGGTCGGCGTGGCGCTTGCAGTGGGACCGGACGTTGCCGTGGCGGTCGGCGTGGCGCTCGCCGTGGGGCTGGGCGTTGCTGTAGCGGTCGGCGTGGCGCTCGCCGTGGGGCTGGACGTTGCTGTAGCGGTCGGCGTGGCGCTCGCCGTGGGGCTGGGCGTCGCCGTCGGGATAGGTGTCGATTCCCCTGCGCCGATCGGTTGCACAGTGATATTGCCAAAACTGGCATCGACGTGGTGCGCCACCAGCAGCAGCGACCCCCGCGCCAGCGGTTGCTCCCCCGCTGGCGCCACCCCTTCCACCGTCCACCCCGTCGGCTCCGCCGCCCCCGCCCGCCATACCTTCAACCGATACCGCTGCATTCCCCCCGCCTCCGTCTCCACCCGCATCTTGAATACATACGTCTCCCCCACCTGCAACCGCATCCCGCTCAGGTCGCGCGCAAACACCGTCGCCGCCCCCGTCCCCAAATGCAGGTGCATCTCCCGCCGCGCCGAACTCCCGTCCGGGTATCGCTCCAACCGGTACCACCCCAGCGCCCCCAGCGGGTAGTACACCCACCGCGGCTGCGTCTCCAGCCCTGCGGGCGCGTCCCAGTGCCCCTGCCATCGCAACACCAGCCCCACCCCCGGTCCCCCGCTGTTCGGCCGCTGCCCCCGGTACATATCTATCTCGTGGATCGTCACTTCCACCTGCGCCTCGTAGTCCGTCCACGTCTCGTCCCCGATCGCCAGCAAGCGGTCGTACCCCGTCCCCACCGGGCGCACGCTCGCCTCCTCCAGCGCCCACAGCCCGT
>JAUQOW010000229.1 GCA_030550675.1 Chloroflexota bacterium
GGCGCTATTCAATCGCCGACGCTGGCGGCGCTGCTGCGCGAGATTGAAGCGTTACAGGCGAGTCTGACGTTGAAAGAAGAGGAGTTGCGCCACGTCCAGGGGCAGACGTTTATCGAACCAGCGCCCGCGCCTCGCGTCCAGAATGTTCCTGTCAGCGTCGAGCCGCCGCGTTCGCCGACGCAACCGCCGCTGGTCGCCGGAGGCAAAGTCTGCCCTTCGTGCGGTTTTCAGATGCCGCAGACCGCTGTCTTCTGCCCGAACTGCGGTCTGCGGGTAGGATGATGAGGCGGACGGTCAGCGCGACATCGTGTGCGTTTCGCTGTCGGGCAGCCAGCGGATCGCCACATTATCGCGCGCGTCCCATTCGTCATCGAGTTCGTCGTCTTCATCTTCACGATGAATGACGATGGGACCTTCGTTGTACACCCAGGCAATCAGATCGTCAATCGAGTACCACCCTGCGCGATAGGACTCCTGGTCGACCGGGTTGAGCCAGAACTTAATCTCGCCGTCCATCCACTGCCAGCGTTCGAGGGAGCGCCACTCGCGGTGATGCTCGGCGAGCACGGCTTTCGTTTCCTCGAAGAGGCGCAGCAACTCCGGCAGAGTCAGGCCTTTAGTGCGCCGCTTTTGCAGAATGCGGCGGTTGATAGCATCGCGCAGACGTTCGAGTTCCGGAACATCCAGCGCGTCCAGGTCGATATCAATGGGCATTCCCATAGCCGATGCGTCCTTTCCAGGAGCGGTCGCGCTTGCGCGCGATTGTCAGTGTACGCACCGTTGCGAGACGACATCCGCCCTTACGAGTCGTGGTAGAACCGGCGCCACGACAGGTGATTTGCCACTGACCCACGGGTCGCTTCCCGGCGAACCCACTTCCATGATAGCAGGGATCGTTGCTTCTGACGTGAACGATCTTGTGACAGTCTATTCACAATTCGATGATATTCTGCAATGGAATGACTTATCAGATGCTACGTTGCGTCAGCAGGGGTGGATGGAGGAATGCTGGCAACCGACGCAACTGGCAAAGAGCGCACTGATCGCACCTGTTGACAGGTGCGGTTTCGCCCTTCGCTGGCATCCAGGCTTCGTAGCTTCTTTCTGTGTTTGTGATTGGTAAGGGGCGACAAGGCAAATCGCAGACTTAGAACGAGCCCGCTGATGCAGCGTCGCCGCCTTCGCGCGCCAGCGGTTGAACAGCGCGCGTTGTATGGATGATATCTGATTGTGTGATTGCTGACTGACGCCAGCATGTATGCCTGTGGAGGCGACGACCGGATTCGAACCGGTGAATGGGGGTTTTGCAGACCCCTGCCTTACCACTTGGCTACGTCGCCGTCTATGCCGATTCTAGCACAGCCAGCGATACATGTCAAAGGGGTGCGACATCACGAAGTGCAGGCGCGCATCTGCCGAGCCGCGCGTTCTATGAGAAATACAATCCGGTGCACCTGTTCTGCCGCGCCGCGCATTCTATGAGCAGCAGGCTAAAGCTCTCGTCAGGATGAGGAAGCCCCGGAGGGGCTTCGACGAGCTCAGCGAGGGCTTCAGCCCGCAACCCCCTATTCCGTGCAACCGACGGATCCCGTAGGAAAATCAACCAGATATCGGACAACCCCCATGATCGGCGTTGGCTGAGCCTGTCGAAGCCAACGCCAACCGCTCCAAAGGCGACGGCTCAATTGTCCAGGTTTTTACCTGATCTCACGATGAGCTTACGGCAGCCCCACCGCGCGACCTGAGCCTGTCACGCTTTATCAGCATCATCGCTCATTCCTGCCAGGAGCGCGCGTTCGACCGGCGGCAGGGTGCGCCACGTGCGCGCCATCCAGGTTGCTGCGGCGAGAAACGTCTGCGCTCGATCAGTGTCAGGGCAGACGCTCCGCAGCAGGCGCCAGAAAGCGGGCGAATGGTCAGGATGGATGGCGTGTGCAATCTCATGGGCCACAACGGCCTCGAGCACCCAGCGCGGCATGCGCAGCAGCACGGCGTTCAGGCGCACTGTGCGCGTTGCGACGCTGTAACTGCCCCAGCGCGCTTCGGTCAAGGTAAATTCGGCGCGCTCGACGACCGGCGGGTCGGGGAAGCGGGCGGCGACCCGACGCACCAATTCCAGCGCATTTTCCTCGTAGTTGATCTTTTGCTTATGAACGCGCCGGATCAGGCGGCGCGCCAGGGCGGCGATCGCCCTGTCGAGGTCAGCGCCATCAACCGCGCAAGGCGCGCTGATCGAGAGGGTCGTGTCACGCAGGCGGGCATTGATATGTTTGACCGCCTTTCGCGTAACGATAACCGTGAGGGTCACGCCGTCAATCGTAATGATGCGCTGTTCTGCCATGGCTATGTCACCTGCACTGCGCGAGGGCGTTCGGTTGTGACGCCGACTCCCAGCCAGACGAAGAGCGCTGCGCCAGCCAGCCGGAGCGCCGCACTGACCAGCAGCGCTGGCGTATAGCCGAAGAGGTCCGCCAGCAGCGTGCCGACCAGCGGCGCCGCCAGGGTTGCGATGTAGGTCGTCAGTTGATACAGTGCAATGTACGATGCCGTTCGCTCCGGCGACGCCGTCGCCAGCGAAATATCGAACAACACCAGGTTCAGCCCGGCGCCGAAGATGCCCGCCAGCGCCGCATAGAAAACCAGCGGCTCGACCCGCGGCGTCAGCGCCGTCAGCAGCGGGTAGAGCACCAGCCCAAACGTACAGATGCGCAGCGCCAGCACATTCCCCTTCCGCCGGGTAAGCGCCGTCCAGATAAAGTAAGCGACCAGCAGGACGCCATTGTTGGTCGTGTTGATCAGTCCGATCCAGAAATCTGAGGCGTTCAGTTGGCGCACCCAGTAGAGCGGGAAGAGCGGCAGCGCCATCATCATGCCCAGGTTGAAGACAAATGCGCTGATCACAAACCGGCTGAACGGCGTCGGTTCACGCAGAACCGACAGCATCTCGGCGAGGTATGCTCCCAGAGACTGTTGTGCGATATCCTTCCGTGGCGGCGGATTGTCGGGGATGATCAGGCGACGTGAAAAGAAAAAACTGAGCGCGCCTCCTGCAAATGAAGCCATAAAAACAATCTGGTAATTCAGCGGAAATGCGACATTGTCGAGAAACGCGCCAATCGCCGCCACCGTGATCGCCGTGGTGGCTCCAAGGATTGACCAACGCCGACTCATCAGATACTGGCGCTGGCGCGGTCCCGCCACGGCGCCCATCACTACCGTAAAGGTGATATTGACAATCGCCTGCGGAATCGTCACCAACGCCCAGATGACGACAATCGCGTAGGCGGTCATCTCCTGGCTCAGGAAGAAGGGGATCAGTCCCATCAGCGCGAACGAGCTCTGCACCATTGCGCGGGGCCAGGAGTACCAGGGCGCCATGTTGCGCTGTCGTTCGAGGAAGCGTCCGAGCGGGATCGACAGGATCATACCGGTGAGCGCCGGGAGCGACGTGAGCAGTCCGACGAGAAATGGAGAAGCGCCGAGGCGGGTCAGGAAGACGCCGAGGAAGGTCGAAACGCCTGTGACGATGCCGACGCCAATACCATCGATCAGGACGCTCCGTACGTTCTGTTTGTGGATGTCTGCTGGCTGAGAACGTCGATGGCGCCAGCGGGACAGGATGGGCATGATGGTGACGACTCCAGATCAGGGAGCGGTTTGAGGGTGGTATTATATCATTATTGAGGTGCAAGGCGCGAGGTCAGGGAGGTTCAAGGTTGCAGGCGCAAAGGTGGAGATGTTGAACATTGAACGCGGGAAAGGGTGAGGATAGGAGGCGTCGCCGGAAAACGCACTGTGCAGACCAATGATGGACACGAGAAAGGATGAGGGGGCATGTTCATGCATCGTGTAACACGCGGGTATCTGGTGCTGATTGCCGGTCTAATCGCGTTTTTTGGTCGTCGGTTGCTGGCAGGCGATGCGCTCTGGCCCCCGGGGCTGATGCACGCCGAGATTCTCAGCGAAACAGAGATGTGGATCGTTATTTCGACGGCGCTGCTGATCGGTCCAGCAGTGGCGCTTGGTCGCTTGCGCGCCATCCTGATTGCGTTGCCCTTCGCGCTGCCGCCGATCATGCTCTACATTACGTTTTATCCGCTGTTGATTGTCTTTGTCATGCTGGCGATGGTTCCCTGGTTGGTGCATGCCGCGCTGAGCGCCTGGATGCCTGAACGACAACAGGGAACATAGGCAGCCAATAAAGCGGCGAGACGCTCCGCTATCCCAGTATCGCGTCCTCCCGCCGTTCCATGCCATTCCGCGCCACCAGCACTGCCATCGCACATGCCGCCAGAACGCTTTGCGGATTTCCGCTCGGTTCGGGGAGCGCGACCGGGACGCGCCCGCCGACGATGATGCCAGCGGATTGCGCGTGCGCCAGGCGATCCAGTTGCTGCACCAGCATCGTGCCCGCTTCCAGGTCTGGTGCGACGAGGATATCCGCCTGACCGGCGACTGGCGAGGTCAGTTTTGCCCGACGCGCCGCTTCAGGCGAGACTGCATTTTCGAAGGTGAGCGGTCCGTCCACAATTCCGCCGACGATCTGCCCGCGGTCAACCATCTTGCACAGCGCAGCCGCATCGAGTGTCGAACGCAGTTTGGGGCTGATGGTCTCAACGGCGGCGAGAATGGCGACCTTCGGCTGCTCAATGCCAAGCGCCAGCGCCAGGTCAATGGCGTTCTGCACAATTGCCCGCTTCTCTTCCAGCGTCGGGTCGGTGTTCATGCCAGCGTCGGTGATGAAGAGGAGACGCGGGTAATTGGGCACGTCCATCGCGTAGACATGGCTCATGCGCCGGTGGTCGGCAATACCCGTGTCGTGCGCTACCAGTTCATGTAGGAGTCCATAATAGCGCACGCCAGGATCGACGATGGCTTCCACTTCTCCGGCGCGCGCCAGAGCGACGGCGCGCGCTGCGGCGGCGCGTCCATCGGTCGTCGGTTCAAGGCGGAAGGCGTTGAGGTTGATGTCGAGCGTTTCCGCTACCCGGCGCAGCGGCGCTTCGGGTCCGACGATGATCGGGTCGATCAGGTTTGCCTGGGTCGCTTCAACAATACCGTGGAGCGCTATCGGCTCAGAAGGGAACACCACCGCTGCGCGAACCGGTCCAAGCGTCGAGGCGCGATTGATGATCGCCTCGTAGTTGGCGCCGGGTTTGTGGAGCAACACTTCGGGCAGACTCACGCGCGGGCGTTTGACCTTCTCGGCGGGTGCGAGCACCTCAGCGCTCCCGCTGATGACGACTTCGCCGTTCTGATTGGTGCACTGACAGTCGAGCGTCACCCGGCGCTTCTCCGGGTCTTTCGCAGTGACCGTCACGGCGACGGTTATGGTGTCGCCAACGGCGACTGGACGGCGGAAGCGCAGCGTCTGGCTCAGGTAGATCGTGCCGGGACCAGGGAGCATCGTGCCGAGGACGGTTGAGATCAGCGCTCCGCCCCACATGCCGTGGGCAATAATCTTGTGGAAAATGTCGCTGCGCGCATACTCCTCATCGAGATGCGCGGGATTGACATCGCCGGACATGACCGCGAACAATTCGATGTCGGATTTGGTCAGGGTGCGGGTCAGCGATGCGCGGTCGCCGATCTTGATTTCGTCGAAGGTGCGATTTTCGATGTATTCCGTCATTGGAACGCCTCCCTTCACCTTGGATCTCCAGCATACGAACGGGAGTTACAACGCACTGCGTTAGAGATGCGACACAGGCTCGAATTCCCGGATCGCTGCAAAATTGTGATCAAATTGTATGGATATCGCGCCTGTTCCCAGGCGAACACAGGATATAATGCGCGTGGAAACGGGTGACGTTGTGCAGTGCGTTCATGATCCGTATTCGTCGCTTTTTCATCGCCATCGTGTTGTTGTGTGCGCTAGCGGCGGCGCTGCCAGCCGCAGCGCAACAAGAACCTCCTCCTGATTTCCCTGACGACCGTGCGACGGATGATGCGTCGCCTGCGGCGTTGCCAGCATCCGGGACGGTTCCTGACATCCAGTCGCTGCACGCCGTCTATCTGCCGCTGGTTGGCGTGTCGGCGCCGCCAAGTCCTTTTGGTTTCGATGTGCGCACTTACGCGCCCGATAGCGTGATGCCGCTGGTGATCGAGGCGAGTCCGCGCTGGTCGCGCGCCGGTGATGTGCTGTGGGCGCTGGCTGAGCCGGTGCGCGGCGGCGGGTATCGCTGGGAGGCGATCGCTGATGTTGAGCGCAATGTGCGACGCCTGCGCGCTGCGGGCATTGAGCCGACTCTGGTCGTGCAATGGTCCCCCTCATGGGCGCAGAGCATTCCCGGGAAGCTGTGCAGCGCGCCGCGCCCGGATACAATCGCCGATTTTGCAGCGTTTATGCGCGCAGCGGCGCAGCGTTTCTCAAGCGGCGATCTCCGGGTGGATTACTGGGAGATCTGGAATGAACCCGATTTTCGACCGGACGAAGTGGAAGGTCATGAGGGGTTTGGGTGCTGGGCGACATATGATCCGCCATACTACGGCGGCGACTACTATGGTCAGGTGTTGCGCGCGGTGTACCCGGCGGTCAAGGCGGGCAATCCGAATGCTCAGGTGTGGGGCGGCGCACTGATGCATCGCTGGCCCGACGACACGCACACGCTGGGATTCGTGCGCGGTATGCTGGCGGCTGGCGCAGCCAACTCATTCGATGCGCTCAGTTTCCATGCCTATGGCGAATGGGGCGCTGGCGACCGTCTATTGTTCAAGTACTGGCGATTGCGACGCCTCCTCGATGACCACGGGCTGCGCACAAAGCCGATGGTGGCGACGGAAATCGCAGCGACATGCACTGCGCCATCGGTGTGTCCGCCCAATTTCCTGCGCCGCCAGGCGAACTATGCTGCCCGAATCTATGCACAAGCGATCGCCTTGAATCTGCTGGGCGCGTTCTGGTATCCGATTTCATTCCGCGGCGAGGGCTTTCTGCACAGCCATCTAGTCGACGAGACGGACGACGGCCTGACGCCGCGCCCGGCATTCTACGCCTTTCGCAACTCAGCGCGTCTGCTCGCAGGAGCGCGCTACGCCGGTCCGCCGCCGGTCGAACCGGCGCCTGAACAGATTGGTCAGGTGCAGGCGCTCACGTTCGAGAAGGGGAGAAATCGCCTGTATGTGCTCTGGGTGCCGCGCACAGACTTTCCTGTGCTGTATAATCTTCGGGTTCCGCCCGGCGTCACCGCCATCTGCACTGATCAACTGAACCTCCCGACGCCAGCGACATACTACTGCTCCGACGAGAACCGCGATGGTCTCATTCCGCGCGCAGTGAACGAGTTGCCGCAGTATGTCGAAGTCGTGATGCCATAAGCGTTTGCGCTGCGAGGGACGCGCCAGCGCCGCCCTACGTTTGTCGCTCTGCCTGGCGTCTCTGCCACTCCTGCTGCGCCTGCGCATACGCCGCCGGAGTTCCGATGTCG
>JAUQOW010000041.1 GCA_030550675.1 Chloroflexota bacterium
ACCACAGGGGTTGCCCCTACGCTGGCGCGGTTCCTTGGGATGGGGCAACCACAGGGGTTGCCCCTACGCTGGCGCGGTTCCTTGGGATGGGGCAACCACGGGGGTTGCCCCTACGCTGGCGCGGTTCCTTGGGATGGGGCAACCACGGGGGTTGCCCCTACGCTGGCGCGGGGCGTGGGATGGGGCAACCACGGGGGGGTTGCCCCTACGCTGGCGCGGGGCGTGGGAGGGGGCAACCACGGGGGGTTGCCCCTACAAGCGCCCCGCTACCCAGCGGCGCATGAGTTCGACGGTGTAGCGGTACGTTCCCTCCCGCTCAACGATGATGTCGTGGTCGATCAGGGTGCGCAGCGCCTCGCGCGCCTGATCGCAGGTCAGACCTGCGCGCTGCGCCAGGTCGTCCAGGCTCAGTCCGCCGGGGTGCGGCGCCAGCGCCCGGAGTATGGCGGGCCGCCCCTCCGCGCCGCCGCGCTCCGCCTGCCGCCAGACGCCGCTGAAGTAGGCGTCGCCGTCGCGGTAGAACTCTGGCGCATTGATGACGTCCTCGACATCGGCGAGGCGAAAGCGCTGTTCGCATTCGCGCCCCTCCTCGAAGGTCTGCTGGTTGTAGCGCGTCACCAGGGTGTGGCAGATTAACTGGATGAGAAACGGCTGCCCGCCGGTCAGGGCGATAATTTCCGCAATTGCGTCCTCATCGTAGTCAATGTCGAAGTCGGGGCTGGGCTGGGTAATCAACTGCCTGGCTGCGCCTGGCGTCAGGAAACTGACCTTGATCCCGGTTACGCTGCCGAAGAGCGGGTGCCAGTAGTCGCGCCGGCGCTCCTCCAGGGTGTAGAGACCGGCGAACGCCATGACAAACCACGGAAAAGCGGTGAAGACCCCGCGCCAGAATGCGAGCAGGTCGGGGGTGAGCCGCCCTTCCTCAATCTGTTCCTCGATCTTCTCGAATTCGTCAACCGTGACGATGATGCGCCGTCCGGCGCGCACCCCCGCGAGGCGCCGGAGAAAGCGCTCAAAACTCAGGTAGGGGCGTCCGCTCGCAAACTCCTCGTCGCGCGGTAAGTTCGAGCATTTTTTCGTCTTCGGAAAACAAGTAGGGGCGTCCGCTCGCAAACTCCTCGTCGCGCGGCTCGTCGATCCCGCTGATACCCTGCGCGCAGCACTCGTCGAAGATCGCCAGCGCCATCTGGTAGAGCAGGTCGGCGTCATCGCGCACCCGCCCGACCCGTTGCATGTTGAAGTCCACAATCACGGTTTTCGAACCGAAGCGCCGTCCAAGATTGTGCAGGATGCTGGTTTTGCCCATGCGCCGGTGACCGTAGATGACGACCGAGGGCGCCTGAACGTCCGGCGACCAGAGTTCTTCCAGGCGGCGCAGAATATCCTCGCGCCCGACGAAGCGCTCCCCCTCGGCGGGGTTGTTCAGGATGTAAGGATTGGCGACCGGGCGCAGGTCGAGCGCGCGTCCAAGCGCGCCGCCCTCGGCAATGATCAGCGACTGCCACTGGCGAACGATGCGCCGCAGCAGATGCCGCTCCGGCGCCGGAACCTCCTCTGCGACATACCGGTCAAGTTCCTTGAGCGCGTCGGCGGCGCGCAGCAGCGCCGCCTGTTTGTTCGCCCGGCTGGTCGCCGCCAGGTAAACGGCAATTTCCTGCCCGACCGCATCGAGCTGCGCCAGCGCCGCTCCAACCGCCGGACGGATCGGTTCCGCAGGCGGCGGGAACGCCGCAGACGCGCTGGCGTCCGCCAGGTCGCGCAGGCTGCGGGATGCCAGAAAACGCTCCATCCAGGTGAAGGCGTGGACAATCTCCGCGCCGCCGGGATACTCCTGCACCCCCAGGTAGACCGCGCGCCATCGGGCAAGATCGAACGGCGCGGCGACGTCCTCAATCGTTTCCCCCTGTTCCAGCAACTCAGCGAGCAACCCGGCAAAGCGCGTCAGCGGCGTTTGCCGCGTATCGCGCAGCGGGCGGGTGAGCCGGTAGACCAGGCGATCACTGCGATCATCGCGTTCGTCTCCGCCGCTGATCCAGCGTCCATCCAGTTCCGCCAGCAGCGCTATCCGCACCGGGTAAACCTCATCCCATCGTCCCTTGTGCGCTGGCGCAAACACAAAGGTGTCGAGCGACGGCGCGGCAAGCATTTGGAAGAGGAAGCGCAGCGGTTGAGGATGGTCGTGCAGGTGGCGTTGCAGCGCCGATTGCACTGCCCAGCGCTGGAAGGGGTTGCGCGTCACATCGGCGAGGAGGTCCAGACCCTCCTGCTCATTCTGCCGCAACTGCCGCAGGAGAAACGCTGTCGTGCCCGGCAGCGGCAACACATTCAGCTCATCCCAGGCGACAGGGTGATGCCGCCGCCAGCGACTGAGGAGCGCCGGAAGCAGATAGACAAGGTAGAACGGCAGGCGTAGCGCCCCCATGACCGCCACACCGAACGCCACGCCGCCCAGCACGCCGCCCGCCACACCAAACTCTATGCCGCCCAACACGCTGCCCGCCACGCCGAATGCCGCGCTGCCCAACACGCCGCCCGCCACGCCACCTGCTACGCCGAACGCTGTGCCGAACGCCACGCCGAACGCCACAATGCCTGCTATGCTACTTGCCACACCACCCGCCACACCGAACGCCGCACCGAACGCTGCGCTGAACGCTATGATGCCCGCAACGCCGCCCGCTACCCCGAATGTAGCGCCGAACACCGCACCAAATGTCATGCCGAACGCCACGCCGGACGCCACGCCGGGACAATCGACAGGTACATCCCATATCTTGCTTATGGGGAATGTGACAAGCAGGCTTAGTACAACGCTTAGAATCGGCGTCATCAGCCAGAGGTTGCGGCAGGCGGCAATACGCGACATCACCCACAGATCGCCCAAACTATCGCTGAAATTGCGATATGCCTCCGGCACCGCCTGATAGAGGTAGCATCTTAGCGCCGTGGGACGGCAGAAGACCCAGTATGCCAGCAGCAGGTAGTGGCGCGGGTTGAATGGGTTGAGGCAGGGCGGCAATTCACCGCGATAGACAGGAAAAGCAGGCATCGCTCAGTGCGCTTCAAATAAGGAAGACGAGCTATCATCAACGAAGCGCAGGCGCGGAGTCTTTGCGCCTTTGCGCCTTTGTGTGAGCGTGTTCGACGTGTCCTGGGGCATGGCTTAGCCTCCGCTCTTCGCGCGGTAGAGGTCCGCCGCAAACTGTTGCAGGCGCGCCGGATGGCGCCCGCTCCGCTCCAGCAGATCGGCAATCTCGGCGTCGCTGAACTCCACGCCGGTTCCCGCCAGCCGGGCGTGCAGGAAGGCGCGGGCTTCGGCGGGGGTGAAGGGCGGCACATCCAGCGGGCTGCAGATGTTCGCCAGCGGCGAGGTCTCGCCGTGTTTGTCGGGGAAGAGATCAGCCAGCGGGATGCTGCTCGCCACCACCAGCGTCAGGGGCGCGCGCGCGCCATCCGCCAGGCCCCGCAGTTCGTCGCGCACCTCGGCGGAGAAGCGGTCGCGGCGCATCTTTTCGATCTCGTCCAGGCAAAGCACGAAGTGCCTGCCGCGCAAACGGCGCGCCAGCTTGAATCCCCGCAACGTTTCCGGCAGGCGCAGTTCGTCGCATAATGCCTCGAAGAAGTCCTCCTCACTGTGGACGATCTGCATGTCAATCGAAATCACGTGTTCGGCGGGCATGCCGAGCCGATCCGGTCCCAGGCGCTGGATCATGCAGAGCAGCGACGACTTGCCGATCTCGCGCGGTCCGATGAGCGCCAGGTTGCTCCCCTTGCCCAGTTCCTCGAAAATGCGGCGCAGCAGTTCGTCGCGCCCGAAGAACTCTTGCGGGTCGTCAATTCGCCCGCGTCTGCCGAACGGGTTGGGAGCAAACGCGCGGTTTGCCGGGGCAGGCGCCGGATGGGGCGGCGCCAGATGATGCGGTGAGGCGTAGTAGTTGACCGGACCGTAGAAGGTCCCGCCGAAAATGCCGCGACGCTCATCGATCTGCGCGCCGATGACCGTTCCGCCGGACTCCACTGTGCCCACGTTCAGATCGATCTGAACGTCGGGGGAACCCGGCGCCACGGCTGCGCCGCAACCAAGGCAGGTTTGATCAGCGTCGGATAGGGTGTGGCCACAGCCTGGACAAACCACGAGCTGTCTCCTGATTGTCCTCTACAAAGATCGGCGTGATGGTTCTTGAACACATATGCTGCGCTACGCGCTCCTGACCGGCGTTGATGGACCTTGAATGCTCCACTTTTTGTCTGCCAGCCCGGCGACTGATGAGGATTCCGCGCCGCCGGGTCACTCGCCCTTTGAGCTGCGGGCTAAAGCCCTCGCTCAGGGCATTGAAGCCCCTGCGGGGCTGGCACGATCTCAGCCAGGGCTTCAGCCCGTAGCGCCCCGGCAGCGCCGAACTCTTCACATAAGGAGGACGAGCTATCGTTAACAGACCGCATAAACGGAATCTTCGCGCCTTTGCGCCTTTGTGTGAGCTTACTCAAAAGGTATTACCTGGAAGCGAAACCTGCCTGCGTGGGCCAGGCTGGGCGATGCCGGATTAGTTCTCAAACTCCTGCGCCTTGTGAGGCGGTTGCTCAATTATACACCTGATGGCGCGGGATGCGCAGAACGTTGATTCGTGCATTGGGCGCGGCTCAGGCGGATGCGCCGATGACAGGAACGCAACCGGCGGGCAGCCATTCGTCCATCCCGCGCCGATCCGTGCGAATCCGTCGCATCTATGTCAATCAGTGTCCTCGAGCCGGGTCGGACGCGCTTCTCCCGACGCAGAGGCGGGTCCCCACACCTTTCCTGTCGAAATCGGTTGTCAAGGACCCTTAACTGCGATCTGGTGAATTATCTAACGGGGTTTTTTGCGCGTGCCCTACCGCCCCTGTCTGCCGGGTTCGATCCTCGGCGCGCCGCCGGGGACACTGACCTTTGTTCTGGCTGGCGCGTCGCTCAACCTCGACGATATTCTCGCTGGACGTACATAATGCGCAAGACCATCTTCGAGAAACTGCCACAGGTACATCGAAGTCTGGAAGGGCGACCGTGCATCGTTGGCGCAGGACCTGCCGGACTCGCGATGGCTGCCGAACTGACGCACTGCGGTCTGCCGCATCGCGTGATCGAACGGGGACGGATGGGCGAAGCGTGGCATCACCACTACGACCGGCTACGGTTGCACACGCTAAAGCAGGTTTCGGCGCTGCCTGGACTGCCAATGCCGCCGGATTACCCCGATTTTCCGAGCCGCGCGCAGTTTCTGGCGTACCTGCAACAGTACGCTCGCCATTTCGCATTACCCATTGATGAAGGGATCGAACTGCGCCGCGCCGATTTCAAGGAAGGGCGTTGGCTGCTCACAACCAGCAGCGGGGTGCTGGACGCCTCCGCACCGGTCATGGCGACCGGCACCTGGAGCGCGCCAGTGCGTCCCCGTCTGCCGGGCGAAGAGCGGTTCGCCAGTCGTATCCTGCACAGCCGCGACTACCGCAACCCGCAGCTGTTTCGCGGGCAGCGCGTCCTGGTGGTTGGCGCAGGCAACTCTGGCGCTGAAATCGCTGTCGATCTCGCCGAACACGGCGTCGAGACCGGCATTGTCGTGCGCGGCGGCGTTGCGTTTGTCCCCAGACCGCGAGCAGCAGCGGCGATGCGTCTGGCTGCCTGGGGGTTGCGCACCCTGCCAGCCCCGACAACCGAAGGATGGCTGCAGGCGCTTGGGCGCGTCGCGCGCGCCGCCGCCGACGGTCTGACGCCAGCAATGTTGAACGCTGCCAGTGATGGGTTGAAAGTGGCAGGTGAGAACGTTGAACGCGGAACGTATGAAAATGGCTCGTAAGGGCGCGCCCGCTCCCGCGACGCGCGGCAGGATAGACGTCACCTGCTGCTGCACTGGTCGAGAAGGCATCCCGCGCCCCACTCGCGGGATCCAGGCAATTGTCCAGGCGGCAAAAACGCTGCGCCCCGACTGGCGCCTGATGAAGTTCTGTAAGCAGCGGGCTAATCTTCATAAGTCGCGCCAGGCGGTTGTTCCGCCGGGCGTCCGCCTGTCTCGCAAATGTAGAGTTTTTCAGCGAGCCGTGGTACAGACGGTCAGCCGCAGATCCATCAGGGGCGATGTCAATGGCTGGCGACCGGAGCGTCGTTTCCTGCCGCATCATGCCCGCAATCCAGGTTCTGGGACCATTTGACAGCCTGGGGTGTCGTGTACGACAATGGAGTGTGTCGTAACAGCCGGATGATTGATTGGTCGCAGAGGAAGCCGCACGATTGCGAAACATCAAGCGTTTTGAGGAGACCCATGCCATCGTTCAACGAACGTGTCGGAGAAGTCATCAAACGCAAACGCCAGCGCGATCGACTGACCCAGGCGGAGCTGGGGGGGCGCATTGGCGTGAGCGGCAGTTACATCAGCAGTATCGAGAATGGTCAGAGCAGTGCGCGGATCGCTGAGATTGAGGCGCTGGCAACTGTGTTCCGCACGACGGCGTTCGAGTTGCTCAGCGAAGCCGCAGCCGCTGATGGATACAAGTTCTCGGCGGCGCACCGCGACCGCGAGGCGTTTCTGACCCTTTATGACGCTCTCTCTCCTGAGCATCAGCGCATGGCGCGCGCATTTATGCTATTCTTGCGTGAGCAGCAGAATCTCCCCCGTGAGTAGTCCGCATGTCTCAACGGTATATTCCTTGCGTCTGCGCCAGCGAACCCGACGCCAGCGGTTCAGCGCTGGCGTCGCCGCAGCAATGGCGCTGCTGATCTTGCTCGCCGCCTGCGGCGCCCCGGAGCCGCCGTCCGCGCCTGCCGGATCCTCGCCAGCGCCTGCGCCAACCGCAGCGCCGCCAACCCCGACGGCGCTGCCGCGCGGCGGCAATCTTACTGTTCGACTGGCTGCCGACATTCCTGAACTGCGCCCCTGGCATCCGCGCACCCGCGGCGAGGAACAGGTCATCTCGCTGCTCTACAGCGGTCTGATGCGCCTTGACGACACGCTGGCGCCTCAGCCAGATCTGGCGACTGACTGGACGGCATCCGCCGATGGGCGGGTAATCACATTTACGCTGCGTAATGATGCGACCTGGCATGACGGGCGACCGGTGACAGCGGATGATGTCGTCTTTACGCTCGATGCGGTGCGGGCGCTGGCGCCGGAGACCGCGCTGATCGCTGGCTTGCAGCGCGTGGCGGAGGTGGCTGCGCCGACCGCCAATACCGTTGTGGTGCGTCTCGATGAACGATATGCGCCGATTTTCAGTCTGCTCGCGTTGCCGGTGCTGCCACGCCACATATTGGAGGGCAGGAACCTGGCAACATTCAACCTCTGGGATGCGCCAATCGGCAGCGGACCATTCCGCCTGGAACAACGCGAACCGGGCGTGGCGATCACGCTGGCGGCGCACCAGGCGTTCTACCGGGGCGCGCCATTGCTTGACCGGGTAGCGTTCGTGGTAGCGCCCAACGCACGTGTGGCGATGTCTGCATTGCAGGATGGGCGTTTGCTGCTGGCGGAACTTCCCTGGAGCGAAGGGCGCGCCATCGCTGAAGCAGCGCCGATGTTGCAAACCGGCGCATACGCTGAAAATGGCTACTATTTCCTCGCGTTCAACCTGCGTCCCAACCGCGTGTTCAGCGACGCGCGATTGCGCGAAGCGCTGGCGCTCGCCATTGATCTGCCGCGTATTGTGCAGGAAGCGACCGACGGACAGGGCATAATCATCGGCAGCAGCGCTGCGCCTGGCGCCTGGGCGGATTTGACGCCGCCGCCAGCATCAACGGTAGACCTGGATCGGGCGAATGCGCTGCTCGATGAGGCAGGATGGCGCCTCCCCCCTGATGGCGCTGTTCGTCAGAAAGACGATGCGCCGTTGACCGCGCAACTTTTCGTGCGCGCCGACGATCCGCGTCGGGTGCGCGCCGCCGAACTGATCGCCGGAGCTGCTGAACAGATCGGGATGGACATCGTGGTGCAGCCCGCCGACTTTGCGACGGTGATTCGCTCGAAGTACGCGCCACCCTACGATTTCGACCTGCTCCTCGGCAGTTGGATCAACGGCGTTGCCGACCCGAACTTTGGCGACTACATGTTCTACGATCCGGACGATTTTGCGCTGTTTCATTCCAGCCAGATCAACCAGGGAGTGGCGGACGCGCGCCCGGCGTTGAACTTTGTCGGCTTTAGCGACCCGGTGTACGACAATCAGGCGGGCGCTGCACGTCAATTGTACGACCTGACCGAACGGGTGCAGGCGATCCGGCGTGCGCAGGAACGGGTGGCGCTCCTGCGCCCCTACCTGTTTCTCTGGGCTGACCGGCTTCCAGTAGCGTGCAGTCCGCGCATCCAAACGCTCGATGGTCCGGTCAATCTGTCCACGCCAAACTACCTGTGGAACATCGAGCGATGGTATGTGATTGATGAACGTTGAACGCGGGGATGTGGCAGGTTGCGGGTGCGAAGGCGGGACGTTGCGCATTGAATGTTGCACGCTGAATATGGGAAGGTAGCGGCGGAAAGGCTACAGGTTCAGGCAGGAAGGTGACAGGTTGAAGGTGGAAAGCTCTGCCCAACCCCTAACCCCTAACCCGAACCTGACCGCTTCTCGCCCACCGCGTGACTGTGATGCCCATCATACCCCATGCGAATCCACCCGCGCTGGATCGCGTAGATGACCGCCATCGTCCGGTCGTTGACCTGAAGCTTCGACAGGATGGATGTAATGTGGTTTTTGACCGTCTGCCCGCTGATTGAGAGTTGGGAGGCGATTTCTTTATTTGAGAGGCCGCGGGCGATGCAATCAAGGATCTCAATTTCGCGCGATGTCAGCGGAGCAAAGAGGGCGCTGGTGCGTTCGTCCTCGGTGGCGGCAAGTTCGCGAAACTGATGAAGGACGCGCGTGGCGACATGCGGCTTGGCGATGACGCTATCGTTGATCAGGTACTTGCCGCGGGCGACTTCGCGGATCATGCGCACCAGATCACGCGGATGCACGTCTTTCGATGAATAGGCGGCGGCGCCGACCTTGATCGCCTGGAACAATTGCTCATCGTCTTCATACACGCTGATGACGATCAAACCCACCCGCGGTTCGCGCCGCTTGATGACGCGCGCCACTTCCAGACCGTTCAAACCAGGCAGATTAATATCGACCAGAACGACATCCGGCGAGAGGCGCTCAGCCAGCTTGATCGCTTCCTGCCCGTTCTCCGCCTCTCCCACCACTTCCATGTCGCCAGCTTCCTCAAGACTCCAGCGGATGCCCTGGCGGAAGAGGGGATGATCATCAATAATCAGCACACGAATCCGTTGTTCCATACTCTTTGCACCCTTTCACCCCATTGGTTCCAATGGCAGCACGACCGTCACTTCCGTGCCATGCCCGGGGCGCGACGCGACGGTCAACCGGGCGCCGATCAGCTCGGCTCGCTCGCGCATGCTCGTCAAACCCCAGTTGCTCTTCCCGGTGCGCCGCGCCACTTCACGCGGGTCAAAGCCCGGTCCCTCATCGCGCACCGACAGGATCAGCGTATTTGACTGATGGACAAGACGGACTGTGATTGGCGCTCCTCGTGCGTATTTGTGCGCATTTTGAAGCGCTTCCTGCACGATGCGGTAGAGGACGATCTCGACCTCGTCCGCCTGTCGCGGCGCTGTGTCCGCTTCAAATGTCACCTGAACATTGTAGGTGTTGCCGTAGGCGCGCAGGTAATCACGCAGCGCCTCAACCAGCCCGCGTTCGGCAACCTGCCCCGGACGGAGATTGGCGATGAAGCGGCGCACTTCGCTCAACCCCTCGCGCGTTGCATCACGCAGGCGCCCGATCATCATCGCCAGTTTCTCAGCGTGTTCGCCGGTTTGCTGTTGCGCCAGAGCATAGCAGGACTCCAGCAGCATCAGAGAGTTGGCGAGCACCTGCGCCGGTCCGTCGTGCACTTCGCGCGCCAGCCGCACCCGTTCTTCCTCGCGCCCATGGATGACCTGCGAGCGCAACGCCAGCGCCCATGGATCCGAGGTTGCGCTTGTTCCGGTGTTGCTCAACGCGCTGCTGCTCATTTCAATCTGGCGTATCAGCAACTCGATCTGTCGCAAGCCGCTGCGACGGGCATCGACCGTGCGCGTCATGCTCTCGCACCGCCCACGCAGTTCGATCATCTGTCGATTCAGCGCCTCAGACTCTGGACGCCGCCGCTGCATCGCAGTGCGGTACCGGAGAGTCACTTCATCGAGTTCGCGTTCTGCCAGACGCAATGCGTCCGCAAGCGCCGACAACTCGCGGCGCTCACGCTCTGCCAGCGCGCGCAAACGTTCCAACTGTTCCGCTACGATGTCACGCGCTTCGCGGAGCGCTGCCGATTCTGCTGGCCCATCCTGCGCATTCATCGCGTCGCGCCTGTCGGTTGAGTATTGATGTATCGTGTAGCACAAATATACATCAGATTGAATGACAATTCCAGTCTGTTTGTGATTAATTCTTGTTCAAAATAGAGTCGAATTGGTTGCAATCCATACCATCCATCGTCAGCAACAGCGACCTCAAGGGTCGGCTGCGTTTTCAACCCTCGCGCTTCACCATGCTTCGATCGCGACCAGTCGATCAGGCAGGTCTTCCCGCCTGCAACCTGCAACCTTCTTACCTCTCGCCTCGTCTCTCTCGTCCCTCTCGCCTTCCCATACATATCCTACGCAATTGTTTTACAAAATTGTCTGGTTACAACATGGTTAACAAAGCGCAACGAACGATGGATAAACCATTTCGGCACAGGCGGTTCGCTGGCGGTATAGTGCGGTCAATTCCCGGTCACGACAATGGTGGAGCCATGACGACGACAGCTCATGGGACGGGCAAGATAGGTCCCAATGCGATCATTCAAACGGTTGCGGCGCTGCGCGAAATGCTCGGCGATGACGCAGCGCGGGCTGTGCTGGTGCGCGGCGGCGCTGGCGATCTGCCGGATCGCCTGCCGCACGAACTAATCGATGAGCGTGAGTTTCACGCGCTGGTTGAACTGTTGATCGAGCAAATCGGAGAAGAGCGCACCAACCAGGTGATGGCGCGCTCCGGGCAGTTGACGTCCGAGTATGTGTTTGCGAACCGCATCCCTCTCCTGGCGCGCGTGCTGCTCCGCCTGCTGCCGCCGTCGCTGGGTCTGCGGATGCTGTTGCCCGCCATGCAGCGCCATACCTGGACGTTCGCCGGCAGCGGCGCGTTCGCCTATGATCTGACGCCGACCCCGTCGCTCTCCATTGCTAATGGGACGCTGTTTGACACACCAGCGATGGCGGCGGCAATGTGCGCCTACTATCGCGGCGCGTTTGAGCAAATGTTTCGGAAACTCATCTGCCCGCAGGCGACGTTGCGCGAGCTTGAATGCCAGGCGCGCGGCGACCGACGCTGCCGGTATGCCATTCAGTGCTCATAGCGCACAGGGAAGGACGGCGCGGCAAACGCGCCCATTTCTTGAGGACAGTAGTTCTTACTGCTCACTACACGGAGGTTTCGCGTGACTGCTCCGCCACAACCGGCTCGACCGATGCGCCACGCGCCGCGCGATTTTGCGTTGACGCCGCTCAATATCTATTGGGAGATGACGCAGGCATGCGCGCTTGCCTGCCGCCACTGCCGCGCGGAAGCCATGCCGCATCCGCATCCGTTGCAACTGACCTTCGAGGAGAGCATGCGCTTCCTGCGGCAGATCCCCGATTTTGGCAATCCGTTGCCGCAATTGATCCTGACCGGCGGCGATCCGCTTGCCCGTCCCGATCTGCTCGACCTGATCGATGCGGCGCGTGCGCTTGGCGTGCCGGTCTCGATCACGCCGAGCGCGACGCCAAACCTGACCCGCGCCATGCTCGAGGCGCTCAAGGCGCACGGCGTCGAGGCGCTGGGGTTGAGCCTCGACGGGTCAAATGCCGCTCGTCACGATGCCATTCGCGGCGTGGAAGGGACGTTCGAGCGCACCATTGCAGCGATGGAGTGGGCGGCGGAGCTCGGGATGCCGTTGCAGATCAACACGCTGGTCGCTGCAGAGACGGCAGACGATCTTCCGGCTATTTATGATTTGCTCAAGACCAGACAGGTTGCCCGCTGGAGTCTTTTCTTCCTGATCTCCATCGGGCGCGGGCGGGTGCTGGAGTCGTTGACGCCAGCCGACGCCGAGCGATTGATGGTCTGGATCTATCGCATTGCCCAGGAAGCGCCGTTTGCTGTCGCTACCACCGAAGCGCCGTCGTACCGGCGCGTCGCGCTCGGCGAGATGCGCGCCGCCGGGTTGAGCGGCGAACAGATCCGGCAGACGCCAATTGGGCGCGGTTTCGGCATTCGTGACGGCAACGGCATCATGTTCATCTCGAATACTGGCGACATCTGCCCCGCCGGGTTCCTGCCGCTGGCTGCCGGGAATGTGCGCACCGACCATATTGTGCAGGTCTACCGGGAGTCGCCATTATTTGCCGCCCTGCACGATCCGTCTCGGTTTGGCGGGCGATGTGGACGTTGTGAGTATCGGGCGATCTGTGGCGGTTCACGAGCGCGCGCCTTCGCGGCAAGCGGCGATCCGCTGGCGGAGGACCCGCTCTGCACCTATCAACCGGCATAGGAGGATCGAGTATGCGTATTCTGATGATCCAGCCCAACTACCACGCAGGCGGGGCGGAGATCGCGGGCAACTGGCCCCCCAGTTGGGTGGCATATATCGGCGGCGCATTGCGCAAGGCCGGCTATACGAACCTGCGCTTCGTCGATGCGATGACCAACAACCTGCCCGATAAGACCGTTGAGCAGATTATTCGCGCGAACCGCCCCGACATCGTGATGGCGACCGCGATCACGCCGATGATCTACAAAGCGCAGGAGACGCTGCGCCTGGCGCGTGAAGCCAACCCCGGCTGCAAGACCATTCTCGGCGGGGTGCATCCAACCTTCATGTATGCACAGGTGCTCACTGAAGCGCCATGGATCGATTACATCGTGCGCGGCGAGGGGGAAGAGATCATCGTCAACCTGATGCGCGCCATCGAGAATGGCAGCGATGCGCGCGATCGCTATCAGATCCAGGGAATTGCATTCCTGGACGGCGACCGCGTCGTCGCCACGCCTGCCCATCCGCCAATCGCCGATCTCTCGACCCTCACGCCCGACTGGAGCCTGCTGGAGTGGGAGAAGTACATCTACATTCCATTGAATGTGCGCGTGGCGGTGCCGAACTTCGCCCGCGGCTGCCCGTTCACCTGCCGCTTCTGCTCGCAGTGGAAGTTCTGGCGCAAATATCGGGTGCGTGATCCAATCGCGTTTGTAGATGAAATTGAACTGCTGGTGCGCGAGTATAAGATCGGCTTCTTCATTCTTGCTGACGAAGAGCCGACGATCCATCGCAAGAAGTTCGTGGCGATGTGCGAGGAGCTGGAGCGGCGCAAACTCGGCGTCTACTGGGGCATCAACACCCGTGTGACCGACATCCTGCGCGATGAACAGTACCTGCCGCTCTACCGCCGCGCCGGGTTGGTGCACGTCTCGCTCGGCACCGAAGCCGCAGCGCAAATGAACCTTGATCGCTTCCGCAAGGAGACGACCATCGAGCAGAATAAGCGCGCCATTAAGCTGTTGCGCGACCAGGGGATCGTCGCTGAGGCGCAGTTTATTATGGGGCTGGAGAACGAAACGCCTGAAACCATCGAGGAGACCTACCGCTACGCCCTCGACTGGAAGGCGGACATGGCGAACTGGAATATGTACACGCCATGGCCCTTCGCCGAATTGTTCGAGGAACTGGGGGATCGGGTCGAGGTGCGCGATTTCTCGAAGTACAATTTCGTGACGCCGATCATCCAGCCGGATGCGATGACGCGCGAGCAGGTGCTCAAGGGGGTGCTGCGCAATTATGCGCGCTTCTATATGCGTAAGGCGTTCCTGAGCTATCCCTGGATCAAGGACCCGTTCAAACGACGCTACATGCTCGGCTGTTTGAAAGCATTCGCCAAGACAACGTTCACCAAACGCTTCTACGATCTCGAACGGGTGCATCTCGACGGGTCCATCGACCTGGGGTTCGATGAAACGAAGGTGCTGACGCGCGAGCAGATCGCAGAGTTGAAGCAGAAACGCCCCGAACTGTCGGCGGATGTCGATTTCCGCGGCACCATCAGCGCATGCAGCGCGCCAAAGGACGTGCCGGAGTACGTCGAGCAGGAGTGAGTGATCAAGGCGCTGCGCGCGCTCTTCGGCAGCGCGCAGTCCAATGGTTTCTCGGAAGGGATGACGCAAAGGCGCGAAGACGCAAAGGCATGATTGGTTGCGCAACTCTGCGCCTTTGCGTCAATAACCAGGTTTCGCAGCAGGGCTGACGTAACGACGCAACGACGCAAAGGTTTAATTGATCGCGCAACTCTGCGCTTTTGCGCCTTTGCGTCAATAACCAGGTTTCGCAGCAGGGCTGACGCAACGACGCAACGACGCAAAGGTTTAATTGATTGCGCGCCTTTGCGTCTTCGCGTCAACCTTTTTGAGAAATGCCAGATCAATCGGTCACCAGGGCGCGGCGCACCGCGCCCATTGTCTGTTGGAGGTCATCAGTGAGCAAGGTTCTCATTATCGGGGCCGGTTTTGGCGGCCTGGCTGCCGCCGTGCGCCTGGCAGCGCGCGGTCACGAGGTGGAAATCTTCGAGAAACAGGATAAGCCTGGCGGAAAGGCGTATGTGCTGGAGGTGGACGGCTTCCGGTTCGATACTGGTCCGACGGTGATCACCGCGCCATTCCTGTTCGACGACCTGTGGCGCGCCGCAGGTCGTCGTCGCGAAGAGTACGTCGAATTCCGTCCATGCCGCCCCTTCTACCGCATTTACGATTACGACGGTCGCCATTTCGATCACAGCGCTGATGAAGCGGCGGTGCTGCGCGAGATTGAACGCATCAACCCTGCGGACGTTGAAGGGTACCGCCGTTTTCTGGCGAGCACCCGTCCCATTTTCCAGAAGGGGTTTGTCGAACTGGCGGATCAACCGTTTCTGCGCTTCCGCGACATGCTGCGCATTGCGCCCGATCTGGCGCGCCTGCGCTCGTTCGAGAGCGTCTATCGCTATGTGTCGCGCTACATTAAGGACGATTTTCTGCGGCGCTGCTTTTCGTTCCACCCGCTGTTCATCGGCGGCAACCCATTTTACGCCTCGTCGATCTATACGATGGTTCACTATCTGGAGCGCGAGTGGGGCGTGTACTACGCCGTCGGAGGCACCGGCGCTATCGTCAATGCCCTGGTGCGTCTGCTCAACGAACTCGGCGTCGCCATCCATCTGAACACCGAAGTGCGCGAACTGATCGTTGAAGGGCGACGCATTCGCGGCGCGGTTCTGGCGGATGGCAGCGAGCGCCGCGCCGATATTGTGGTATCGAACGCTGATATCGCCCATACCTACGCCGACCTGATTGCGCCGCGCCACCGCCGCCGCTATACCGACCGCCGTCTGCGGTCGTTGCGCTACAGTATGTCACTGGTGGTCATCTATCTCGGTACGCGGCGCACCTACCACGATGCGCCGCTGGTGCGCCACAACATTATCTTCGGTCCGCGCTATCGCGGACTGCTCGACGACATTTTCATTCACAAACGGGTCGCCGACGACTTCTCGCTCTACCTGCACATGCCGTCGCGCGACGAGCCGGACGTCGCTCCCCCCGGCTGCGACGCCTTCTACGTGCTGTCTCCCGTGCCCAACCTGTCGTCGCAGACCGACTGGGCAACCCTGGCGCGCCCATACCGCGATGCGATCATCGCATTCCTGGAAGATCGCTTCCTGCCCGACCTGAGCAAGAATATCGTTGTGGAGCGCATGGTCGATCCTCGACACTTTCAGCGCCGTCAGAACAACTATCTCGGTGCAGCATTTGCGCTCGAACCGACCCTCCTCCAGTCCGCCTGGTTCCGTCCGCACAACCGTTCCGAAGAGTTCGACAACCTCTACTTCGTTGGCGCGGGCACTCATCCGGGCGCGGGCTTGCCAGGCGTGCTATCATCGGCGCTGATCGTCGAGCGGTTGGTCCAGCCTGGACGTTGAACGCGGGAAGGTTGAAGGTTGAACGGTGAATGTTCAACCTTGCAAGGAGGACGCGGAACACGATAGCGCGTATATTCGTTGATCCACTCGCCGACGCCATCCGTTTCTTCACAGGAGGAATCCATGACATCACCACGCGATGCGACGCTGATCGCCCAGATCGATCATCTGACGGTCCCCAGGGGGCAACTGGCGCTCTGGTCGTTGGGGCAAGCAGGTTTCGTGCTGAAAGGCGGCAGCACGATCGCTTACATCGATCCCTATCTCTCCAATTCGGTGGCAGACGTCGGGGGACCGCCGCGGCGATTTCCGATCCCGGTCGATCCGGCGCTGATCACCCACGCGCAGGTGGTGTTTGCAACCCACGAGCACCTCGATCATACTGACGCAGCGACACTGACGCCGCTCATGACAGCGTCGCCGTCGGCAACGCTCGTGGCATCGCTCCAGGGACGGCAGATTGCGCTGGATGCCGGCATTCCCTCTGAGCGGATTATCGCGCCGCAGTTGGGTGAGCGCGTCGAGATTGCGGGGCTGGCGTTCGTGGCGACGCCAGCCGCGCACTATGAGTATGAAGTCGATGCCGGGGGTCATTCACGCTGGATGGGGTTCATCATTGAGTGTAACGGGGTGACCGTCTACCACAGCGGCGATACGATCATCTTTCCCGAACTGCTGGCGGCGCTTGCCGGTCGCTCCATCGACATTGCGATCCTGCCGATCAACGGGCGCGACTTCTTCCGCGAACGCGAAGGGATCATCGGCAACCTGTGGCCCGGCGAGGCAGTGGAACTGGCGAAAGCCATTGGCGCGCGGGTCCTGATTGGCATGCACAACGACCTGTTTGCCGACAACCGCGTGTCGCCTGGCATGCTCTTCGACGAGATCGACCGTCGGGCGCCATTTATGCGCTGCCACCTGTTGCAGCCAGGCGAACTGTACCTGTATGCGGGGTAAAGGAGGCGCGCGACGCGAGGCAAGAGGAAGAGATGGCGGCAGCAGGCGCACCAAATCTTCGAACATTTAACGTTCAACCCTCTCCCCTCTTGCCTCGTCCCTCTCGCCAGATCAGCGCAATGCCCCAAGCGTCTGAAACGCCGCGCCAATGCGCGCAATCCCCTCCTCAATCTGCTGATGCGGCACGAAGCTGAACGCAAGCCGGAAGGCGTCGTCTCCCGCGCCATTCGCATAAAAGTGCGTTCCTGGCACGAACGTAACGCCATGCTTCTCCGCTTCGGCGAGCAACGCTGTTGCGCTCAGACCCTGCGGCAGCCGCGCCCAGACGAAGAACCCGCCTTCAGGCTTCGTCACCTGCGCCTCTGCGGGCCATTCGCGGGCAATCGCCGCCAGCATCACGTCGCGGCGCACCCGATACGCAGCGCGCAGATCGGCAATATGGCGCTCCAGTCGCCCATTCGCGCAGTACCGTTCGACCATGCGCGTCAGGAACGGACCGCTCGATCCTTCGACCTTGAAACTCGCCAGGCGCTGAATGATCTCGTGGCTGCCGCATGCCCACCCCATGCGCAACCCCGGCGCCAGGATTTTCGAGAAGGTGCCGACCTGCAACACCCACCCCTCGTGATCGAGCGTGGAGAGACGCGGCGGCGGCGGACTCTCGAAGTAGAGATCGCCGTAAGCGTCGTCTTCGACAATCAGAACGCCATATTCTTTCGCGAGCGCCACGAGTCGGCGGCGGCGCTCCAGCGGCATCAGCGTACCGCTTGGATTGTGAAAGGTCGGGATCGTGTAGATGAACTTGGGGCGCTGACCGCGCCGCGCCAGATCGTGCAGCGTCTCTTCGAGCGCCTCCACATTCATGCCATGCTCATCAACATCGACGGTGATCAGACGCGCGCCTGCCAGCGCAAAATGGCGCACCGCGCCCATAAACGTCGGTCCTTCAACGATGACGGCGTCGCCGGGGTCAATGAACACCTGCGGCAGCAGCGCCAGCACCTGGCTGGAACCATAGGCAATCAGCACATTGCCAGGCTCCGCCGGGGTTCCCTGAGCGCGCAGCCGATCCACGACGAACTGCACCAGACCGGGGTACGTCGGGGCGTAGTTCAATCCCTCAGCCGCGTCCTCCTTCAGCACCTCGGCAACAGCGTCGAGAAGGTCATCAGTCGGGAACAGTTCTGGCGCGGCGAAGCCATACGCCAGCGAAATCAGATCGCCCTCGTGTTCGGGCCAGATCTGAGCGGGGGCGAGAGTCTTCGCCCGTGCAGCGTAGAGATCGCTCAGGGCAGGGACGGAAACAGCGGACATGGATGGCTCCTTCGTTGTCAGGCAGTGTCGTTCTCATGATACCAGAAGACGTTCTGACCATTTGTAACGCAATGTGGTATGATTCTTGACGCTGGTCGTACAATGTAGGTGGTAACTCCTTAACACGCGCCACGGAGGCGCAAGGCGCATCAGCCTCCGCCGCGCGTCACTGCCAGACGGCAGAGGCTTCCAATGGAACTCCTTCCTGCCCCTCGCACATTTGCCTACCGTATCGACGACCACGACCGCATCATCTTCTTTAATGATGAGTGGCTCGCCTTCGCACGCGAGAACGATGGCGCGCACCTCACCCCCGCCAACGTCTGGAGTCGCCCGATCTGGAAATTCATCAGCGACCCGGAAACGCGCCACCTGTACCGGCTCATCCTGAGTCGCGTACGCCGCGGCAAAACCGTTACCATCCAGATGCGCTGCGACTCGCCGACAGCGCGCCGCGTCATTGAATTGCAGATCGCGCCGCTCCCGGACGGGAGCGTTGATTTTAACAGCCGGATCACCCACGAAGAAGCGCGTGAATACGTGGCGTTGCTGGACGTGACGCAGGAACGATCCCACGATGTCGTGTCGGTCTGTAGCTGGTGCAAGAAGGTGCACGTGCCTGGCGAGGGGTGGTTTGAGGTTGAAGAAGCGATCCAGCGTTTGCGCCTGCCTGAACACGCCCCGCCGCCGCAACTGCTGAACATGATCTGCTACGAGTGCTATCGGAGCGTTATCGATAGATTGTTCGGCTGACCGCTTACCTCAAGCAGAAAGGCGAATCACGATGCAGCGAGCCATTGGCCTGGCACTGACGGCGTTTGTTCTGGCGGCGTGTCTGCCTTTCCCCATTGACAGATCTCCCTCGAACGGGCAAACTCAACAAAATCCATGCGCCATGGTATGGGCGACAGAAGCGCGGCCAGATATTGCCCAAAGGGTTCAGGACGGGTTAACGACCGCCGGATATGCGCCGCTGTCGGTCGGCGCCAGCGTCTTTGGCGAAGCCTGCTACTCCGGTGGACAGCAAACATCAGGGGTCGGCGAGCTTGAAACCACAGTCACGATTGGGATGGCGGTCGCCGATGCGAATGATCAGGAGCAGATGGGCGACCTTGCCGCCGGGATCGTTGATGTGCTGATATCGCTCGATATCCCTGGCGCGCGCAAGAAGATTAATCTCTCGTTCGTCACGCCAGACAGCCGGAGGGACCTCGTCTTCGACCTGAGCAATGCGCGGAATGTTCGCCAGCAGGGACTGCACGGCGCCGCTTTTCTCAAAGCAATCGGCAGTTCGAACTGAACGTTTGTCGGAATGCCCGATGTGCGGCTATAATGTCAGCACGCTCGTTGATGTGCTGACTGAGGGATAGACTGTGGCTGACACACGAAGCCTCTTAACCGGTATTGCGCTCGGCGTCGGCGCAACTCTTGCCGCACGCGACGTATTGCCGCTCCTGGCGCCGCTTGCCCGCCCCGCGCTCAAGCAGGGGATCAAGGCGGCGATCCTGGGGTACGAACGCGGGCGTGAAATGGCGGCGCTGCTCGTGGAAACGCTAAGCGACATCGCCGCTGAAGTGCAGGTTGAATTGCAAACGCAAGGCGCCGCTCATCAGGCGCCGGTGGATGTGCGCATTGAGTCGTGAGGTGAAAGCGCAGATATGCTTCCCGCCGGTTATATTGCGCATCGCATCGGAGATCGTGTGCGCCTGCGCATCCCGGCGCGCAAAGGCGATTCTGCCTACTTCGCGCGCGTGGAACGCGAACTCGCCGCCTGTCGACGAGTGCTGTTCGTTGAAGCCAACCCGCTGACTGCCAGCGTGCTGCTCCGCTATACCGGCACGGATGATGATTTGCGGCGCGACGGGATCGATCTCGAATTGTTTACGATCGAGGCGACGCCGCCAGCCGCCAACCCGGTGCTGAATGCCGCGGCAGCGCGTCTCGATCAACTTGACCGCGTCATCCAGCGTTCGTCCAATGGCTCGTTCGACCTGCTCGAAGTGGCGTTCGTCGGGCTGGTTGGCGCCAGTATCGTGCAAACGCTGCGCGGTCAGGCGCTGGGACCGGCAAGCACGCTGATGGCGCACGCACTGGCGATTCTTGCGCTGCACCGCGCCCGTCGGATAGAACGTAATAGTATGTCTCGACAAGAGGAGGTTTGACGACATATTCCGCTATCCGCCCGTTCGCCCGACGCATAATGAAGATATGGTTCGTGAGGGCGCTGCGGGCTGAAGCCCTGGCTGAGATCGGGCAAGCCCCGCAGGGGCTTCCAGGTTCTGAGCGAGGGCTTTAGCCCGCAGCTTCAAGAACGCGCGACCCGGCGGCGCAGATCCTGCGGATGTGTATCTTTAGTGTTCACGAGCCCGTAGCTCAGATGATGCGCGACCTGGTATGACAACTACAGCCCTTACGGTCCAGCCATCCTCTTCCTTGCCTGTTCTGGGCGTCGCCGATCTCCTGCCTGTTCTCGAAACAACGTTTGGGAAGGGCGGTACGTTTCGTGATCTGCTGATCGCCCTGGGCAAACGCGGACCGTGCCTGATTTCCGGCGCCGCGCTGCGCGAGGCGCTCGACTCCTGCAATGTCCGGCAGGCGCTCGATGAGTTTCTGCCCTATCCGCAGGTGGTCGAATCACTTGATGAGGTGCATGTCGCCCGGATTGGCGACCAGCCGGTTATCGAACTCCATTTTGCGCAATCGCACGCCATCCCCCAGAGCACGCCGATTGGCACGGTGACTGTTCACTTGGACCGAATGTTGATCCTGACCATCGATGATCGGGGCGATGTGACGCTGAAACCGGGCAATATGCGGCTGCGCTGGCTGGGGATGTCTGAACATCTGCTCGTGCGTCTGCGTCGCATCGAGGGTCCGCAAGGCGCACAGGATGTGGTGCAGGTGTCTGCCGGCAATGTGCTGAGCCAGACAACGCCACTCTCAGTACTGACCATTCCGACGGCGCTGGCGCGCGAGGTTGCTGCGCCGCCTTCGCCGCCCGCCCCTGCCGCGCCGCCAGCGCCGGTCACGGTGGTTATTGTCCACCGACTGCCGGGACGGGCGCGTTTCCGCCCTGCCGGGCTGCAGCGCAACCCGTCTCAGAAAGAGCGCATCGAGCAACGCCTGGCGCGACAGCCTGGCATTCGCGCTGTCTCGGCAAATACGCTGACCGGCACGGTTCTCGTCCATTTCGACGCAACGATGAGCGTCGAAGAAGTCCAGGCGCGACTGGTCCGGGCGCTGACCGGCGCAGACGATGCCGACCAGCAACAGGTGCAGCATCCCTGGCACACCATGCCGGTCGCCGATGTCGCGCGCATTCTTGAGACATCGCTGAACGAAGGGTTGGACCCCGCAGTCGCCCGGCAACGGTTACACGAACTGGGCGCCAATACGCTGCCGGACATTCACCGCCGCTCGACGCTCAGTATGCTCCTCGAACAGTTCAGCAGCCTGCCAGTGGCGCTGCTCGGCGTCTCGGCGATTCTGTCAATTGCGACCGGCGGCGTCGCGGATGGCGTCGTCATTCTCAGCGTCGTGCTGATCAATGCCGGGATCGGATTCTTCACCGAACACTGGGCGGAACAGACCATCGCCGGGTTGAGCCGCGGCGCCCGACCTGTCGCGCGCGTCGTCCGCGCTGGCGTTGAGCACGATCTGCCGGGCGAAGAACTCGTGCCGGGCGATGTCATCGTGTTGAAACGCGGCACGTCGGTGCCAGCCGATGCGCGCCTGATTGAAACAGATGATCTGACAGTCGATGAATCGGCGCTGACCGGCGAAAGCATTCCAGTCACCAAGCGCGCTGATGTGGTTCTGGGACGTGAGACGCCGCTCGGCAGCCGCATCAACATGGTCTATCGCGGCGCAACCGTGACTGGCGGCGGGGGGCGGGCGCTGGTGGTTGCGACCGGCGCCTTCACCGAAGTCGGGCATATTCAGCGAATGCTCGCCGAGACGGAACAGCCCGAAACGCCATTGCAGCGGCAACTCCGGGTGCTTGGGAGTCAACTGGCGCTCCTGTCGCTCGCCATCTGCGGCGGCGTCTTTGTGATCGGGCTGCTCCGCGGTCACGGCTTTCTGATGATGCTGAAAACGTCGGTGTCGCTGGCGGTCGCCGCCATTCCCGAAGGTCTGCCGACAGTCGCCACCACAACGCTGGCGCTCGGTCTGCGGCGGCTGGAACGCCAAAATATTCTTGTGCGGCGGCTGGTCGCGGTGGAGACCCTCGGCGCCGTGCAGGATGTGTGTCTCGATAAGACTGGCACGATCACGCTGAACCAGATGACGCTGGTGGCAGTCTTCGCCGGGATGACCCTCTACCGCCATGAAGAGGCGACGTTCCGACGCGAGGGAGAAAGCGCCAATGGCGCGCGCACCGGCGAGCTGACGTATCTGCTGCAACTGACTGCGCTATGTAGCGAAGTGCGTATCGAGATGACCAATGGTTCACCCCGCTTGCAGGGCACGCCGACCGAGATGGCGCTGGTGCGGGCGGCGCTCGATGCTGGCATTGACGTGGTTGCGCTACGCCAGCGTTATCCGCTGCTGCGCATGCAACCGCGCAGCGAACAGCGCGGGTATATGGTCACCTGGCATGCCGACGGCGATGACGAGCTGCTGGCTATCAAAGGCGCGCCGGATCAGGTGCTGGCGATGTGCAATCGCCATCTGTGCGACGGCGTGGTGCAACCGCTGCTTGAACGCGACCGTGTGCGCATCGTGACTGAAAATGAGCGGATGGCGGGTCAGGCGCTGCGCGTGCTTGGCGTCGCCTATGCGTATGGCAGCGAGCCGCCGGAAGAACGCCGCGACCTGATCTGGGTCGGGCTGGCGGGCATCGCCGATCCGCCGCGCCCCGGCATGCGCGAGTTGATGGCGCGCTTCCGCGCGGCTGGTCTCCACCCGATTATGGTGACCGGCGATCAGAGCGCGACGGCGCACGCGATTGCCCGTCAGATCGGGCTGCGCCACGATGGACGCCTGGAAGGGCTGGATGCTGCAGAGCTCGAACATATACCGCCCGATGTGTTGCGCTCGCTGGCGCAGCGGATCGACATTTTCTCGCGGGTCAGCCCGGCGCACAAACTGCGTATCGTGCAGGCGCTCCAGCGCGCCGGGCGCGTGGTGGCGATGACCGGCGACGGGATCAATGACGGTCCGGCGTTGCGCGCCGCCGACATCGGCATTGCGATGGGGCGCGAAGGCAGCCAGCTGGCGCAGGAAGTCGCTGATATCGTGATCCGCGACGATAACCTGCAAACGATCATCATCGCCGTTGAGCAGGGACGCGCGATCTACGACGACATCAAGAAGGCGGTTCACTTCATCCTGGCAAGCAATACCAGCGAGATCGCCGTGACGTTGATTGCCACCGCTATTGGGATAGGAGAACCGTTCAACCCGATCCAGTTGCTCTGGATCAACCTGGTGACCGACATTTTCCCCGAACTGGCGCTGGGAGTCGAACTGCCGGAGGCGGATGTCATGTCGCGCCCGCCGCGCGATCCGCACGCGCCAATGTTCTCGCGCGCCGACCTGCAAACTATCGGGTTCGAGGGTATGCTGCTGACTGCCAGTACGCTCACCGCTTACGGAATAGGACTATCCCGCTACGGCATCGGACCGCGCGCCAGCACGATTGCGTTCTCAACCATTACGACCGCGCAGTTGCTCCATGCCCTGAGTTGTCGCTCAGAACGCCATAGCATCTTTGAACGCGGCGCCTGCCCGCCCAACCCCTACATGCCGCTGGCGATCGGCAGCGGTCTCGGTCTCCAGGTGATGGCGACGCTGCTGCCGGGATTGCGCGGCATTCTTGGCGCCGTGCCGCTGGGACCGCTCGATTGGGCGATTGTGGCGGGCGCTGCACTGGCGCCATTGCTCATTAATGAGATCAGGAAGGGGATCGCCCCGTCACATATCAGAGAGGAGACGCGCGAGGAGAGGTGAGGAGATGGCATCACACTACATCTTTACGTCTGAGTCGGTCAGCGCCGGGCACCCGGACAAACTGTGCGACCAGATCAGCGATGCGCTGGTTGGTCACTACCTTCGGCAAGACCCGTTCGCATCGGTCGTCGCTGAATGCGCCGTTTCGACCGGCATTCTGTTTGTATCGGTCAAAGTCGCCGCAGATGCGGTCGTTGACATTCCCAACACGGCGCGCGAAATCATTCTTGAGGTTGGATACGACCGGGGCGCGTTCAATGGGCGCACATGCACCGTTATGACCAGCCTGAGCGAAATGAATGGCTTCCGCCCGCAGATTGACGATCCGATGCAACTGACGGCGCAAGAGAACGTGACCCTCTTCGGGTACGCCTGCGCTCACACGCCGGACCTTGCGCCGCTGCCGATCTGGTGCGCGCACCGTCTCATGCGGCAGTACGACCTCGTGCGTCAGCAGTCGCTCCACTACCTTGCGCCCGACGCCAAGTGTCAGGTGGGTGTTGCGTTCGCCGGGCGAGTCCCCCGGCGAATTGACAGCATCACCCTGCTCGCCAGTCAGCGCGACTCGCGCGTCTCGCTGGCGACGCTCCGTAACGATGTGATGGAACAGATTATCCGCCCAGCCTTTGTCGATCAGCCGTATGCGCCCGACGATCGCACCCGGATTCAGATCAACCCTGAAGGACCGATTTTTGAAGGCGGTCCGGCATTGCACGCCGGTCTAACCGGGCGCAAGAACGGCGTTGACACCTATGGCGGTTTCTCGCGTCAGAGCGGCGCAGCACTGAGCGGCAAAGACCCGACCCGCATCGACCGGGTGGGCGCTTACGCTGCGCGCCACGCCGCCAAGAATATCGTCGCCGCTGGTCTGGCGGAACAGTGCGAGGTGCAACTGAGTTATTCCATCGGCATCGCTGAACCGGTGAGCGTGCGGGTCGAAACGTTCGGCGCCGGTCGCCTGGATGATGATACGCTGACCGACAAAGTCGCTGCACATTTCGATTTTCGCCCTGGCGGGATCATCCGCCGGCTGCGCTTGCGCGAACTGGCGATGATGTGCAACGGCAACCTCTACCAACGGCTGGCGGTGTACGGGCATGTCGGTCGATCAGACCTGGATTTGCCGTGGGAGGCGACGGACGAGGTGGAAGCGCTGCGGTCGTGGCTGAAGTGACAGCGAGGACGAAGGGGACGAGCGATCGCCAGCGCGGTCACTGCCCCTGCTGCATCCGTTGCAGCAGCGCTTCCAGTTCCCGCACGCGCGCCTCCGCTTCGGCGGCGCGGGCTTCGGCGTCGCGGCGGGCGCGTTCCTCTTCCGCAGCGCGGGCTTCGGCGTCGCGGCGGGCGCGTTCCTCTTCCTTCAGCGCCTGCGCCAGCGCCAGATGATCGCCCAGCGGGTTGCCCGCCTCATCGTAGCAGATGATGTCACCGTCGCGCACCCCCAACCAGACGCGCACCGGCGCCAGCCACAGCCGTCCCTGCTCGTCCGGCGCGAGCGCCTGATAGCCCTGCGGCGTCAGCCGGTACCCGATCAGGCGCACCCCTGGCTGACCGCGACGCTCCACCGCATCAACGATCACGTAGAGCGGCACTCCCGCCAATTCGTAGTGATCGACCTTTGTAATCACATCATGCCCGCGCGTCTCTGGCGAGGTAATCTCGACAATCAGCGCCGGACGCACGCCCTCCTCGGCAACGCGAAACGTGCCCCAGTCCTTACGCTCTTTCACCCCAAAGATAACCATAAGGTCAGGACCGTGCGGCTTGAGATCAGGCGCATCCTATTCGATTCGCACATCGTCGAGCACGACGGCGGTGGGATCATCAGCGACCTGCCGCTCAAACACTTCGCGCAGATAGTGCCAGCGCCGCTGGTGCAGACTGCTTTGGGTCACCTGATCCCCCTCTTCAGGATGCAACACGTCTTCGTAGGTCAACGGAACCTGATCCCATTCAACTGTGCCATCCGGCAGTTCGCGGCGAATGAACCGCCATCCATAGAATGGCGCAGCTTCCGTTGCGCTGGCAGCGTTTGCCTGATCAGTCAGTGCGGCGCTCATAATCCCCTTGCCTGCACGAGAGTTTCACTGCCTCGATTGTAGCATATGACAGCGCCAGAGCGCTACGAACAACAGAAAGATTGACATTTATCAGTCGCCAGGCGACCAGGCGGATGGCGGCGGGAGCAGGCATGATGTGTCAGGAAACGACGCTCCGGTTG
>JAUQOW010000230.1 GCA_030550675.1 Chloroflexota bacterium
GAACCTTGGTGATCGCCGCCGTCAGCGTGGTCTTGCCGTGGTCGACGTGCCCGATGGTGCCGACGTTGACGTGCGGCTTGGTGCGCTCAAACTTCTGCTTTGCCATTGCTTCTTGCTGCTCCTTGCACTGTCAGGCGCGGCGCTGACTGCCGCTGCCCTGCTGGAGCCCATGACGGGACTCGAACCCGTGACCTCGTCTTTACCAAAGACGTGCTCTACCTGCTGAGCTACATGGGCGAATGAACATAAGAATGAGAATGTAGAATTGAGATATGCCATTCCCCTGCTCTCAACTCTACATTCTCAGTCAAACTGGTGGGCCGGGCTGGATTCGAACCAGCGAAGGCGTTAAGCCAGCAGATTTACAGTCTGCCCCGGTTGGCCACTTCGGTACCGACCCAACACGACAGCGCGCCACATATCGTGGCGGATATGCATTATACGACAGCCACGAGCGCCTGTCAAACCGGTTGTGCGATCGATCACGGAGGATAGTTCTTAAGTCCCGGATTATGCGTAGGAATTGACGTTCCGTGTACAATGTTCATTGGAATGCAAAGAACGGTCTGTTGACCGAGGGCGTAACGCGCGTTTCTGTGTACGTTTCATCATGGCAGTGCGGATGAGTTCTGATCGGTATGCGTGCGCTTGACCACAGCATCGAACTCGCCAATCGCAACCGTGTGGCGCAGGCGCTGTTGCCGCTGAAACTGGCTCCTCCGCCGCTGCGCGAGGGCGTCTTGCTCCGCCCTGATCTGCAGGCGTTGCTTGCAGAAGTGCGCCTTCAGCCGCTAACCCTCGTAACCGCGCCGGCCGGATATGGCAAAACAACGCTGCTCGCGCAGTGGGCGCAGGAGTTGGGTCGCACTGGCGCGCCGGTTTCGTGGTTGACGCTTGATATTGGTGAACGCGACCCGGCGTTGTTTCTGGCGTACCTGATTCGCGCCTTTCAAACGGCGTTTCCTGCGCTGGGGCAAGACGCTGCGCGAGTGCTGTCGAGCGCAGCCAATCTCGAGCGCGACTGGCCCCTGGTCGCCGGGGCGTTGTGCGGCGATCTGCAGCGGTATGTGCTGTCGGCAGCCTTCCTCTTTCTCGATGATGTCCATCAGGTGATCGATTCGGCGGTGATCGGGCAGACGCTGGGCTATTTGCTGCGTGCTGCGCCGCCCACCCTGCATATTGTGATTGCGTCACGGCGCGAGCTGAATATTTCGCCGCTGGCGCGCCTGCGCACGGAAGGTCGCATTATTGAGGTGCGCCAATCGGATCTGCATCTGACTGCCGATCAGGCGCGGCAGTTGCTCGCCATCCAGGGAGTGACCCTTTCGGATGAGGAGTTGACCACGCTGCTGGAGCGCACTGAGGGGTGGGCGCTTGGGTTGCAGCTTGCCGCACGTGCGCTTGCTGAGCAGCCAGCGGAACGCCGCAGTCAGTTCGTGGCGGCGTTAGGCGGCGGCAGTGAACAGTTGCTTGCGTATCTGGCTGCGGAGGCGCTTACCGATCTTCCTGCCGACGTGCTTGAGTTTCTTCGCCTCGCTGCGCTTCCGCCGCATTTTGACGCTGATCTGTTGACCCATGCTCTCTTGCGAGAGGATGTTCCTTACCTGCTGCGCCGCATCCGCTCCCTCGGTCTGCCATTGATGCCGCTCGACGCTCAGAGTGATCGCCTGCGCTTCCATCCGCTCTGGCGTGAATTATTGCTGCGCGGCGTTCACGAGATGGTGGATGATGAGACGCTTGCGGCGTTCCACCGTCGTTTCGGTCGGCAGTTCGAGATGCGCGGCGAACTCGAGGAAGCGCTCGATCATTACGCTCGCGCCAACAGCATCGATGATCTCGAACGCGCCCTGCTTGAGCGCGCCTGGCCCCTGCTCAACTCGCCGCGCCGCGATATGGTGCGACGCTGGATAGAACAGATCCCGGCGGAGCGTCGTGATGCGAACCCGGAACTGCTGTACATGTGGGGATATAGTCAGATCGTCGCCAATCCGCCGGTCGCTGCGCAAATCATCGAGCGCGCCGCCGATCTCTTCCGCCGGGCAGGCGCCTATGCGCGCGAGTTGCGCGCCTGCTCCGATCTTGCAATGCTCCTTTTCTGGCAGGCGCGTCCTGCCGAGTTTACGGCTGTCTGCGTGCGCGCTATCCGCGCCGCCAATCAGGCGCGCGACGCCTGGTCCCGCGGTGCGGCGCTGACATGCGCTGCGGCGATACTGGCGATCCGGGGGCGACTCGCCGCAGCGCTGCGGGTTGCCCGCCATGCATCCGCTCATCCGCTCAATCCGGCATGGCGCTGGTTGCTTGCCATGATTGTCTCCTCCATTCACAATCAGCTTGGGCGTCCGTCGGAGGCGCTGGCGGTCGTTGATGAGGCGTTGCAACTGACGCCAATCGACAGCAATGACCGCATGCGGCAGAATCTGCTGCGTCAGCGCGCAATGGCGCTTTACCTGCTCGGTCAGCACGCTGAGGCGATCACCCTGGCGCTTGATGCCCATCGCTACCTGCTCGACTATTACCGCGACGGTACGGCGGGCGTCAGCGCGGCGCAACTGGCGTTGCTCCTCTCGTGGCAGGGGCGCCTCGATGAAGCGGCGATCTACATCGCGCAGGCGCGCGCCGCTTTTCACGAACTCGGCGCGCTGGCGCCGCTCGCGTCGCTGCAAGCTATCGAGTTGTACAGTATGCTGCAGCGCGGTCAGGCGGCGCATGCCGCCGCCGCCGCCTGCGCTTTTGTGCGACGCCTTGATGAGGTGGAAGGCGTTGCACCCGATCTGCGGTTGCGTCTGTTGCTGGCAGTGGTGCTCGGTGAGGCGGGCGAGCATCAAAAGGCGCTCAATCTGCTGAAGACGACGGTGCAGCAGATGCAGCACCGCGGCTATCGGGCGTTTCTGGCGTCCGCCTGCCTCTACGGGGCGCACCTTGCCGGTCGGTGCGGCGAGGCGACGCTGCGCGACGCCTGGCTGCGCGCCGGATGGACGATTGCAGAGGAGGATCGCAGCCGTTTTCTGCCCATGATGCCGGCCACAGCCCTGAAAGACGTGGCTCTCGCTGCGTTGCGCGCCGGTATTGGCGTCGACGCAATTGGGCGTATCCTGCCGGGTCACCTCAGCGACGAGGCGGTGGGTCTGTTCCAGGATGTGTTGAATGATCCGTCTCCAGATGTGCGAGCGCAGGCGGCGCGACTCCTGGGCGATGTCGGTACGGCGGCGGCTTACCCGGCATTGCGCGCCCTGCTCAGGGATCGTCATGCGGTCGTGCGCCAGGCGGCTGAAGAGTCGCTCAACCGTCTGGTGTATCGTCCGCCCTATACGCTGCGCATTCGGATGCTTGGCGCTTTTGCCGTCTGGCGCGGCGATCACGAGATCCGCGACCGTGAATGGCGCAGCAGCAAAGCGCGCCAGTTGTTGCAGTTGCTGTTGACGGAACGCGGACGGGCGCTGCCGCGTGAACGGGTGGTCGAGGCGCTCTGGCCCGATATGGACATTGACGCGGCGACCAATAACTTGCGCGTGACCATCAATCGGTTGAGCAAGGCGCTCGAACCAGATCGACCGGATGGGGCGCCGTCCGCCTATGTGGTGCAGCAGGGTGAGACATACGCCTTCAACATCGCCAGCGATCACTGGATTGATGTCGTCGAATTCCTCGAAGCTATTGATGAGGGACGGCGGGCGGATCAGCGCGGTCAGCGCGCAGCGGTGATCGCCGCATACCGGCGCGCCGTTCAGTTGTACGGCGGTCCTTACCTGCCGGACAATATGTATGAAGACTGGACCGTTGTCGAGCGTGAACGGCTGGCGCTGGCGTTTATCGAGGCGGCGCTGCGGTTGGGGGCGCTGCTGCTCGAAGAAGGCGCCATTCACGAGGCGATTGGTCTGGGGTGGCGCGTGATTGAGATCGACCAGACGCAGGAAGAGGCGTACCGCCTGCTCATGCGCGCGCATGCCGCGCTTGGCGAACGCAGCACGGCGCTGCGGCTGTATGCGCGCTGCGTCAGTGTGCTCCAGAATGAATTGGGCATCGCCCCGTTGCCCGAAACCACTGCGTTGTACCATTCACTGCGCGATCTGCGGTAGATGGAAACCGCGCGTTCTCGTGCGCAGCCAGGTCTTCCTATGAGATTCTGCGCGCTTCTCCGCCTTGTCCGAGACGTTCTGCAGCACTGCTCGAAAAGGTAGACGCAGAGACGCAAAGGCGCACGGTCTTGCACTCAATCTGCGCCTTTGCGTCAGCATTCTGTGGTATGATAGCCAGCCCTGCATTCTTCGTAGAGCCGCTGCTGGACGTGTATGCACTCATCGACGCCTGCTTCCCGCTTCGCGGCGCTGACAGCGCTGCGCTACCGCGATTTCCGGCTGCTCTGGGCTGGTCAGTTCGTGTCGATCACCGGCACGCAGATGCGCAATGTTGCAATTGCCTGGCAGGTGTATCAACTGGCGCAGGCGGAGAGCGGCATTCAGGCTGAACTCGCGCTCGGTCTGATTGGGCTGGCGCGCGTTATTCCGCTGGTCGTCACGGCGCTCTTCAGCGGCATGGTCGCTGATCGCGTCGAGCGGCGCAAAATCCTGATCCTGACGTCGCTCGCGGCGTTTGTGTGTTCCGTGGTGCTGGCGCTTACCGGCGCCATGGAGCGCCCGCCATTGCTGCTGATCTATGCGATGGTGGCGCTGGCGTCGGTGGCGGGCGCATTTGAACTGCCGGCACGTCAGGCGATCATTCCTAACCTGGTAGCGCCGCAGCATCTGCCGAATGCGTTGAGCCTGAACATTGTCGCCTGGCAACTGGCGACAGTCATCGGTCCGGCGCTGTCTGGCGTTCTCATCGCTGCCGTCGGCGTTGCGCCGGTGTACTGGATCGATGCCGCCACCTTTCTGGCGGTTGCGGCAGCCGCGTTGCTCATGCGCACGCGCAATATTCCGGCGCGCGCCGAACCGGTGTCGCTCCAGGCGGCGCTTGCCGGGTTGCGCTTTGTCTTCTCGCATCGCCTGATCGCCGCGACTATGCTGCTCGATTTCTTCGCCACATTCTTTGGCGCTACCGGCGTGCTGCTGCCGATCTTTGCCGATCAGGCCCTGCGGGTCGGTCCGACTGAACTCGGCTGGATGTATGCTGCGCCATCGGCAGGGGCGGTGGTCGCCGCAACGCTGCTCAGCAGCATGCGCATTCCGCGCCAGGGGATGATCCTGCTCGCGGCAGTGCTGGCGTTCGGCGCGTGCGTCGCGGTGGTCGGAATGTCGCGCTGGCTGCCGCTGACGCTGGCGGCGCTGGCAGGCATGGGCGCGGCGGATACCGTCAGTATGGTCATTCGCGGCACAATCCGGCAGTTGCTCACGCCTGATGAGTTGCGCGGTCGCATGGTGGCGGTCAATATGGTCTTCTTCGCTGGCGGTCCGCAACTTGGCGAAACCAACGCCGGATTCATCGCCAGTCTGATCGGCGCGCCAGCGGCGGTGACCCTCGGCGGCGCGGCGTGCATCCTGCTGGTTCTCGGAACGGCGCTCAAGGTGCGTGAGCTACGCGAGTATGAGGGACCGTCATCGTTTGACGAGTGACCGGTCATGTCGCTATACTACAGGCGTGGAGGAGCTTTTCGATATCTGGGGACACTGGCGTGGCTCGCAATGATAATCCGCTGCGCGACATCGATCCCGCGACCATCGACCCTGCGTGGCTGTTGAATGAGTTGAAGGAAGCGCATCAGACGATCCGCGCCCTGCTCCGTCAGCTTCGCAAAGAACAGGATCGTCATGCCGAGATTGCGCGCGCCTACAACAAAACGGTCGCCAATCTGGTCGAGATCGCTCGCGAGAATGTTGCGCTTGAGCGTGAACGCGATATGTGGAAGGCGCGCGCAGAAAGCGCTATGCGCGAACAGACGACCGTGAAGATCGGCAACATTCCGTTTGCGCTCACCGCTGCTGAAATCAGCGCCATTCGCAAAGCCATGGCGCGCCTGCACCATCCTGACGCTGGCGGCGACGCTGAGCGCATGAAACTCTGGAACGCCGCTCTCGATCCGCTTGAGGAGCGGGTCTCTTCCTGACGTCGCTCCCCGTGCGCTTCTCTCCTACTGTACCACGAATGACACGACGCCGGTCAGGCGACTGCGCGTGCCGTGCGCGACGATCTGATAAGTTCCTGGCGTCAGATCGGACGGTCGATACGTCAGCCACGCCCGTCCTGACGGATCGGCGGCGGAGGCGATGTCGAGCGGCTTCACGCCACGCGGCGTGTTGAGCCATGTGACCACATTCTCGCCAGGCACGAAGCGATCGCTAAAGAAGGTGCGCGTCGTGTTCGCCGTTCCCCGGATCGGTTCGACGATCAGCCAGACGAAAGGCGCGGTGTCGTTGCCGCCGCCGACCAGCACCGGCGCCCAGTTGCTGCGCCCGTCGCCGCCGCGATCGTCGTCCGACCAGCGGAAGGTGGAGCGCATCTCGATGGCGGTGTTGGCGGCGAGCGTATTATTGACCTTGAAATCGATGAAGCCGCTGCGCATCTTGCCGCCGCCAAGGCGCCCAAACGCGACAGTCAGTTGAGTCGGCGTCAGTTCGCTCACCCAGTCGCCTGCGCTGCGGTCGAAGCGGCTGGCGATCGGCAGGATGTGGTTGCGGTTGTACGGAATGACGACGGTCGTGCTGCGTGCATCCCCCTTGCCGTCGTTGTACACCCGGATCTCGTAGGTCAGGGTCATGCCGCGCCCGACGCGAATGCTGGGTTCGGGCCAGGTGACGGCAGTCACATCAGCGCCCGGCGGCGGCGGGACAGGCGTGGGTTCCGGTGGCAGAACGATCCGCGGCGGCGGTGGCGGCGGCGCCGTGATCAGTGGCAGATAGACGGGCGGGATGGGTGTGGGAATGGCGCTCACAAAAGGCGCATCCGCCGTGGCGATGCCCGGCAGGTCGCCAGATCGCTGGAGATATGCGTCAAGTGCGGGGCGGATGGCTGAATCGAAGTCGACCGCAATGTCGCGGGTTGCAGGTCCGAGATCCTCCTGATGAAGCGTCAATGTATCGTCCGGTGTGACAACCGGCGGCGGATCATCGCTGCGCTGCGCGGCGCCTGGCGCAGTGAACGCCGATATGGTTGCAATCAGCGCTCCAATCAGCAGCGCTGACCACAGAAGGCGCGTGAGTCTCATGATCTTCTCCTTTCACGACTCTGGCTGGTTTGCCCCATCGGTCAACACACAACCATAAAAGCGTCCTTCCATAGAGTTGGACGCCGGGCAGGAGGATATTGTTTCCCTGAACGTTCGCAAATGGGTATATCTATCGATTGATGACGGTATTGCGGGGCGCGCAGCGGTCGTTGCCGATTCGCGTGGGCGCGGCGCCGCCGCGTCCTCCACGTCAAGTAACAATCTTTTC
>JAUQOW010000231.1 GCA_030550675.1 Chloroflexota bacterium
GGAACGCGGTCGCCGGTGTGCAGGAGAATGACATCGCCTGGAACCAGATCGCGCGCCGGAACCCGGATCTCCTGCCCGTCGCGCAGCACGGTTGCAGTTGGCGCCGCCATCTGCTGCAGGGCTTCAATGGCGCGCTCGGCGCGGTATTCCTGAATAAATCCCAGAAGCACTGCAAACAGCACAATAATTGCAATGACGATCGACTCAACGCCATGCCCCAGAAAAAATGAAATTGCCGTGGCGATGAGCAGAATAATGATTAAGACGTTTTTGAACTGTTCGAGCAGGATTTCCCACGGTGAAATGCGTCGCGCTGCTTGAAGTTCATTGGGACCATTCTGCGCAAGGCGCTTACGGGCTTCGTCGCTGGTCAATCCCTGCGGTTTGCTGTCGAGCAGCACAAAAACATCATCGACAGAGTACGCATGCCAGGAGTTCTCCGGCGTCGCATCGCCGTGTGCCGGGGAGGGCTTCTGTGGCTTGACCTGCGGTCGAATGGTCGATGGTTCCATGCGCATTTCTCCCTTCTTTTGCACACCAACAGAAAAGACCACCGCCAATTGCGATGGTCTTGCGATTTCGTTCAGGCAGCCGGGAAATTGCTTTCCGTGATGACGACCGCCTGACCCGGATATCCCGGTTGCTACTCCCCATCTGGTTTCAGAGTATAGCCGGGAGTGCGCATCCCGTCAAGTAGCGTCTGCGACGCCCTTGGTTACTGGATTTTGACTATCAGCCCCGTAGGACGATCAACCAGATATTGGACAATCTTGCGATCGGCGTTGGCTTCGGCAGGCTCAGCCGACGCCAATCGCTCCACAGGTGCAGGCTCGATTGTCCCGGTTCGGGTTGATCTTCCTCATCAGAAACCGGTCGAGGTCTGCATGCGACCGGATGGCGCGGTTGCGACCGTCGCCGGAATTTCGCTGTCGCGCTCGCCCTTCGTGCGGTTGAGGTCGAAGATGTCGAGGCGGAAGCGATCCCGGCAGCAGGCGCACTGCCGACGCCCGATCCGCGCATTGACAAAGAACCCGAACGCCGCAGCCGTGCCAAACATCACCAGGCTGTAGATCGCAGGCGGAATCGCCATCGCAGGGTTATTGAGGAACGTCGCGCCCGATGCCAGCGCAATCGCCAGCGTCCCGTTCTGAATGCCGACCTCAATGCCGCTAGTGATGCGCTGCGACCAGTTGAGCCGCAGGATGGCGGCGATTGCAAAACCGATCAGCATGCTCCCGGCGCTCAACATCAGCGTCGCCGGACCGACATCAATGAATGCCTGGACGATAATCGCCCGCTCACGGATGATCGCCGCCAGGATCACCAGGATGAGCAGCATCACGGACGCGACCTTCACCGGGAAATCGGCTTCAGCGGCGAATTCAGGACGCTTCGCTCGCATCCACATGCCAAGCGCCACCGGCACAATCGTCAGCAGCGCGATCTGCGCCACGGTCTGCACAAACGGCAACTGGAGCGTTGTCCCCTGACCCATGAAATGGATCAGCATCCAGTTGACCAGCGGCGGAATGGTGATGACCGTCACTGTGTTCGATATCGCCGTCAATGTCACCGACAGCGCGACATCACCGCGCGAGAGGAACGAGATCAGGTTCGAGGTCGGACCGCCAGGGCACAAAGCGACAATCATCAACCCGACGGCGTATTCAGGCGGAAGGTTGAACGTCGAAGCGATGAAGAAGCCAACCAGCGGCAAAACGACCAACTGACCGAACAGACCGATGGCGACCGCTTTCGGGTAGAACAGCACCCGTCGAAAATCATCCACGACCAGCGACAGACCCATGCCCCACATGATGATGGCGATTGCGATCGGCAGAAACACCCCGGTGATGATGTTCTGTTCCATGCGCTCCTCTCTGGTTGTTGTCGATGTCCCCTTCCAACGTCTGGCGCCTCCCCGATCCCGGCACAACGTCCTCTTCCCTCAGGCAACGCCTGAATGCGAACAGACAACCTATGCCTGAAGCGGCGCTTCGCGCAAAGTTCGCCCTCGACAGACCGACAGATATGCGCTGCCGGGAGACAGGTCTTTGAATTGAGAGATAATCTTACCTGGAGCTGCCTCAGGAGCGAGGAGGATGTGCACATCTTAGGATGAGTCGCAAGAAAGCAACAGCGGAGGAGTTCCTTCATGCAGCAGGGAAGAATCCCCGCCGCCGCAGGGTGGTGATCAGAAAGTCGAGCGCTTCGACGCGCAGCGCCAGGCAGACGCCGAGATATGCCAGCGTTCCGAGCCCCCCCGCTCCCAGCAATGCCGCGAGCGGACCGGCGAACGCCAGGACGTCGCCCAGCCGCCATGCCAGAAAGAACAGCGCGGCACAGGCGATCAGGCATTTCCAGAGCGTTTCGCCGATGCGCAGACCGCCGAGATCCACCAGGCGTCGCGAGAGGAAGTACAGAATCAGCGCATGCCCGATCCACTGCGCCGAATTCGCCAGGATGAGCGCCGTCACTCCCAGCGGCGTCAAAAACAGCAGCGGAAGCGCCGTCGCCGCATAGATCAGGATCGCCGCTCCCTGCACCAGATTCGGCGTCAGGGTGCGCTGGCGGGCATAGAAAGCAAACAGGATCATCTGATCGAGCGCGGCAGCCGGCAACCCCGGCAGGTAGAACAGCAGCGCGTGCGCTGTCGCCTGCGTATCCGCGCCGCCAAAGGCGCCGCGCTGATAGAGCAGCGCGACGACCGGCGCCGCCAGCGCTGCGAGTCCGGCGGTCGCCGGAAGAATGAGCAACAGCACCACTTTGATCCCCATCGCCAGGGTCACACGAAACGCCGCCTCATCACCGGCGCTCGCCTGGCGCGAGAGGGTCGGCAGCACAGCGAACGACACCGCCGCCGCCGCCAGACCAAGGGGAAACTGAATGAGCGTCGTCGCGTAGCGCATCGTCGGAATGGCGTCCGGCGTCAGGCGCGACGCCAGATTGCGATCGAGCACAATACCGACAACCGAAAAACCGATCCCCAGCGCAACCGGCGCATAGAGCGCGAGAATCCGGCGCACGCCGGGATGCGTCAGATCGAGCGTCAGAAACGGAATATGCGTCGCATCACGCAAACCGGGGAGTTGCAGCGCCACCTGCAAGACCGAACCAAGCAGCACGCCAGCGACCAGGCTGAGCGGACCGAGCCACGATTGGAGCAGAACAGCGCCAAGAATAATCCCTAGATTGAAAATGCTGGTCGTAAACGCAGGCAGGAGAAACCGCTGACGCGCATAGAGCAGCGCAGTGATCAGACCTGAAAGCCCCATGAAAAAGACCGAGGGCAGAAGCAGGCGGGTCATCACGATGGTCTGTTCACGCAGGTCAGGGTCAAACCCGCCTGCCAGCAGCGTCACAGCGGCTGGCGCCTGCCAGATGAGGAACCCGACGGTCAGCGCGATCGCTCCGAGCGCCAGATTGACGACGGTTGCGGCGACGCGCCAGAAAGCGGCTTCGTCCTCCTCGGCGTAAGCGCTGAACACCGGCACGAGCGCAGCGCTGATCGCGCCATTGACCAGAAGATCGTAGACAATCGTAGGAATGGCGGAAGCGGCGGTGAAGGCGGCGACATCTGCGCCGCGCCCGAAGAGACCGGCGATGACCGCCTCGCGCACCACACCGACCAGGCGACTGGCGATATTGCCAGCAGCGATCAAAAGTGCGGCGATGGCGACGCGGCGGACAACCGCACCCGAAGCGCCGGACATAGGGGTGTTTCCTATGGCGCAGGGACGCCGCCAGCGATCATGCGGTCCACCATCTCGCGCACGGCTTCGGGATCAGCGGCGAAGGTATCGGAATTGCCGAGGGTGATGATCATCTTCGAGTCGATGGCATACCGCTGAATATTATCGAGGTCCAGCCGGGTCGCGGCGCGCGCCAGGCGGATCATTTCGCTGCGCGGCACATCGGTGCGCACATAGTCGCGCAAAGCGCTGGTGTAATCATCGATCTTGTTGATCTGCGATATCAGACCGCGTTCACGCACGCGCTCGACCAGCGCCAGCAGCACCTGCTGCTGACGCTGATTCCGTCCGAAATCGCTATCAGCATGGCGCGTGCGTGCGTAGATCAAGGCGCGTTCACCGTCCATCCACTGTCGTCCTGGCTCGAAGCGCACGCGCATCGTGCGCACATCGCCAGGGAATGCATCCACCGGATAGCGCGGATCATCGATTACTTTCGGCACATCGATGGAAATGCCGCCGACCAGATCAATAACCCGGCGAAAGCCTTCAAAGTTAATCAGCGCAAAGTAATGAACCGGCACGCCAACCAGATTGGAGACCGTCTGTTTCAACAGAGCGGCGCCATACCCTTTGCCAAGGCGCGTTTCGCCGAGCAGGTAGACCGAGTTGATTTTTCGGCGCCCGAACCCCGGCGTATCGACCATCAGATCGCGGGGGAATGACAGCATACTGACGCGACCGGTGCGCGGGTTGATGTGGATCAGAATGATCGCGTCAGTGCGACTGATCTCCTCATCGGCGCGCGCATCAGCGCCAAGAAGGAGAATGTTGACCGGATCATCGTTCTCTGGCGCCGCCGTCGGCGCAACAGTAGGAGCAGGAATCGCGGGAATCACCGGCGCGTCGGCGGACGCCGGAGCGCTGATCATCGGTTCGGGGGTCGGCGCAAGGACGACAGGCGTTACAATCATTGCGTCCACATCGTCGAGCGCCTGTTTCCATTCGAAACCGAGACGAGCGATGGAGACGATGCCTGTCAGCGCCATCACGCCCAACAGCATGAGAACAAAACGACGACGCACACCGGGGTGACGTATCAAGCGCACATCTCCGCTGCTTTACAGACGTTTCGCCCTGCTACTATACCACATATTTGCCAGGGCGATTCAGAAGAGGATTTTAGCCAGTCGCAGCACGCCCTGCTTCCACGGAACGCGATGCGAGACGCCGGAGGCGCCCTCGAACTCCTGCAGGTGTTCAATATACCAGCGATAGTTACGAACGAGCGCTTCTTTGTTCGAGTATTTCGGCGTGAAGCCAAGGACCCGTTCGGCTTTTTCGATCGACACGAACGAGTCGGTGGCGGCGGTTTCATACACCCACTTGTAGAGCGGCGAGAGGCGGAGCGCTTCCAGAATGCGCAGCGTCCAGATGACCGGCGCCGCCGGAAAGGGAATGATCTTTTTGCCAAAACCGGCGGCATCCAGCACCGCCTGATAGTCCTCGCGCATGGTCGTAAACTCTTTGGCGCCAATGTTGAACGTGTCATTCACCCGATCCCGATCCAGCGTTGCGCAAAGGTAGATCGCCTCGCACAGGTCCTCCACATCGAGCAACTGATAGCGATTGTTGCCGCTGCCGATCATGGGAAAATTCTTCCCGTCCTTCGCCCAGTCATAGAGCAGCGCAAATACGCCAAGACGTTCCGGACCGACGAACGATTTCGGGCGGATGATGGGCACGCACATTCCTTTCGCGCGATACTCCAGGCAGATCTGCTCAGCCTTAACCTTTGCCTCGCCGTAGGGACCGACGCCATGGAGCGGGTCGTCCTCGTAGATCGGATGATGATCGGGAATACCATACACAGCAGTCGAAGAAATATGGATCACCCGATCAACGCCATGCTCGAAGGCTGATTGCAAGACATTGCGCGTGCCATCAAGGTCAGTGGAGAAGATGTCTTCCTTTTTGTACAATGGCAGCGCCGCTGCTGCGTGCACGACAATCTGAACCCCCTCCATCGCGCGATCAACGCTCGAACGATCGCGGATATCGCCCTTGATCGCTCGGACCCGGTTCCGTTCGGGGTAGTTGAAATCGGCGATGTCGAGCGAGACGACCGGATGCCCGCGCGCCAGCAGGTAACGGGTCAGGTTAATGCCAAGAAAGCCGGCGCCGCCAGTGATCAGGAACGTAGACGCTGTCATGGGTGCAATCCTTGTTGAGCCAGGCGCTCCTGCAGGCGGGCGATGGTTTCGCGAACAGCCGCCAGGCCGTCGCGTTCGCGTTGCACCACAGCCGCAGGCGCCTTTTCGACGAAACCAGGTGAGGCCAGTCGCGCTTCGCGCCGCGCCGCTTCCGCCTGAGCCGCTTCCAGTTCCTTGAGCAGACGCGCGCGTTCAGCTTCCAGGTCGATCATACCGGCGAGCGGCAGGTACGCTTCGACCGATCCAATCACGAGGGTGGCGGCATTGGATGGACGCTGATCGAGCGATTCGGCTATCGTCAGTCGATCAGCATCGATCCGCGCCAGACGCGCAATAATCGGACGTTGCGCCTCGATCAGCGCCGTCTGCGCGCCTGCCACGATAGTGGCGGCAATCAGGCGCGCTGGTTCGACTTTGTACTCGGTGCGGATATTGCGGATACCAGTGATCAGCGCCTGGATGAGCGCCCATTGACGCTCAACGTCCTCATTGATCCAGGTCGCATCCGGGTGCGGATACGGCGCGATCATGATCGACACAGGCATGGCATTGGTCCGATAATCGCGCACCAGATACTGCCAGGCTTCCTCAGTAACAAACGGCATGAACGGATGCAGCAGACGCAATGCGCCTTCCAGCACGGTAAAAAGCACAGCGCGCGTCGACGGTCTGAGCGTTTCCTGCTCAAACTGCACTTTGGCGACTTCAACGTACCAGTCGGCGAATTCACTCCAGAGAAATTCCTGGATGCCGCGACCCGCCTCGCCGAAATTATACGTCTGCATCAACCGATCAACGTCCGCCGCCAGACGATGGTAGCGCGACAGGATCCAGCGGTCGGCGAGGGTCGCCGGTTGAGGAGCGAACAGTGATTCCCGCTGGGTTGCGCCGTCCAGTTTCGACAGCACAAATCGGGTGATATTCCACAATTTGTTGGCAAAATTGCGCGCCGACTCGATGCGTTCCGGGTTGAGGTTCAGGTCCTGACCGGGCGAACTGCTGGTCGCCAGCGTGAAGCGCAGCGCATCGGCGCCATACTGCTCGATGACATCCAGCGGGTTGACCACATTGCCATACGTCTTCGACATCTTGCGCCCTTCCTTGTCGCGCACCAGACCGTGGAGGTAAACCGTATGGAAGGGCGCTTTGCCCGTCAGGTAGCACCCCATCATCATCATGCGCGCGACCCAGAAGAACAGGATGTCGTACCCTGTCTCCATCACGCTGGTGGGGTAGAAACGCCGCATATCAGGCGTATCGTCGGGCCAGCCTAGCGTCGAGAAGGGCCAGAGAGCGCTGGAGAACCAGGTATCAAGCACGTCCGGGTCCTGCACCAATCCCTCGCCTTGCGGATCGGGATCGTCAGGACCGGGCACGATCATCTGACCATCGGGCGTATACCACACGGGAATGCGGTGCCCCCACCAGAGCTGGCGGCTGA
>JAUQOW010000042.1 GCA_030550675.1 Chloroflexota bacterium
GACCAATACATTTCCTGCGATAGTGTACAACCAGCCCAGAAACATTTTTTCGCCGCGATACTGCAACCCGCCAATGCCCTTGATGACCCGAATGAACACTTCCTGCGTCAGATCCTGCGCCAGTTCCGGCTCGCGCGTGCGCACATACATGTAGCGCAGGATATGCCTGGCATATCTGGCATACAACTCGCCGAACGCCGACTCATCGCCCGCCTGGGCGCGAGCAATGATCGATGGAAGTTCGACGTTTGCATCAGCAACCATATTCTTCTGCCGCCCGGTAGACGCTGACGCTTCTGCCGCCGCTGGTAAGAACAGGTTGCCTATTCAATACCAACGCGACGAGAGAACCTGAAGTTACGCCCAATCGGCAGTGAAAGATAACGAAAACTTCACCTGCGTAGTAATCTGCGCCACCGCCCGCCATTGGCGCTCCAATCAATTATAGCCGAACCGAACGCGCGGTGAAAGTGGTTCGGAGTTAAGCTTTGGTCAAAACTCCAGCGACATCCATGCAAGATACTACACTGCGGCATTGCCCCTGCTCCATTGTTCGCTCTCGCCGGATGCAGGCAGGATTTATCGGGAAACGGCGTTTCGGATGTCAGCGCTTGAAATCGCTCCTGCGGGCCTGCGGCCGACCGTCCGCCGCGCAGACGAGAACGGCGGCGTCCACGCGCGGTGAGCGCGCCGAACCGCACAGGCAGACGCTCGACGGCGCGCCCGCCCGGCGCGACATCAGTCGCCGGTCAGGGTGCATCGCCTCAGGAACGCGCTTGCGCGCCGCCTGACCATGCACGTCTGCGCCCGCTCTCGCCTGCGCCCTTGCCGCAAACGCACAGGCATACTATACTGATGCCGATCATCTGACGCGACGCAGAGACGACTGCCATGAAAATCGCAATTATTGGACTTGCCAACAGCGGCAAAACCACCGTCTTCAATGCGCTGACCGGCGGGACAGCGGAAACGACCGCCTATAGCTCTGGCCAGTTGACGCCCAACCTGGCGACGGTCAAGGTGCCCGATCCGCGCCTCGATGTGCTGGCGCGAATGTTCAAGCCAAAGAAGGTCACGTATGCTGATGTACAGTATATTGACATCGGCGGGTTGAGCGGCGGCGCGCGCGAGAGCGGCGGGCTGCCGCCAGCCGTGCTCAACTATATCAGCGGCGCCGACGCTCTTTTGCATGTGGTCCGCGCATTCGAGGACGAACTCGTGCCGCACCCGAATGGCAGCGTCGATGTGATGCGCGACATCGAGGCGGTTGATCTGGAGCTCGCTTTTTCCGATCTTGCCATTATTGAGCGTCGCCTGACGCGCCTGAACGCTGAGATCGGCAAGATGTCGGCGAAGGAGCGCGAAACGCGCATTGTTGAGCGCGATGTGCTGGCGCGCATTCAGGCGGCGCTGGAGGGCGGCGTTCCCATCCGTGATATCGACCTGACGGCTGAAGAGGAACGTTTGCTGCGCGGCTACCAGTTTCTCACAGCCAAACCATTGTTGCTCGCCATCAACATTGGCGAAGATCAACTGAAGCATCCGCCGACGATCCGCTATGAGCACCGACGGAGCGGCGTGGCGACGCTCTGCGGCAAGATTGAAGCTGAACTTGCCCAGCTCGATGATGAAGAAGCCCGCGCCTTTATGGACGACCTGGGGATCGCAGAACCGGCGCGCAACCGCGTCATCGCGCTCTCCTACGAACTGCTGGGTCTGATCAGTTTCCTCACCGCCGGTCCCGACGAGGTGCGCGCCTGGACCATCCGCCGCGGCACGCCAGCCGTTGAAGCCGCTGGTGTCATTCACTCCGATATTCAGCGCGGCTTCATTCGCGCTGAGGTCGTCGCATTCGACGATCTGGCGCGCGCTGGCAGCATGGCGGAAGCCCGCAAACATGGGTATGTGCGAATGGAAGGGAAGCAGTACATCGTGCAGGATGGCGATGTGTGCCATTTTCTGTTTAATATCTGACCATGTTCCGACGCCCCTGGCGCCTGCGCAGCGCTGAACTCCGACTGTTGCTCATCGCGCTCCTCTTCTTTGCGGCTGGCTACACCCTCGTGGCGCTGACGGTCGGCGCCGACGACTTAACCGCCGCCATCACGCTGCGCGGGCTTGCCGATATTCTGTGGCCCTCGGTTCTGCCCTTCCTCCTCTTTCTGGCAATGTCGCTTGGACTGAGCTGGCGGCTGCCCGATGCGGATCAGATGGTGCTTCCCCTGGTGGCGTTGCTGACCGGGCTGGGGTTGATGCTGATCGCCCGCCTTGAACCCGCTCTGCTCTCTATCCGGTGTCAGCAGCGCGATGGGTCGCTGGCGCCATGTTTCGCTGGCATCGACGACCGACAGGCGCTCTGGGTGTTGCTGGGGATTCTCATCTGCTCTGTTGTGCTCTTCGTTCCCTGGGACGCTCTGCTGCGGCGGTATCAGCGCACTTCGTTAATGGACTGGCTCGATCATCATCGGTACGCCTGGCTGACTGCAGGGGTGGCGCTGATTCTGGCGACGTTTTTCTTTGGCGTCGATCCGAACAATAGCGGCGTGCGCGCCTGGTTTAACTTCGGCTTCTTCCTGTTTCAGCCTTCCGAATTGCTCAAAATTGTGCTGGTTATCTTTCTGGCGTCCTATCTGAATGAACATCGTGAGGTCGTCGCCGCCGGGTACCGCATCGGTCCGCTGCCGTTGCCGCCGCTGCCGTATCTTGTGCCGCTCATCGCTATGTGGGGGCTGGCGATGGGGCTGATTATCGCCCAGCGCGACCTGGGGGCGGCATTGCTCTTGTTCAGCGTCTTTCTGGCGATGCTGTATGTTGCCACGGGGCGCGGCTGGTACGTTGTCGCCGGGTTGTGCGCCTTTGGCGCAGGCTCGTATGTGCTGTACGGCATCGTGTCAGTGGTAAAGACCAGGGTGGCTATCTGGCTTGATCCGTGGGCAACGGCGCAAAGCAGCGGGTATCAGATCGTTCAGGCGATCTATGCGCTGGCGTCGGGCGGCGTGATCGGCGCGGGTTTGGGACATGGCTTGCCCACGGTGATCCCGGCGGTGCACACCGATTTTGTCTTTACGGCGCTGGCGGAGGAGATGGGGCTTGCCGGAAGCCTGGCGGTTCTGATTGCGTATTTGCTGCTGATCTTTCGCGGCTACCACATTGCCATGCGAATTCCTGGGCGCTTTCGCGGGTTCGAGCAACTGCTCGCGGTTGGACTGACCACCATTATCGCCACACAGACCTTTATCATCATTGGCGGAAATCTGCGCGTTATTCCGCTCACCGGCATTACGCTGCCATTCATTTCGTATGGCGGTTCGTCGGTGATTATGAACTTCGTGATCATCGGGTTGCTGTTGCGCATCTCCGCCAGCGCGCCTACTCCCGCGGCAGCACAACGGTGAAGGCGCTCCCTGAACCGACGACGCTCCGCACCGTCAGTTGCCCGCCATGCGCTTCAACCACGTGTCTGGCGATCGCCAGTCCAAGCCCCGCGCCGCTGTACGGACGCGCCAGCGAGTCGTCGATCTGGTAGAAGGGCAAAAAAATCTTCTCCTGCGCCTCGGCGGGAATGCCGATCCCTGTATCTTCCACCCGCACCAGCACACGCGACGGTTCATCGATCAGCGTGACCTCAACGCGCCCGGAGGCGGGCGTGAACTTGATAGCGTTGTCGATCAGGGCGCGCAGCGCCTGACCAATCCCGATCGGATCGCCTTTGTAAACGGCGGTCGGTTGCAGCGAGGAGGAGAGCGTCACATTCGCAGCGCTCGCCAGCGGTTGCATTTCGGCAATGACTTCCTGTAACACCTCATGAATCACAACCGGGACGCGACGGACTTCAGTGGAACGCACCTCTTGCAGATAGAGCAGATTGTTGAGGATGCGCGAGAGGGTCCGCGCATTGCGGGCAATGACGCTGATCGCCTGTCCCTGCACTTCGTTAAGTGGTCCGAGGGTGCGCCGTTCGAACAGTTCCAGGTAGCCGAGGATGGCGGTGAGCGGCGTGCGCAGTTCGTGCGACAGCGTGGCGAGAAAGGTGTTCTTGAGGCGATCAAGCTCTTGCAGTTCGGCGTTGCGGGCGCTCAGCTCACGCACCTGCCGCTCAAGCCGCTCCACGAGTTTGGCGTTATACTCGCGCAGCATGGTCGTTTCCAGGCTCCTGGGCAACAGTTCGCGCTTCCCGCCAAGAAACTCGGCTATCTGATCGGGGAGCAGGCGCGGGTCGATTGGCTTGGTAATGAACCCGTCGCAGCCCGCAATCAACGCGCGTTCGCGCGTTCCAGGACGGACATCGGCGGTAATGGCGATGATTGGAGTTGTCCGCAGATGCGGCAGACTGCGTAACCGGGTCGTTGTCTCATAGCCGTCCATGCCTGAGATGTTGATATCAACCAGGATGAGGGCTGGCTGACTCTCGCGCGCCAGTGCAATGCCTGAGGGTCCGTCTTCACAGATCTGGAGCGCATACCCGCGCGCCTCCAGAATACGACGCACCAGCAACTGATTGTCGCGGTTATCTTCGATGTACAGAATGGTGACAGGTTCGGTCATTGGTCGATGAGCGTGGTGTACACTTCCACTCGCTGAACAGTCGCGTCGCCTGCCAGGGCGGAGTCGCCCTCGGAACGATGATCGCGCGACACAACAGCGCACGGAAGAATGAACGTGAAGACGCTGCCTTTGCCTGGCTCGCTCTCCGCCCAGATGCGTCCGCCGTGCGCCTCAATCAGGCGCCGGCTGATTGCCAGTCCCAGCCCGCTGCCGCGCTGCCGGTCGCCGGAGCGCACCTGATGGAACGCCTCAAAGATGCGCGTCAGGTCTTCCGGCGCAATGCCGATGCCGGTATCGCGGACGCTAACCGCGATATAGGGATACAGGCGCTGCCCGTTGCGCACAATGACGGCGCCCGAACCCGTCGCTCCCAGGCGAGTGTCGGGCGCTGCGACACAGCGCGCACTGACGGTCACGCCGCCCTGCCGGGTAAACTTGATAGCGTTCGAGAGCAGATTCAGGAGCACCTGACGGATTCTGGCGGCGTCGGCATAGGCATACGGCAGACGTTCGGGCAACGACAGGTTGAGCGTGATCGGTCGGTTGTGGAGCAATCCCTGCACCGTTTCGGTCGTTTCGACGATCAGGGCGCGCACATCGAGCGGCGCCAGCTCCAGATCGATTTTGCCAGCTTCGATCCGCGCCAGATCGAGCAGTTCATCGATCAGGTGCAGCAGGAAGCGACCATTCCGGTTGATAATTTTCAGGTCCTCGCGTTGCAATGGCGTGATCGGACCATCGATCTCATCAAGCATCACCGTCGAGAATCCAATGATGGCATTGAGCGGCGTGCGGAGTTCGTGCGATACCGCCGCCAGGAATTGCCCTTTCAGCCGATCCGCCTCCTGCGCACGCGCCAGCGCGGTGCGCAACTCCGCCGTGCGTTGCGCCACCTGCCGTTCGAGGTCGGCGTAGAGGATCGTATTTTCGAGCGCCAGACCAGACATCCCGGCATAGGTCATCAACTGTGCAGCGTCGCGCGGCGTCGGCGCGCGCCCCGGCGCATCAAAGGACGCCACGAGCAAGCCGATCACCCGCTTCTCGCGCCCAAACAGCGGCGCCTGCACTGCTCCGCCCGATGACGACCACGCTGACGCATCGTTGATAATCAGCGCCTGCCCGCTCCGCACCACGTTTGCCGCCATGGTGTCGCTGTCCAACGGTATCGGCGCGGCATCCGCCAGCATGCGAGCAGCCTGATCGGCATCGTCTGGATGCACCCAGGCGCTCACGGGGCGCAACTGGCGCTGTTCAATCAGGTAGAGAACGGCGCTGTCAAATCCCAGGCATTCGCACACCCCCTTCGGAATCGCGTCAAGTTGTTCACGCACCGACCCGATCGTGCGAAACTGGTTCGACACTTCGTTCAACGCCGCCAGTTGACGCAGGTTCAACTCCAGTTCGTTGATCTTCTCACGGAGCGCGTCGGTCATCATGTTGAACGAGTGACCGACATTTGCAATCTCATAATCGCCCGACTCAGGAACGCGATAAGTCAGATCGCCAGCGGCGACGCGCTGCGCCGCCGCCTGCAATTCACGCAGGGGGCGCGTCAGGATCAACGCGGCGGGCATGCTCAGGACGGAGACCGCGATCACGCTCAGCGCAATCACCAGGACAATCTGCCCGCTCAGCACATCCTGGCGAAGGGTGATCACTTCGCTGACCTGCTGCGCCAGTCCGGTGACTGCTGCGGAGGGGATGACAATGCCGACGCTCCACCCCGCACTGGGGATCGGCGCAAATGCCAGATAGACTTCCTCCCCCTGAATCGTCAGGCGTTCGACCCCTCGCTCTGCGCGCGTCATGCGGTCGGCAATCTCTCGCATTTGCGGATTCTCGTCATTCAAGAGATTATCAGTGACAATCGGCTGGTCCCAGCGCCCCGGACGACTCAACAGCGTATTGTGCAGCAGCACGTCGCCGCGCTGATTGACGAGAAACGCCGATCCGCCAGGCGGAATATCGATCGACAGGATGTCCTGCTGGATCGTTTCCAGCAGCACATCAAACCCGACAACGCCAATAAATGCGCCGCTCTGATCGTAGAGCGGCGCAGCGCACGTGGTGGTCAGTTTTTTGGTATTGGCATCGACGTAGGTATCAACCCACACCGCCTTGCCCGCCTCGCGCGCAGCGATGTACCAGCTGCGCTGGCGCGGATCGAATGGCTTGATGGCATCCAGCACATCGATAATGTCGTGATCGAAGGCGAGGACGCCGCCATCCTCGAATGCCACATACCCAAGGCTGACCATCCCTTCCTGATCGACCGACGCGCGCAGGAGCGGGATATACTGACGGGCGCGCGCGACGGTAGCGGCGTGGGCGCGCATCGCGTCAGGCGTAGGACCATCCGGCGCGATCCAGAGACGATCAGAGACTGTTTTCAGCGCGCCAGACTCGACCGGTTGGTACCGGACGATGGTCTCGACCTGATGGTAGACGCGCTCCAGTTTGGCGTCGTAGAGGTTGGCTTTGTCGGTCACCCAGCGCACGAGGTCGGCTTCGGTTTGTTCGCGCAGGGCGTCCGACGCGGTTTGCACTGCAATGCCGCGAGCGCGGTCGAGCGCCGAGAGACTGAGCGCACTCACGAAGATCAGCGGCGCCAGCGCAAGCACCAGCGCCACCAGCGTCATTTTCGAGCGGATGGTCAAACGAAACGGCTGACGAGCCAACATAGATGCACGGCGCTATAAATGATGATCGTATCGCCTGTCTATCGTACCATACGCTGTCACGAACGCTCAAGCGGCACAGATGAATAATGTCTTACAGAAGCCGTTTGCATCAGGAACAGGTTCCCGGTATACTGCCGATGGTCATATGACGTTGAGGACGGTATGGAGTACGCGCTTGATCGTTTCGTGCGCGAGGCGCACGACACCATCGCCGGGACCAATCTGGTCGCCGGGCATCTGATTGAACTGGTCACGCCGAAGCCGAATATCCCGGCAGACCTGGCGTTTCCAACGTTTCGCGCTGCAAAGGAGGCGGGCGTTGCGCCGCCGCAACTGGCGCAGCGCATTGTCGAAAAGGCGCAGACGCCGCCGGGATCGCTGATCGGTTCCATTGTCGCAACAGGACCTTTTGTCAATTTCACCCTTGATGCCGCGCGCCTGGCGACTGCGGTTCTCGCGGAGGTCGAGCGGCTCGGCGCGCGGTACGGCAGCGACGACCAGGGCGCCGGGAAGACGATTGTTATCGATTACTCGTCGCCGAATGTGGCGAAGACCATGCACGTCGGGCATATTCGCTCGACAATCATCGGTCAGTCGTTGTACCATATCTTCGACTTCCTCGGCTATCGCGTGATCGGTGACAATCACCTGGGCGACTGGGGCAAGCAGTTCGGCATGAACATCGCCGCTATTGTGCGCTGGGGGAAACCGGAAGGCGACGATGAGGACGCGATCGCTGCGCTCGACAAGCTGTACGCGCGATACAGCGCGCTTGTCAAAGAGGATGCGGCGCTGCGCGAAGAGGCGGCGGCATGGGCAAAGCGCCTCGAACAGAACGATCCGGAGGCGCTGGCAAAGCGCGCGTGGATCGCGGAATTGCAGGCGCGCGCAGCGCAACCCAACCGCGACGATGAGGCGCGCATGTGGTCGCTCAAACTCGAACAGGGCGATCCGCTGGCGCGCGAACTGTGGCAGTGGATGGTTGATCTGACGATCAAAGCCAATCAGCGCAACTACGACCGACTGGGGGTGCGCTTTGATTATACGCTCGGTGAGAGCTTTTATGCGCCCATGCTCGACGGGTTGATCCAGGAAGCGATTGAGAAAGGCGTCGCCTACCGCGACGAGGATGGCGCGGTCGTGGTTAATGAACTCGAGCCGGGGCTGCCGACATTCCTGTTGCAGCGCAGCGACAGCGGCACGCTCTACCATACCCGCGACCTGGCGTGCATTGTCTACCGTGAGCGCGAATTTCACCCGGCAAAGATCATCTATGTGGTCGATGCGCGGCAGGAGCTGCACTTCAGGCAGTTGTTCGCGCTGGCGCGCGCCATGGGGTATGCCAGGGACATCGAACTGGTCCATGTGAAGTTTGGGACAATTTTCGATCAGCAGGGGCGACCGCTCTCGACACGCGCTGGCAATATGGTCTATCTGGCGGATCTTCTCGACGATGCCCATGCCCGCGCGCGCGCCGTCGTCGATCAGGCAAGCCCTGATCTATCGGAGGAGGAAAAAGAGGCGATCGCCGAAGCGGTTGGCGTCGGCGCAGTGATTTACAACGACCTGTATCAGGACCCGCGGCGCGACATCCGGCTCGACTGGGACCGCATGCTGGCGATTGAGGGGAACAGTGCGCCATACATTCAGTATATGCATGCTCGCTGCTGTTCAATCTTGCGCAAAGCGGCGGATGAAGGCGTCAGCCCGGAGGAAGGCGACGCCGCATTGCTGACGCATCCCTCGGAAACGGCGGTGATCAAGCAACTGGCGAAGCTGCCGGGCGCCGTGCGCGAAGCAGGTGAACGGTATGCGCCGTTCGTCGTCGCCGAATGGTGCTACGAGACGGCGCGGGCGCTCTCGGCGTTCTACCGCGATTGCCCGGTGATCAAAGCGGATACGCCTGGGCTGCGCGCGGCGCGTTTGCGCCTGGTAGCGGCGACGGCGCAGGCGTTGCGGAATGGTCTGGCGCTGCTCGGCATCAAAGCCCCCGAACGAATGTGATGGATCGCTATGACATCTGAACTGAACCGTTTCACCGCCGTGCTGTTCGATATGGACGGCGTGCTGTACCGCGGATCGCGGGCGCTGCCGGGAGTCAGCGAGGCACTGGCATTCCTCGATGCCCGCGGCGTCGCCTACGCCTGCTGCACGAACAACGCAACGATGACCCCTGCGCAGTACGAAGCCAAACTTGCGCGCATGGGCATCCATATGCCAGCGTCACGCATCGTCACCTCATCGGTGGCGACGCGGCGCTGGCTCGAAACCCAGGCGCCGCGCGGCACGGGCGTTTTTGCGATTGGCATGGACGGCTTGCGCACCGCGCTCTTCGATGATGGCTATTTTGTCGAGGATGAGGACCATCCGGCGTTTGTCGTGGTCGGGATGGACTTCGAGGTGACGTATCGGCGGCTGCGGAAGGCGTGCCTGCTCATCCGCGCTGGCGCGCGGTTCATCGGCACCAACCCCGACACCACCTTTCCTGCGGAGGATGGGATCGTGCCGGGGTGCGGCGCGCTCCTGGCGCTGCTGCGCGTGAGCACAGAGACTGAACCGTTCGTCATCGGCAAACCGGGACCGACCATGTTTCGCGCCGCCATCGAGATTCTGGGGGCGGACGCGACGCGCACGCTGACGATCGGCGACCGCCTTGACACCGATATCGCTGGGGCGCGGGCTGCGGGTCTTGCCAGCGCGCTCGTGCTGACCGGCGTCACGACGCCGGAGATGCTGGAGCGGAGCGAGATCCAGCCCGATTTCGTCTTCCGCGATCTCGTGGAACTGCGCGAGGCGTGGGTCCGCGCTGGATGACGCCGTCTGCGCCGGGGCGCCTGTCTGACGCTCATCGGGCGACCAATCAGACGCTGAGTCACAGCCCCTTGCGGTTGACGCGGCGCGTCATAGAACACGGATGCGCACGGATCGAAACGGATTCCTACGGATTGAGCCATTTTCTCTATTCCGCCCGGACGCTGAACCACGGCGCCTTCTGGTTGACGCAGTGCGTCATAGAACACGGATACGCACGGATCGAAACGGATTCCTATGGATTGAGCCATTTTCTCTGTTCTACAGGCGGACAGAAGTCGTGTGCCCTGATGCGATTGTCCAGCAGAGATAACTCACAAATGCGAAAGCCACACCGCCGCGATCCCGGCAATCTCAGCATCGCAAGGGAGACCGCAGAGGAGCGTCCGCCCGTAACCGTCACCGATAGCGGCGAAAGATAACGGTCATCTCAAAACGGTTCGATCCCCGCTTCCGACAGTTCATCGGCAAACCGCTCGACATCGCGGTTGTTCTTCAGCGTGTCGATCTTGCGCAGCAGCGCCTGACGATCGACCCCCTCAGCAATGACAGCCCGCGCCACATACTGACGCAGGTATGATCGCAGCAATCGCAGGTCTTCCGGCGATAGGCGCTCGCCGCTGAAATACCGCTCGACCGCAGCCGACAGTTTGCCGGTCTGCTCGGTCATCCAGAAATGCGGCGGCTGCGGAACCGGAAAAGGATACGGGTAATTGGGGTTGGGAACGTAGATCAGATCGTCGATCTGTTCCGGCGCATCAGGCATAACATACGCTCCTGAACCTGTCATCTTCACATTGCAGGATAACGGGCTTTGGGGTATGATACCAGTTAAAGCGGAACGTGAGCAACTCGAGAGAGGAGGTGGGCAACCATCTGTGGCGAGCGGTCGAAGATGGGATAAAAGAGATTCAGACCGTCGTCACATAAAATCTGGCGTTCAACCCGACATCTGTTGGCGCACATTGGTCGTGTTAGCGCAGAGACAGGCAATCAAAACAGAGTATCATAATCATATCTTGGAGCATTCTTTATGTCGCAAAGCGGGAATGGTTCATCTGGGGGAATGCGATGGTTTCGAGCAGATTTACACATTCATACTCCTGCCTCAGAAGACTATGCGGAGCCAGAAGTCACATTTCTCAGTATTCTGCAGGAGGCCGAGCGACGAGGTCTCGATATCATCGCATTTACCGATCACAACACAGTTCATGGCTACGAATTGATGCGTCAGGAGATTGAGTTTCTCCAGACGCTCGAACGTCAACAGCGCATTACGGAGGAGGAGCAGAATCGGCTGAACGAGTACCGACGTTTGCTGGCGCGGATTACGGTTCTGCCCGGCTTTGAATTCACATCACACTACGGCGCGCATATTCTGGGGATTTTTGCGCCGGATCGCCCCATCAGCCTGATCGAAGCGACGCTGCTGCAACTCGGCGTACCGCCCGACCTGCTCAAGAAAGGGGCATGCGCGATTGCCGATACGCGGCACGTAACCGACGCCTACGAGATCATCAATCGCGCTGGCGGCATCGTCATCGCGCCGCATGCCAACGGACCAAATGGCGTCATTACCGAGACGCTGCGGATGGGCACGAGCGGTCAGGCGCGAGTCGCCGCCACTCAGCACCCGGCGTTGCATGCGCTCGAATTCATCAACTTCTACACCGACCACGAGAAGTTTACGTCGCCAACATTCTACAACGGAAAGACCGAGCACTACGAGCGCCGCATGTTCTGCATCCAGGGGTCTGATGCGCACCGGCTGCGGCGGGTGAACGCTAGCGAGGGGAACGGCTGGCATCGCCATGGCATCGGTGATCGTTATGTCGAGTTTCTCCTGCCAGCGCCGACGTTCGCCGCGCTGAAGGAACTGTTCACATCGAACGACTTCGACCGGGTGCGGGTTCCCAAACGCGATCAGAAGCAGTGGGAGATCGACACGCTGCGGTTCGGCGCGCAGAACGACCGTCAGGTATTGCGCCCGGAGTCTGCTGCAGAGACGCTCTGGCGCGACGTGGCGGCGCTGGCGAATGTCGGCGGCGGAACCCTGATCGTCGGCGGCGCTGGCGCTGAACTGACCGGCGTTGAACACCCGGATCAGTTGAGCGACACGTTGCGGCGCAGCGTGCAGGAACGGCTGACCCCGCAACCATACCTGACGTTTGAGTTGATCTCCTACGAAGGACGCGACCTGCTGCGCGTCGAGGTGCGCGCCACCGAGTCGCCGCCCTACGTCGGGAGCGATGGCGTCATCTATACGCGGCAGGGGGGCGAAACGGTCATCGCTGATCGCGCCGAGATCATTCAGTTGTGTCGGCGCGCGCTGGCGGAAGGCGTCACCACGCCGCTCGACAACGGGCAGGAACTGGACCTGCCGCGCAGCGGCGTCGAGATCGTCGATGCCCAAAAGCGCGCTGGCGTCTGGTTGTACGAAGTGCGCGACCTGCGCACCACATCGGGGGTGACGCGCGATCACGCGCAGGGGTTGTGGGCGTATGCGATCAGTCGCTACGAGGACGTGCGCGAAGGGCGGATCGATTTGCAGAGTCAGGTCAAGTGGAAGGGACGCCTCGGTCTGTGGCGCGCCTACCGGCAGGGCAACCGCACCAAGTACGACCTGGTGCACCGCGATGCGAACGGCGTGATCGACCATATCTTCTTCGGCGTCTCCGATTGGGGATTGAGTCCTGCCTGGCAGGCGTTGATCAATGATCGCGTTGGGGAGGCGCTCGAACATGAGCCACGCTCATTCGGCGATGATGCGCCGGGAGACCCGGATATGCTCGACGAGCCGGGCAATGGCGCGGCGCCCTGGGGCGACCGGCGACCGCGCTGGCGGGGACGCGGCGGAGTCTGGCGCATTGGGCGCGATGCGCAGGGCAATGTGTACTTCGACCTGATGATGCGCAGCAAGGAGGGGAATGAAATCAAGGAATATCCCGGCGTGCCGCGCGAGAAGCTGACTGAGGCGTGGATGAACCTGATCCGCGTGCCGCGCCCGCGCACCGGCATCGAGGTGGTGGAAATCATCGTAGATGAGTCTGGCGAGCGTCGTTTCGTCTTCCGCAACCTGCGCACCGGTGAATTGAGCAATGCACCGTGGCGATTGCAGGACATTGAGGAAGGCACGGTTCGCCAGTATGCGGCGCGTATGGCGCTCCAGGATATGCCGCTCGATGAGAGCAAAGTCCGCTGGTGGGGCAACCTGGGGTACATGCGCCCGATGCGCAAGCAGGTCGATCTGGTCTACCGCGATGAAAACGGGATCGACCATATCTACTATGCCGCGCGCCGCGATGAACTGTCGGGCGAGTGGCGCGAATTGCTCGATGAGTATGGAGAGTTGTAGGCGGACGGATCAATGAGGCATTTCTTCCTGGCACTGGTCGCGCTGGCGGCGCTCATTGCGCCCGGCGCGGCTCACATCGCAGCAGCGCAGTCGTCCCCTCCGCCAGCGCGGGTTTACCCGTCCTCCGGTCAGGCGGGAACGCGCTTCGATTTTCTGGCGGATGGGTTTCAGAGCGGTGAACAGATCGATATCTGGGTCAACACGCCCGACGGGCAGGCGCTGCCCGCCCGACCCGACAGCGAATTGCAGCGGCGCGTCGCCCGCGACGGGCGCGCCGCCTGGAGCTGGACATCACCCGACGACGCTCAACCGGGAACCTGGTCGCTGGTGGCGCGCGGTCAGCGCAGCGGCGCTGTGCGCATTGGTCTCTTCACCATTCTGCCGCCGCCAGCGCCAGCCGCGCCGGAGGTCAATGCGTTTCCCGCCGCCGGGCGCCCCGGCACGCGGTTCGTCTTCTTCGCCGCCGGGTTCGCCCCCGATGACCCGATCGGATTTTTCCTGACCTCGCCCGATGGCGAGGAAAGGCTGGTGGCGGTCGAGCAGCCGCGGATCTTCAACGGACGGGTTGACTGGGCGTGGACAGCGCCGGACAATGCCGCACCCGGCGTCTGGCGCTTCCGCGTGAGGGGCGGGAACAGTCGATTTGAGCAAACGCTTGCGGTGACCATCGAACGCCCGACGGCGTTGGTCGGCGTGACGCCGGGACGCGGTCGGGCAGGGGCGCTCTTCCAGTTCTTTGCGGAAGGGTTGCAGGGACGCGAGGGCGTGATCTTCTGGGTCAACCGTCCCGATGGTCGCGCTGAAAAGGCGACGGTCGAGCGGGTTGCGATCAACGATGGACGGGCGGAATGGTCGTGGATTGCGCCCGATGACGCGCCGCCCGGTCAGTGGTCAATGGTGGTGCGCGGCGTCAGCAGCGGCATCGAGCGCGTGGTGTTGTTCGAGATCCGCTAGTCGCGCTACCGAACGGGTACAACGGCGCTGCGACGATGCGCTGGCGGTGCGGGCGCGGAGTTCTGTTCGAGATAGGTGCTCATGAGCGACATAGAACTGGCGCGATGGCTGTACGAAGGCGCGCTGGCGTTGAGCGAAGGACGACGCGAGGAAGCGCGCCGCCTGCTCATGCAGGTCATCGAGCGCGATGAACAGAATGAACAGGCGTGGCTCTGGCTGAGCGGCGCCGTCGACGATCCGGCGGATCAGCAGATCGCGCTGGAGAACGTCCTGGCAATCAATCCAAACAACGCCGCCGCCCGGGCTGGACTGGAATGGTTGCGCACCCACGGTCAGAGCGACATTGCTACAACGTCATCGACTACCACCGCATTCGCACCGCCGCAGGATCAGTCGGGTCCGTGGGTTCCGCCGCCGCCGTATGATGAGAATGATGTCGTCGAGATCATGTGCTGGCAATGCCGGGCGACGCTCTACAGCGTTGCGCCGTTCTGCTGGCAATGCAATGCGCCAGTGCATGCCTGCAACAACTGCGCCTTCCGCAACGACTCGCGCTGCAAGCAGCTTCAGGGACTCACCAGCCCGCTAACGTGGGCGGCAGTCAATGAGTGCCCATGGTGGCGACCTGTGCCGCTGCGTTGATTGTCGCTGCGTCTTCCCAGCCGACCCAGAAATTGTTGCGCTGCACGTAACTGGCGACCCGCACCTGAATGCCGGGCAGATCGGTGCGATCCGCCTCATTGACCAGAACGACATTAGGGCGCGTCTTGAAGTGACGCATATACGCTGCTATCGCTTCTTCAATCTTCCGCTCGACTGATTTTTTGTTGTTGTCGTCGAACCACATCATGTACATGGCGGCGCCTCCGTTGTTTGCGCGTTATTCGTTCTAAGCCCAGTGTATCAGAACATATGTTCGCTGTCAAGCGCTGAGAAGGAGGGGTTAGGGGTTAGGGGTTAGATCGCTTGCCTGAACCTGACGCTTTCCCTTTTTCATGTTCGACCCTTCCTGTGTTTTACCCTGTTCCCTTTCCGTCTTCTTCACAGGTGTCGAGCTTTAGGGGTGCGATGGATGTTTTCCGTGCTCTAACTTCAATGCGCACCTTCGACCTGCCCCCCGCGCCACGCCCTGCGTCCCCGCAACCTGCCCCCTTCGCATCTTCGACCTGCTTTCCCCACACCGCGCCCTGCGCACCTGCAACCTGCAACCTGTCCACCTTCCGCCGGCAACCCCCCTCGCCTCGCCCCTCACGCCCAGTACCTGCAACCTTGTAACCTTCGCACCCCCATCTCCGGGCGGCTTGACAAATTCGGCGGCTTCTCATATGATTACCTATAATAGTGTCAATATAACAATAATACGCCGGGAATACTGCCATGAGTATCTTCGATAACCGTCGCCTGACGAATGAGACCTTCAAACTCGATGCCGAACGCATGCGCACCGGATGGTATTCCGACAAATATTTCGAGAACATCGTCGGGATGCTGAGCGCGCTGGCGAAGCGCGGCTACCGTTTTGGCGGCGTATCGCCCCGTCTGTCGAAGCTGGGCATTCCGCTCAACGATGTCGATATCGGCAACATCGAAGTCGAGATGCAGTGGTTCACCCGCCGCCGTCCGTTCTCAGTGGTTGCTGGCGTTGACAAGGCGCTGGCGATGCTGCAACTCTGCACCGGCTACTTCGACGATCAGGGCAATTTCATTAACACCTACGACCAACTCGAAGTCGATGCCGTGCACGACGGAGTGATCGTGCGCTATGACGGCGATCCGATGAATGTGCAGCCAGTGCTGCGCGTGCGCGGTCGGTACCGCGATTTCGCGCTGCTGGAGACGCCGACGCTTGGAACGCTCACCCGCGCCACCCGGATCGCCACCAATGTCTACAACGTGCTGGTTGCGGCGCGCGGCAAACCGGTCCTCTTCTTCCCGGCGCGCTTCGATGCGCATGAGGTGCAGGCGGCAGACGGCTATGCCTACAATATTGCGGTGCAACGCTTCAATCTCGACTATGGCAAAACTCTCGGCGCCTTCATCTCGACTGACGCACAGGGCGACTGGTGGGGCGGATTTGGCGGCGGCACGATTGCACATGCCGCGATCGCCGCGTTTCTCGGTGATACGGTCGAATGTATGCTGGCATTCGCCGAAACCCGTCCAATTGAGATACCGCGGATTGCGCTGATCGACTTCGAGAATGACTGCATCGGCACGGCGCTGGCAGTGATGGATGCCATGTTCCAGCGGTACCGTGAATTGATGGACAGCGGACAGACGACCGAAGCGCGGCGCTACAAACTGTTCGGCGTGCGCCCCGATACGAGCGACAAACTGCGCGATGTCAGCGTGCCGCCGCTTGGCAACCGCAAACTGGATATGGGGGTCAACCCGCGGCTGATCTTCTTCCTGCGCCAGGCGATTGACGACGCCTGGAAGCGCTGGTCGCTGCCGCCGGAGTGGGTGGAACCGGCGCAGCAGTGGTGCCGTGATGTGAAAATCGTCGCCACCGGCGGGTTTGGTCCGAAGAAGATCCGGCGCTTCGAGGAACTTGGCGTGCCGGTGGATATCTACGGCGTCGGATCGTCGCTCTTCTCCAACAGCGACGAAGAGGGCACGAACAACGACTTCACCGCCGACGTGGTGCGGGTCAAGGTTGGCGACACCTGGTACGACATGGCGAAGGTCGGGCGGCGCGCCTGCGACAACCCGGACCTGCAGCGCGTTCAGACGCCGCGCCGTTGAACATTCACCACTGCGCGCCCGTCTGTCACCGGTTCTTGAGCGGCGTTCGACGGTTGCGCGCCTGCCATAAGCAGCCCCAACTCTTCGCGCGTGGCGCTGGCAGCGGGCAGGGTCGTCGCGATCCGTCCGTGATACATCACGGCAATCCGGTCAGAAAGCGCCATGATTTCGTCGAGTTCCGCTGACACAAGCAGCACGGCGGCGCCCCGGTCGCGTTCAGCGATGATCTGGTGGTGAATGAACTCGATCGAACCGACATCGATGCCGCGCGTTGGTTGGGCTGCAATGAGCAGGCGCCCTTCGCGCGAAAGTTCGCGCGCAATGATGACTTTCTGCTTATTGCCGCCGGAAAGCGCCGACACGAGGGTGAGGGCGCTTGGCGTGCGCACGTCATAGCGCTCGATCAGGCGATTCGCGTGGTCGAGAATCGCACGCTCATCACGGACGATGCCGTGGGCGAACGGCGGCGCGTAGTAGGTGTTGAGCACCAGGTTATCGGCGACGGTGTAGGTCAGCACCAACCCGTCTTCCTGGCGATCTTCAGGAACATGGGCGCAGCCGGTTTCGCTGATGCGGCGCGGCGAAGCGTTGGTCACGTCGCGTCCGTTGATCCGCACCCGCCCTGAATGCACCGGGCGCAACCCGGTGATCGCCTCGACAAGTTCGGTCTGACCATTCCCCTGTACGCCAGCGATGCCCAGAATTTCGCCCGCGTGCACTTCGAGCGAGACGCCGTTGACCACCTGCTGACCCCGATCATCGAGGACAGTGACATTCTCCAGGGTCAGCACCGGCGCGCCAGGATGCGCTTCGCCTTTTTCAACTTCCAGCATCACGCTGCGACCGACCATCATCTCCGCCAGGCTGCGCTCCGTCGCCTCGCGCGGCGTCGTTTCGCCCACCACGCGCCCGCGCCGGAGCACCATAATCTGGTCGGCAATCGCCAGCACCTCTTTCAATTTGTGCGAAATAAAAATGACCGACGCGCCCCGCGCGGTCAACGTCCGAATGATGGCGAACAGTTCTTCAGTTTCCTGCGGCGTCAGCACCGCAGTCGGCTCATCGAGGATCAGAATATCGGCGTTGCGGTAGAGCGCCTTGATAATCTCGACCCGCTGCTGCTGACCGACCGACAGGTCCTTCACATAGGCGTCGGGGTCAACATCGAGATGATACCGCTGCGACAATTCCCGGATCCGCTGACGGGCGACGTTGAGGTCGAGAAAAGGACCACGACCTGTTTCGGCGCCCAGGATGATATTCTCAGCAACCGTGAAGACCGGCACCAGCATAAAGTGCTGATGAACCATGCCGATCCCGCGTTTGATCGACTCGCTGGGACTGCTGATCCGCACCGGCTCGCCGCGGATCAACACTTCGCCCGAGTCCTGATGATACAGGCCATAGAGAATGTTCATCAGCGTCGTTTTGCCGGCGCCATTTTCGCCGAGGAGCGCGAGCACCTCGCCGCGATGCAGCTTCAGGCTGACGTTCTCATTCGCAACCACGCCGGGGAACCGTTTGGTGATGTTGCGCGCTTCAAGAACGACCTCAGGCTTGGCGGTCATCATCATTCCTTTTCGTACACTTTCCCGATCGCGGCTGGCGGACGAGCGCGCCCGACGAAGCCAGCCAGAACGGCGATCGTCAACACATACGGCAGCATCCCGATGAACTGCGGCGGCAGATCGCCAATCCATGCCAGCCAGGACGGGAGCTGGTTCTTGAGAAACTGAATCTGCGACTGCATCGCATTGGCGAACCCGAACAGCAGCGACCCGCCCCAGGCGCCGAACGGCGTCCATTTGCCGAAGATCATGACCGCCAGCGACACAAAGCCGCGCCCGTTGGTCATATTCCGCTCGAACGACCCGACTGATTCGAGCGTCAGGAACGCGCCTGCCAGCCCGGCGAGCATGCCGCCGATAATGACGTTGATGTAGCGCACCCGATTAACTGCAATGCCAACGGTATCGGCAGCGGCGGGATGTTCGCCGACGGCGCGTGTGCGCAACCCCCAGGCGGTGCGAAACAGGAGCACGTGGATGACGACAATCAGGATCAGCGAAGCATAGGTGATCGGCGGGTTGCTGAAGAACACCGGACCAATGATTGGAATATCCGCCAACACCGGAATGCTCACCGGCGAAAACTTGCCGCGCGTTGTCAAGCCCTGCTGGTAGAAATAGCCGGTCAGACCCACGGCGAGAATATTGATCACCGTACCGGCAATAATCTGATCGACCTTGAGCGTAATCGACATCAGCGCGTGGAACGCGCCGACCGCCGCGCCAACAAGCAGCGCTCCCATCGTCGCCAGGATCAGATCGCCGGTCCACACATTGAACAGAAAGCCAAGGAACGCACAGATCAGCATCATCCCTTCGATGCCGATGTTAATCACGCCTGATCGTTCGCACATAATGCCCGCCAGCGCCCCAAGGATGATCGGCGTCGACTGGCGGATTGTCGAGGTGAGCACGGCGGTCGTCGCCTGCGGCGCACGCACATAGGCGACCAGAACCAGGATCGCCAGCCCGCCCCATACTCCAATCGTCAGCCAGGGAATCCGCGCCGCCGACGGTCGCGCCAATGTGTCCGTGATCTGCATGCCCCATTCCCCTTACGAACCCCAACCGCTGCTCAGAGTCACCTGTTCACCTTCTTCGGCGCGGAGGCGCAACACCCAGCGAATGATGCTATCGGCGGCGACGAAGAACAGAATAATCGCCTGAATGACATCAATAATTTCAGATGCGACGCCCGAATTGAACTGCATCCGGCTGGCGCCCGCTTGCATCACGCCAATCAGCAGCGACGCCGGAATGACGGCGATCGGATTGGTGCGCGCCAGCAGCGCGATGGTGATCGCCTGAAAGCCCAGACCGACATTGAACCCAGGCTGAAACCGCCCCACGACGCCGAGCGTCTCAACCGCGCCGCCAAGGCCCGCCAGGAAGCCGCTGGCGACCATCGCCAGCACGGTCATTCGGCGCACTGAGATGCCAGCGTACTTTGCCGCGCTGGCATTCTGCCCGACAGTGCGCAGCTCAAACCCGATGGTCGTGCGCCAGATCAGCCACCAGACCGCGATCGCCGCCAGCACCGCCAGGATCATCCCCAGCGGCACGCCAGCGATGTCGGGCAGGCGCGCTTCGGGCGCCACAGCAGGCGTGCGCGCTACAATATTTCCCGGCGAGCGATCCTTCCAGGGTCCGTCCGCCAGCCAGTCGGTGAGGTTGAAGGCGACGAAGTTGAGCATAATTGTGGTAATCACTTCGTGCGCCCCGGTGAACGCCTTGAGCATACCCGCAATCGCCGCCCACACTGCGCCCATGATGGCGCCAACGAGCAGCGCCAGCGGAATGTGCAGCACGGCGGGCAGACCTTGCAGACTAAAGCCGATGAATGCTGCAAACACGGCGCCGAGGAGCAACTGACCCTGCGCGCCAATATTGAACAACCCGCACTTGAACGCCAGCGACACCGCCAGACCGCCGAAGATCAGCGGCGTCGCCTTTTCGAGCGTGCGCCCAATCGCCCGCCCGCTCCCCAAGCCCCCCTCGAACAACGCGCTGTACGCCACCAGCGGATTGGCGCCGGAGAGGGCGATGATCACTGCGCCGATCGCCAGCGCAACCGCAACTGAGGCGACCGGCACGATCATGGCGCGCAGCAGACGACGCACCGGCGCCAGGCGATCCGCCTGCGGAGGAGATTGTGACTCAGCGCGTTCCATACTGCGTAGGCTCCTGATGAGGTGCGCCAGAGAGAGGCATGCCGCGCAATTCCGACGACCGGCGGATAAGAAAACGGGCTGCATTCCCGCCGGGACGCAGCCCGCAATCACTATTACGGCTTGTACCCTGTCGAAATTGAACCGTCGCGCAGACCCTTATCGACCTCGGCGATCTTCGCCTTCAACTCAGCCGGAATCTTGTCCTCGAAGTCGTGGAACGGCGCCAGACCGACCTCGCCGACATAGTTGCCGGAGGGGAAGTTGCCTTCCTGCGCCTTCTTAATCAGATCAAACACGCCCGGCGTGATCAGTTTCATCGCGCTTGAGATCAGGCACGGGCGCGCCTCAGGCACCGTCTCCCACTGATCGGTGTCGACGCCAATGCAATACACCCCCTTATCAGCATTGGCTGCCGTCTCGATCAGCGCGCCGTTGCCGGTCTTGCCGCCAGCGCCGAAGATCACATCAGCGCCCTGGTCAATCGCCAGTTTTGCCTGGTCGGCGCCCCACTTCGGGTCGGTGAATGCAGTGTCGAGACCGCCTGGATGGTAGGTCGAAATCACCTGAATGTCGGGCTTGAGATACTTCGCGCCGTTCTCATACCCTTCCTTGAAGGCGACGACCGGCGGAACCAGGTTAGTGCCAAGCACGGCGGCGATCTTGTTGCTCTTCGACATGCCGGCTGCAAGCACGCCTGCCAGGAAGCCCGCCTTGTCCTCTGCGAAGATCAGACCAGCCACGTTTGGGATTTCTTCGGCCTGGAACTGATCGACGCCAATGAACTTCACGTTCGGATTTTCTTTGGCAGCCTTCGCAGTCGCCTCACCGAGCGCGAAGCCGACGGTGACGATGACATCGTACCCCTTTTCGGTGAACAGCGCGATATTTGCATCGTAATCCTTGGCGTCCTTCGTCTCAACGTAGTTGACGATCGCGCCCAATTCGGCTTCAGCGCGTTTGACGCCTTCCCAGGCGGACTGGTTGAAGCTCTTGTCGTCGATTTCGCCGACGTCGGTCACAAGACCGACACACAGCACTTCAGGTTTGGGGCAATCTGCTTCGGTGGGTCTGGCTGGCGCAGGGGTTGCGCCGGTCGCGGGGGCGGCGGTGGGCGTGGCGCCGCCTGCCTGCTGCCCGCCACATGCGGCGATCAACGCCGCGACGAGCAGCAGGATGATGAGAGAAACCGACCGTTTCATTCTCGCCTCCTGTAGAGAATCTGCACAAGGCTTCGACGACGCACGACAATCGCGTGGCGGTCACAGCCCAGCGATCCGCGTCTTGAAGCCATACGTTGGGTTAACCGGATTATAGCACAGGCATGGTTGGATGCCAAACTGCGGGGAAGAGGGGAATGCAGACATCATGAATTGTCAGGAAACAACGCTCCGGCTGCCAGCGATTAAAATCGCCCCTGATGGACCTGCAGCCGACCGTCCGCCTGCGCGGACGGGAACGGCGGCGTCCACTCGCGGTGAGCATGCCGAACCGCGCGCGGTGAGCGTGTCGAACCGCGCAGGTGGACGCCCGGCGGAACGCCCGCCCGGCGCGACTTCAGTCGCCAGCCAGGGCGCGGCAGAAATGCGCTTTCTTGCCGCCTGACAATCGATGCCTGCACCCTAAAGAGGGACACGGATGCGACGGATTCGCATATGCTATGCGCCAGGAACCTGCACCGCCATCCCTGGCATCATTAACTCGCATCGGCGCAGCGGCGTCATGCTCGCCACGAACGGAAACAGCGAAGGGAGAACGCTGCCGTGAAGCCAATACACTGGATCATTGTCCTGTGCCTGGTCTCGCTGCTGATCGCGTGCAGCGCGGCAATCCCCGGACAGCGATCATGCGATGATCTCCCCTCGGTAGAAGCGATCAGGCGCGCTCTTGAGCAACATGCAGGGATGCGGACGCAAATCGAACAACTGAACCCGAATGCTATCGTTTTTGCGATTGAAGAAAGCCAGCGTTGCCCCGGCAGCGGAACGCTTATCATCTACCACGCCACGGCTGCTGAAGCGAAGCAGATCCGACGGTTGCTCGGCGAAACGTTCTTCGGAATCCCCTATAGACTTCGCAATGTGTAGGAATACATCCGGCAAGCCCGTGCCGCCCGGTTGCGCGTTCTCCGGGCTGCGGGCGAAAGCCCTTGCTCAGTCCATTGAAGCCTCTTCGGGGCTTGCCTGATCTTAGCCAGGTCTACTGAACGATGCACTTCATCTTCATAAGCCCTCGTCCAGGTCAGGGAAGCCCCGCTGAAGCTGCAACACAATATCCGCGAGCGATGAGCGGCGCGCTTCGTTCATGCTGCCGCTGCGGAACCCCTGCAGATCGAGGGTGACGTAGACGTATCCCAGCGCCTTCAAGCGCGCCACGATCGCCTCACGATGCTCAATAACTGCGGGCAGGTCGTCGAGCGGAACTTCGATGCGCGCAATCGTGTCGTGGTGGCGGACGCGAAACTGCGTGAATCCCAGGCGACGCAGAAACCGTTCGGCTTCGTCAAGGATGCGCAATTTCCCGGCGGTCACCCGTTCGCCGTAGGCGATCCGCGATGAAAGGCAGGCATACGATGGCTTGTTCCAATTCGGCAATCCAAGCCGCCGCGCCAGCTCGCGGATCTCCTGTTTCCCCAGCCCGGCTTCGATCAGCGGGCTGCGCACGGCGAATTCCATCGCCGCGCGGTGACCGGGGCGATGCGTGCCAATGTCGTCCGCCATGGCGCCGTAGAGGATGGCGGCGACGCCGAGTTCGGCAGCCAGCGGCTGGAGTTCGGCGAACAGCGTGCGCTTGCAGTAGTAGCAGCGGTCCGGCTCGTTGCGCGCGTAGTTCTCGTCGGACAACTCATTGGTGCGCACCACGATATGGCGACAACCGATCAGCGCCGCCAGTGCGCGCGCCTGTTCGAGCTCCTCGCGCGGATAGGTCTCGGAGTCGGCAGTGGCGGCGATGGCGCGATCACCAAGCGTATCATGCGCCACCTTCAATAGCAGCGTGCTGTCAACGCCGCCGGAGAATGCAATCAGCGCCGAACCGATCTCGCGCAGGATCGTCTGAAGATGTTCGTATTTGGACTCAAGCGTTGTCGTCATAGTGCAATCCCTGTCATAGATGACCGTCACCGCCGCCAGGCGTCCCGTTGCAGGCAGCGGGATGGACGGCGATCCCCCGGTTTCGCCCTGCCTGCTCGGGCGATGGTCGCGCAGACGCGCCCTGCCGCCCGCTCAGGCGACGATCATCGCTGCTGCCGGGCAGCCGCTGCCCGGTTGGCGATTCGCCCCGCAATCGCGCCCGCGCCGATGCCATTGTCGATGTTGACAACGGCAAGACCAGGGGCGCAGGTTTGCAGCATGCTCGTCAGCGCGCCGACGCCGCCGCCGCCGAAGCCGTACCCGACCGACGTCGGCAGCCCGATGACCGGCACATCGACCAGACCCGCCACCACCGACGGCAGCGCGCCATCCATGCCGGCGGCGACAATGATAACATCGACCGAGGCGTCGAGCATGGCGCGCAGCGGCTCGAACAAACGGTGCAGACCGGCGACGCCGACATCACCAGCGTGCCAGATCTTGCATCCCATCTCGATGCAAAGCGCGATTGCCTCTTCGGCGACGGGCAGATCGCTGGTTCCGGCGGTCAGCACGCCAACGCGCCCGCCACGCTGCGGCGGGGCGATCCCGGGTCTGCTCAGCGTCAGCGTGCGCCCTTCGCTATAGATTGTCCACTCGACAGCATCGGCAAACGCAGCCTGGAGCGCCGCCCGCGTCTCCGGCGACACGCGACTGATCAGAACGCGCCCAACCCGATCAAGGATGCGCCGGGCGATAGCGACGGTTTGTTCGGCTGTCTTGTGTTCGGCGAGCACAACCTCCGGCACGCCGCTGCGCGCGGCGCGTCCCAGGTCGAGATTGGCGAACTGTTCCAGATAATCGCGTGCGGAGGTCATAGGCGTAATCATTACTCCCCTGTTACCATCCTGTCACGTGAAGTTTAGCATCTTTTTATGCCAGCGCCGTACAATCACGCTCAGATGAGCATTGAAGATGGTTCGCTATGAATGTTCTCCTGCTGACCCAGATCGTTCCATACCCGCCCGACAGCGGTCCAAAAGTCAAAACCTACTATCTGCTGCGCCATCTCGCATCGCGCCACCGGGTCACGCTCGTCTGCTTCACGCGCAATGCGAAGGAGGAAGCCGACGCCGCCGCATTGCGCAATCTGGTCGCCGAGGTGCATACCGTCCCGCTCACACGATCCACGGTTCGCAATGCGTTGACCCTGGCGAGCAGCCTGGTGCGCGGACGCTCGTGGATCATCGAGCGCGACGATAGCGCCGCTATGCACCAGTTGTTAGCGCGTCTGGTGCGTGAAGCGGAGATTGCTGGACGACCGTATGACCTGGTGCACGCAGATCAACTCAATATGGCGCAGTTCGCCGAGCCGTTGCCATTGCCGCGCCTGCTTGACGAACACAACGCGGTCTGGACGGTCTTTCGCCGCGTAGCGATGCAGGAGCGCGGTCTCAAGCGTCTCTTGTGGGAACGTGAGTGGCGACAATTGCGCGCCTACGAAGGGCGGATCTGTCGCGAATTCGAGGCGGTCACAGCCGTCAGCCATGAGGATCGCCAGGCGCTTATCGAAGCGATGGGAACGGAACGCGATATTCCGGTCATCCCGATTGCGGTCGATGCTGAACGCGAACAGCCGATCCCGCGCCAGCCGAATGCGCGCGGCATTCTGAGCCTGGCGACGATGATGTGGCCTCCAAATGTCGATGGGGTGCTCTGGTTTGCCCGCAGCATCTACCCGCTGATCAAGCGGCAGGTTGAAGGCGTGCGCTTCTTCGTCGTCGGGCAGCGCCCGGTGGCGGAAGTGCGCGCTTTGCCGGAACAGGACCCGACCATCGAAGTGACCGGATACGTCCCGGACCCCACGCCGTACATCTCCGCCTCCGCCTGCCTGATCGTCCCGTTGCGGAGCGGCGGCGGCATGCGGGTGAAGATCCTCGAAGCCCTGGCGCGCGGCATTCCGGTTGTTTCGACAACCATCGGCTATGAAGGCATCGACCTGGTCCCCGGCGAACATTTGCTGGTCGGCGACACACCGGAGGCGTTCGCCGAAGCTGTCGCGCGCCTGCTGCGCGACCCGGCTTTCGGCGAGCGGCTGGCGGCAGCCGGACGAAGGCGCCTGCTCGAACGCTACGACTGGCGCGCCGTGTGTCCGGCGATGGATCGGGTGTATGAGCGGATGGCGGGTGTAGGAGAACTGAGAACTGAGAACTGAGAACTGAGAACCGAGAACTGAGAACTGAGAACTGAGAACTGAGAACTGAGAACTGAGAACTGAGGACTGACAATGAATATTCTGTTCATCTCCGCATACGTTCCGTCCCCGATTCGGGTGCGACCATACGGATTCATTCGGGCGC
>JAUQOW010000232.1 GCA_030550675.1 Chloroflexota bacterium
GCTGTTCCCGTCTGCGCAGGCGAACGGTTGGCCACAGGACTGCCAGGAGCGATTTCAATCGCTGGCGCCCGGAGCGGCGTTCCCTGACAAATCATTCCTGGACCAGCGCCGGGTACCGACTTGACAGGCAGCATCCTCTCAGATATACTTCGCATACTCATTTCATAAGTATTTGTCTCATGAGCGGCGTCAGGCATCCACTAACGATTGAGTTCGCGTTGCTTGGGCTGGTGCGGCACCGCCCGATGCATCCTTACGAAATTCATCAGCATTTGCGCAATAAATCTGTGCTGGGTGACGTCTGGCGCGTCAAACAGGCTCATCTGTACGCGTTGCTGCGTCGACTGGAGGAAGAAGGATTTCTGATTGGCGTCACTGAAACTCAGACGAATCGCCCGCCGCGCCGGTTGCTGAGCCTTACTGCGCGAGGACGCGAAGCATTCGCCGGATGGATGCGCACGCCGGTGACCCACGGGCGCGATTTCCGGCTCGAGTTCCTGGCAAAACTCTACTTTGCCCATCAGGAAGGATCTGATGCTGTACAGTCGCTGATTGCGCAGCAGCGGCGCGCCTGTCAGCAATTGCTCGACGATCTCGATACGAAAGCGGCAGCGGTTCCGCCTGATCAGTCATATCGCCGCCTTGTCATCCAATTCCGGCGCGGGCAGATTCAGGCGGCAATGGCATGGCTGGACGCCTGTCGTGCAGAGTTGATACCTGACATTTCTACCACAGGTGAGAAGGGATAAGGTAATGATGCGCCCGTACCGCTCATTGATCCTGATCGTCATGCTGTTTGGCGTCAGCGCTTGCGGCGCAGCGCCGGCGCCTTCGGCGCCTTCGAGCGCTGCAGGCGGCGAGCTGGTCGTCGCCGCCGCTGCAGATCTGACGCCAGCATTTCAGGAAATCGGCAAACTCTTCGAGAAACAAACTGGCGTCAAAGTGGCATTCAACTTCGGCTCGACCGGTCAACTTGCCCAGCAGATCGAACGCGGCGCGCCGTTTGATCTCTTCTATGCCGCAAATAAATCGTTCATCGAGGAATTGAACGATAAGGGACTGGTCATTCCCGATACTATGGAAATCTATGCGCAGGGACGCATTACGCTCTGGACGCGCCCCGACAGTTCGCTGAAGCCGGAGCGCGTGGAGGATCTGGTCGATCCCGTGTATCGCCGGATTGCGATCGCCAATCCTGAACACGCTCCCTATGGTCAGGCAGCGAAAGAGGCGCTCGAGCGCGCGGGCGTCTGGGATACAGTGAAACCACGGCTGGTGTTCGGCGAGAATGTGGCGCAGACACTTACTCTGGCAGATACCGGCAATGTCGAGGTGGCGATTGTGGCGCTCTCGCTCAGTATTCAGGGCAACGGCAACTGGACGCTCATCCCCGCCGAATTGCATTCCGATCATCCGCTGCTGCAAATGGCGGCGGCAATCGCCGGAACCCGACGGGAACAGGAAGCGCGCCAGTTTATTGCGTTCGTGAACGGTCCCGAGGGACATGCCATTATGAAAAAATACGGGTTCATCCTGCCTGGAGAGATCGTCAGCCGATGAACTGGCCCGCTTTCTGGTTATCGTTGCAGGTCACCGCAGTTGCCAGCGTCATTATTCTCGTGGTGGGGCTTGCATTTGCATTATTGCTTGTCCGTGTCCGGTTTCCGCTCAAGATTCTGGTTGAAACAGCGATCATGCTCCCGCTGGTGCTGCCGCCAAGCGTCATCGGCTACTACCTGCTGCTAGCGTTTGGGCGCGGCAGCCCACTGTTCGAGTGGTTCAACATTCGCATTTTGTTCACCTGGCAGGCGGCGGTTGCCGCATCAGTCGTAGTAGGGTTGCCGTTGATGGTGCAGAGCAGTCGGGCAGCACTGGCAAATGTCGATCCGCTGCTGGAAAACGCGGCGCGCACGCTTGGCGCGAGTGAAGTGCGCATCTTCTGGCGGATAACGCTGCCGCTGGCGCAGCGCGGTATTCTGGCGGGCATGATCCTCGGCTCGGCGCGCGCCCTCGGCGAATTCGGCGCCACACTGATGATCACCGGTAATATTCCCGGACGCACCCAAACTCTGCCGGTCGCCATCTACGATGCAGTTCAGGCGCAGCGCTATGCCGACGCGCATCTGATGGTGCTGGTGATGACAGTGCTGGCGTTCGCGGGGTTGCTCCTGGCGCGCCAGCTGGAGCCGCCAACGTTAGGAAAACGCACCCGGCAACCCGCGGAGGCGTCGATATGAGTCCGCGATTACACGTCAACTTCATCAAACGCCTGGAGAGTGTCACCCTGCAGATGAACTTCGCCATCGACACAGAAATTCTGGTGCTCTTTGGTCCGTCCGGCGCCGGGAAAACGCAGACGCTTCAGGCGATCGCTGGTCTTTCCACGCCGGATAGCGGATCGATCACGCTCGACGATACGACGTTCTTTCAGCGCGTTGCGGGAAAACCGCTCATCAATCTTCCCGCACGCAAGCGTCGCATCGGGTATGTCTTCCAGCAATATGCGCTGTTTCCCCATATGAGCGCTCTTGAGAATGTGGCATTTCCGCTGGCGGGGCGGCGCAATGCGCGCGATCGTGCGATGGAGTTGCTGGAGCGCATGCACCTGGCGCATCTGGCGCATCGCATGCCGCACGAGTTGTCGGGAGGGCAGCAACAGCGGGTCGCCGTTGCCCGCGCGCTGGCAACCGAACCGCGGGTCTTGCTGTTCGATGAGTCCTTTTCAGCGCTGGATCGCCCCATCCGCGAACGGTTGCACGAAGAGATCCGCGCGCTTCAGGCGGAACGCCAATTGATTGTGATCTACGTTACCCACAACCTCGACGACGCCTTTGCTGTCGGTCATCGCCTGGCGGTAGTGCGCGACGGTCGGATCGAACAGATTGGGCGCATCGACGATGTGTTCACGCGCCCTGCAAATCAGCAGGTGCTCAACATCCTTGGTATTCCAAACGCTATCAATGCGCGCGTTGTGGAAACCGGACCATCAGGCGCATTACTCGATTGGAATGGCATCACGCTTGAAGCGCCGCCAATCGATGCACCCCGCGGCGCGCAGGTGGTTGCGTATATTCGCCCGGGGGATATTCGTCTGATCTACCCTGACCATCCGCTCCGCCCCGTTGTTGGTAGCAATCATCTTGAAGGCGTCGTTGTCGAACGACGTCCGGAACGCCATGTGCACTGCCTGAGAGTGGCGCTGCCTGATGGTCGGCGCATCGAAGCCGTTTACCCTGCGTCGTCGTATACAACCATGAACCTGACGCCGGGCGAATCGGTGCGCCTGGCGCTGCGGAAGGAGAGCATCGTGGTTATTGCAGTCCATCAGGGAGCGCCCCATTCAGACGCATCGCGGTCCGATAGTCGTCCTGAACGTAATCCTGTCTCAATGTCACCATCGTAACATAGCGCTCTCCCTCAAACGCGCACCCGCGACAGAACGTTTGCCCCTCACGATATACTTCACGCCCGTTGATGATCTCTTCGCCGCACCCATCACATACGACCCGCGCTCCCGGATGGCTGATCAGCCGATCCAGATCCAGAGTCAGTTCCACCCAATGAGCTTCGAGCAGCGCATCGTCAGGCATGACTCGATAGGCGTCGAGATAGGCGTGCCAGCGGCTTCGGGCGTGTGGGGCGAAGCGTTGCGCTTCCGCCCGCGCCTGCGGATGCGGGCGAATCCGCACAGCACGCCGGGTGCGAGTGTCCACGAATGTTGCCGCCACTTTGCCATGGTCAATCAGGCGCATGGTCCGGCGACCGAGCCAGCATCCGGTGGCGGCGCCAACCCCATCGGCGAAGCAACCGTCGGTCTCGACAAACGTCAACAGGCGCTTGTTCGTCTGCGGCAACTCCAGCCCCAGCAGGCGGCCCGCCAGCATCCCCATACGCGCACCAAGCACCTGGCGCGGGCAGAGATGCCGGTGTAATGCAGCCGAGCGTTCGAGAATGTCGTCGAGCAGCGGATTGCCATAAGCCGTCTCAATCATCGTCGGTCCCCAATATGGCATTCGAGACATTAACCTTCCTGTTGGGCATGATACGCCAGAAACTGCATGCGCAGCTCACGCACCATGTCTCGACTTCGATCAAGCCGGGAGAGCCACTGTCGGGCGCAGGTCGTCCAGGCTGGATACCGTTCGGTCAGCACTGCCAGCTTCCAGAACTCGGTAGCGAACAGTTCGTCCAGGGCGTCGAGGAGCGCAGGAAGAAGATCGAACCGGGCAGCGGCATCGAAAAGATCGCGCATCATCTGTGACCGTTCACGCCTTGGCAACCTTATTCCTAATCGGCGACCAAGCCCGCTGATGTCACGGCGACTGATGAACATGCCAGCGATATCCGGGATGACCAGACAGCGCACGATCTGGTTGAGATCGCGGTCTTCGGCAGGCGAACATTCAGGCGAAACGCTGCTGTCGTCCTCGCCAGGCGCACTATCCGCTTCATCCGCCGCATATGCGTCAGAGGGTTTCTCAGAGAGGCTGGTGCGACAGCGCGAAGACGCAGGGGCGGACAGGATTGATTGCGAGACTTTGCGCCCTTGCGCCTCTGCGTCAGTCTTTTCACGCAGTGCTGTCGCGCCGTCAGGCTGGTGATCGAGCGGAGTCCATGGCAGCAGACTGGCGCTCTGCTCAAGGTCGTTCAGGATCAGTTCGAGCGTCACCTGTGCAAGCGTGCAGTATAGCGGCTGGTCCGTCACGCGCTCAACCGTCCGCAGAAAGACTGGCGCCCAATAAGCGAGGTGATGGACCAGACAACGATATTGCTTAGCGCGCGACCACGTCAGCAGCGCCGGATTGTTGTCGCGCACTGCCGTGCTCTCGATGGTCAGCAGGTGCGCCATCAGACGCAGTTCAACGCCCAGGTGATCCGGCGCGCCAACCGGCGTATCGGCTGCGAATCCGCAATCCTGATATAGCCGCGCCACACGATGCGCAGCCGCCGTATTGAGCATCAAGTCGTGGTCAACATAGAGCGACTCATACGGATATGCATTCTGACCGAATACAGATTCGTATTCGACCTGGAGACGCTCGAGCACGTCGGGCGTTTCGGGAAGTGCGGCAGCGATGTCGGGTATGCTCCGCAGCGTCGCCAGCGCTGACCAATCCGGCGGATGCAGGTAGCACTGTGCCAGCAGCGCATAGAGCGATCGCCTGGCTTCCAGCAGATCGATGGCGTGGCTGCTTGTCATCGTTCGTCCCCCACACCTGTGTGATGCACCGCTATCCGGTCGCCATCGCCAGGCTGCCATCCGGGAAGATAGTACGCTTCCAGATCAGGGCGAAACGGGCGCAGGAGCCAGTGCGGTCGTCGCAGCCCGTTCGGCGATACCTGGCGCGCCGGACGGGTCATTGCCAGCCATTCGCGGTACACCTCATGGGCGCGCCGGGTATCTACAAAAATGTCGCCATATCGGTCATCCGGTCCAGCCCGCTCCAGGCGCACCTTCTGATGCCAGCAATGCATGCCGCTGACCGGATCCGGTTGCACTGCGAAGGTCAGGTTCTGATGGACGCCGGCATCCTCCCACCAGATGCGCTCCGTGTCGGGATCGGCGCTGGCATAAGGTTTGACCCCATGCACCTGTCGCATTCGCCACTGTGACTCGCCTGCTGGCGTCAGCTCAACCAGCGCCGTTGAGAGTCTGCCGCCGACATCCTCCTGAAGCCGCCAGCGTCCAAGATGATGAGAACAGGCGATTACACCGGGGCGAATGCCCTCAGTCACCCAGACCCGGTCCACAAAATAGCCGATAGCCGTCACAATTTTAATCAGATCGCCGGTTTGCACGCCGAGGCGCTGTGCGTCGGATGGATGGATCCAGACCGGGTTCTTATGACTGATCTCATAGAGCCACTTCGCGTTGCCGCTGCGCGTATGGATCAGCGTGGGAAGGCGGAACGTCGAGAGCAGAACGGCTTCATTTCGATCACGATCAATTTTGCTGGGATGCACGTGACTGCGAATGTAGGTCGGAAGCGCATATTCGGGCCATCCCCAATCGCGCATCGTCGTCGAGTAGAACTCAAGTTTGCGCGAGGGCGTCGGAAAGCCGATCACTCGTGAGCCATCCTCAAGCTGCACGCCGATCGGACGCCCCCGTTGCGGGTCTGGTTGAAAGAACGGCACAGGCGTGATATTCGACGAAGGAGGCGCGGGCTTTCGGGTATACACGATGCGCGTCTCCGGATCGATGACGGCATCATCGAGTTCTACAGCCGAGAGCGGCTGGTCATACGTCGGCTGAACGCCCTTGCGCAGCTCGAAAGCGCCATAGCGCCGCATGTACTCCAGCGGCGTCAATCCTTCCTTCGCCGCCGCTTCGGGCAGGCCGGGCACGTGATTCTCAAACATCCAGGCGTACAGTTCATCAACGGTGATCTTCTCGCCGGGTCGGTAGGGACTCTCGAACGTTCGGCGCACACCCAGGCTGCCGTCCGGATCAATCCGCCACGAAAGTTCGATCCAGAACTCGGTCTCCTCCCACACCTCGCCGGGATTCGCCTGACGGGTGTCGTTGACCGGTCTGCCAAGGCGGCGCAGCGCCTCACGGATCACCGGCTGGCGGAAAGCGATCCAACAACCGCCGTGCGTTTCCTGGCTCATTACGTCGTGACGTTCGGCGCCGTGACCCATCGGCAGGATATAATCGGCAAACAACCCGGTTTCGCTCCAGCTTGGCGAAAGATGAACGTGCAACCCGATCTTCGACTCATCGGTCAACACTTCCATCCAGCTCATCCCGTCCGGGTTGGTCCAGAGCGGATTGTAGACGCGGGTGAAGTAGACATCGAGCCTGCCGCGACCTTCCTTGAGAAAGTGCGGCAGCAGAAAACTCAGTTCGTAGAAGCTGAGCGGGTATTCCTGGGGCCAGGTCAACTCATTCCAGACCTTGACATGCGGCGCCATGTTCGGATGCCGCGGAACCCATTTGTCCCAGACATTCGCCGACGTTCCGCCTTCCCGTCCAATCGATCCGGTCAGGACGTTCAGGAACCAGAGGCAACGCGCCACCATCCATCCCCCAAGATTGGCGCTCGTGGCGCTGCGCCAGGTGTGGGTGGCGAGTCGACCGTCACAATGGGCGATATAATTCGCCACACGCGCAATCTGCTCGGCGCTGACGCCGCTCTCTTGAGCGGCGAACTCGAATGTGTAGGGAGCGTAGAGTTCCTGAAGCTTCGCCTCGAACGTCTCGAAAGAGACAGGCAGATCGGGATGTTCGCAACGCAGATACTGCTCCCAGTTGACCCAGCGACGCACAAAGTCGCGGTCGTATGTCTTGCTGGAGATGAGGTAGTT
>JAUQOW010000233.1 GCA_030550675.1 Chloroflexota bacterium
CGCCGCTGATCGGCGTGTGCAGGTGCTGAATGTTGCTCAACCTCATCACCCCGGTCGCACCCACATCCAGGCGACGGGTCAGCGGCGCCAGGCGGTTACGCACCTCATCGACCACAATCTGGTGCTCATGGCGGTCCTTCGCACTGTCGAGCAGCGCCGCCGCGAGACGTTCGTCTTCTTCAGGCGTGGCGCCGCGCCGGATGCTGCCCGCCAGCGCCATCGTCGTCACCCGGTCGCCCTCCACCTGCGCCAGCAATTCCGGCGTTGCGCCAAAGAACGCGCGCCCCGGACGCGGCTCGAAGAGAAAGCGATAGGTGTCGGGGTAGCGCTGTTCCAGGTATGCCAGCGCACTATCGACATCCACCGGCGCGTCGAACGACGCCTCGGCGATCCGCGCCAGCACGACTTTCTTCAGATTGCCCTCGTTAATCTGCTGAACAATCCGTTCCACGCTGCGCGCCCACTGCTCGAACGGCATGGGATACGCCAGTCGCGCTGGTGAACGCGGCGGCAGCGGCGGCGGCGCGCTCTGAAGATGATCGATCTGCGCAAGCAGCGCCTCGCGCAGGTCGGACGCCAGCGCGCGCGGGTCTTCGCCCGGCGGCGCGTGGACGTTCAGCGTCAGCCAGAACGAATCGCGGACGCGCACCAGTTGATAGTGCGGCAGCACAAAATGCGCGGGCGGGAAATCCGCCCATGCCAGGTCGGGCACAAAATCGTTGTGGAACGCAAAGCCGCCAAAGAGTCGCGGCGCCGCCAGCGGCTCGCGCTCATCGAGCATCACCGCGTTTTCAAACAATGCACGCGCCTGCTGCTCGATCTCGACAAAGCGATTGGCGCCCCACGCCATCAGTTCGACAGCGATCCCCATCCCGGCGAACGCCACCCCATCGCGGGCGCTCTCCCAGAACGAACGCGGCTGCCCGCGTGCGTGGCGCAACAGATCGGCAGGAGACACGCCAGGGCACGGCATGCTCAGGCTGATCAGGCGACCGTAGTGTTGTTGGAAGGACGCAGTCATCGAGAACTGAGAACTGAGAACTGAGAACCAAGAACTAAGAACTGAGAACCAAGAACCAAGAACCGATGCTGGTGCGTGATCATTTACTGCCGATGCGCGTTGGTGAGGGATTGTGAGAGATACGTTCAACATTCAACATTCAACGTCAACGATTACCCTCAACCTTCCCACCTTCAACCTTCAACCTTCCCGCCTTCTACCTTCCCACGTTCAACGTTCAACCTTCAACGTGCAACGACAACCTTCAAACTTCCCACCTTCAACCCCTTGCCTCTCATCTGTGTACCTATACAACGCCGCTCTGACCCTCTTCCACCGGATAATTGACGCTCCGCAGCAACAACGGCACCAGGGTGGGCGGAATCCGTTCGGCAGGCGGGTCGCCGGTCATCACCCAGCGGATGACCAGGTTGTAGATCGCCCCCATCCAGGCGTGCGCCACCACCGCAGTGTCAACAGGCTCGATTTCACCGACGGCGACCGCCTCGTCGAGATGGCGCTTGATCATCGCCGCAAAGCGGTCGGTCACCTCCAGGCGCTTTTTCTCGAAGGTCGCTCCCAGACCGACGGCCTGCACCAGCAGGATTTTGGCGGGACGGCGATACTTCCCGAAGGTCTCGATCACCGCCATAATCGCCGCGCGCACCCGGTCGATCCCGACGCGCGGCTGGCGCTCGATGGCTTCGGTGGCGCGCCGTTCGATCAGGTCGGCGAATTGATCGACGAGCGCCAGAAAGAGGCGTTCCTTGTTCGGAAAATAAAAGTAGATCGACCCCTTCGAGATATGCGCCGCCTCGACAATATCATCCAGGCGCGTCTCGTGGTACCCCTTCGACGAAAAAATATCCAGCGCCGCCTCGAGAATCCGCTCACGGGTGCTCTTCTGGTCAGAACGTTTTTCAGCTGAATGAACCATGCGTCTCTCAATCGACTGACTGGTCAGTACTGTTTATAGTATAACATGGAATGGGCAGTGTCCGGGACGTTCCATTCCACGTCTTGCGAAAATAGTCGGGACGCTGTGGGCTGAAGCCCTGGCTGAGATTGTGAAAGCCCCTCTAGGGCTTCCACGTCCTGAGCAAGGGCTTTAGCCCGCAGCTCATAGAACGCGCAGCCCGGCAGCCCAGGTCTACCAGACTCATCACTAGCCGCAATCATTTACGATGCAGCCTGCCGCGTCGCTTTCTATTATTTCGTGGTAAAATCACCCTGTCACAGACGCCCGCGCCTGCATCCTCGGTTCATCTGCCCATTGCAGGAGCCAACACCAGGACACGGCTGTCAGGACGCACGTCTGTGCGCTCCTGCTCGCCATTCGCCTGGGTCATGGGGGAGAAAACAATGAACCGCCTCGCCGTGCTCCTCTTTCTCGCTCTAAGTCTCGTCCTGATCCCGCAGAGCGGCGTTGCCGCCAGCCGCGAGCAATGCTTCCGTGAAACTGGCTACTGCATTTCAGGACCGATTCTGACCTACTGGAGGAGGAACGGCGGTCTGAGCACCTTCGGATTGCCGATCAGCGCCCAACGAACCGAAATGGTTGAAGATCGCATGCTAACGGTGCAGTGGTTCGAGCGCGACCGTCTGGAGATACAGGCGGATGGGCGCGTGACTGCCGGACGTCTGGGGGCGCGGTATCTGGAATTGCAGGGTCGTCCCTGGCAGACATTCCCGACCGTTGCGCAGGCGGCGCCGGGGTGCGCCTACTTCGCCATCACCGGTCACCAGGTATGCGAGCCGTTTCTGAGTTACTGGCGCACGCGCGGCGGTCTGGAGCGGTTCGGCTACCCGATCACGGAACGTTTTGAAGAGGAGATCGAAGGGCGCATCTACCCGGTGCAGTATTTTGAGCGCAGGCGGATGGAGTATCACGCGGAACTCGCTGGCACGCCCTACGAGGTGCTCCTGGGACGACTGGGGGTCGAAGTGATGCGTATCGACGGGTGTGTGCCGCTGCTGGCGGAGTACGAACCGACCGCCTACGCCTACCGTGCGTTTCTCGGCTGCCCGATTGCAACATCGCGCGAACTGGTCCTTGTCACGAACATCGGGTTGCGCCCTGCGCCGCTCGCCGTTCAGCGATTCGAGCGCGGCATGATGCTCTGGATAAGCCAGTTCATTGGCGACGCCATCGCTCCGGGTGAAATCTTCGTCTTCATTCCCGATCCCGCCGATCCGCAGCGCTGGACCTGGCAGCGTTTCGCCGATGAGTGGCGCGAAGGGATGCCCACCGGCATCGACGAACGACCGCCAGCCGGATTGTACGCACCGGAGCGCGGCTTTGGCTACCTGTGGGGACGCAATGCCGACGTGCGCGCCAGATTGGGATGGGCTATCGAACCGGAGCGGGGCGAAACTGGCGGCTATCGGCGCTTTCAGCGCGGCTTTTTCCTCCATCGCCCGTCGAACGATATGGTCTTCGTTGTCAACGATGGCGGCGTAGCGTTCTACGTGGCGCGGCGGCGAGGATGAGAACCGAGAACTGAGAACTGAGAACCGAGAACTGAGCGCCAGAGGTTAGGGATTAGGGATTAGGGGTTAGAGGCTAGCTTTCCACCTTCCCACCTGCACCCTTCCCCATCTGCAAATCTTCCGCCTTCCCCCTGCAACCTGTGCAACCTTTGCGCCTTCGCGCCTTTGGATGATTGAGAACGTTCAACGAGGAACGTTCAACGTGCAACGCCCGCCATCATCAAGGGAGACGTTGCGGTGAGAGATGTTGCGGTGCAACGTCTCTACCTGAAACGTTCAACCTTCCCGCCTTCAACCCCTCTCGCCTCTCGCCTCCCTACCGATACGCCGCCAGGTCGCGCTCTTCGATGGGGGGCATATAGCGCGACATCTCAACCATTTTGAAGACCTTCTGGTGGTGCGGGGTCACATTCATCGCGTACAGGGTGTAGCCCGATTTTTTTGCCGACACGACGAACTTGAGCAGGGCGGAGATGCCTGCAGAATTAATGAACGACACATTGGCAAAATCAAGAACAGTAATCGGGCGCATCGTTGTGGCCGTGGCAACGGCTTCAATGGCGCTCGCCGACACCGCATCGACGCTGTTGGTCATAATATGCAGCACTGCAACATCGCCGAACTCTTCCCGACGGATCACTTCATTCATCTCATTCGTCATGGTCCTGGTTCCTCCGATAGAGACGCAGTGTGAGTGTTGTGCCTGACTGTGACGAATTCACTTCGCAGTCATCGACCAGGGCGCTGATCAGGTACATGCCGAAGCCGCGATGCATACCCGCATCGAGGTTATGATCCTCAATCACCTTTCGGGAAAAATCGACCGTCTCGACGCCGCCGCCCTCGTCGGTCACGTGGACCTCGAGTTTGTCGTTGTGGAGCGCGAAGACGACTTCCACCAACTTGCCGGGTTGGCGCTTATTGCCGTGATCAATCGCATTATTCACCGCCTCGCTCACCGCGAGTTTCAGATCTTCGACGCGCTCGGCGCTAAATCCAAGCGCACGCCCGACCTCGTCGGCGCTGGCGCGAACGACGCGCTCAAATATCGGCACGGATGGGATGTTGACAAGGACTTGCTGCATGGACACGCCGCTCCTCAACGCTCACGATGAACCGACCATACCGACGCTGCGCTGCCGCATGGCGCGACGCGACGCAGGAGCGCTGGACTGTTCCTGGCTTGCCAGATAGTCATACCGCCGGAGATAGGCTTTGCCCAGTGACGTGTTGCCGATCTGCAGGTATGAAGCGCCCAGGTAATACAGCGCCTGCACGTGGCGCGGATTGCGCCGCAGCACTTTCTCGAACAGGGGAATGGCGCGCGCCGGTTCCATCAATTCCTTGTAGCACAACCCAAGCATAAAGTTCGTTTCGACATCATCGGGCCAGAACTGCAGCACGCGCGCAAACTCTTTCGCCGCCAGATCGTAGCGATTGCGCCGCACATACATATAGCCGAGGTCGTAGCGCAGCGAGTGCGCATCCGGCGCCAGTTCGACCGCTTTGCGCCATGCCGCCAGCGCCCACCCCTCGCGCCCCATGAGGTTGTACATAAACCCCAACAGGTAGTGCGCCTGCGGATCGTTGGGGAGCAGCTGCACGGCGCGCTCAAACGCTTTGACTGCGCCTGCGTGCTTGTTCATATCGTAGAGGAGTTTGCCCATGTTCAGGAACAACTGGCCATTCGTAGGATGCAGCTTGGCGCACTCGAAGAGGGTGTCATACGCCTCGCGCATTTTATTTTGCAACTTGAGAATGGCGCTGATACGAATGCGCGCATCGACGTAATGCTTATCCTGGGGAGGAATCTGAGCGTACTCTTCAAGCGCCTCGTCGAGTCGTCGCGCCCGCGCCAGCAGATTGCCGAGCAGATACCGCGCATAGTGCTCTTCCGGTCGCCACTGCAAGAGCGCGCGGTAGATCCGCTCCGCCTCCTCCTCGTACCCCTGCTGCTTCAGATCGTTGCTGAGCCGGTAGTACCACTGTGCGACCTCCTCTTCCGAGCGATTGACGAGCACTTCGTCCTGCAATTCCGGGGAGACGAAGGTCGGCTCAACGCGCAGCGCCTCGGCGAAACAGCGCTGCGCCAGTTCGTGGGCGCCGTGGCTCTGGTGCATCAACCCCATGTAGTAGCGGGGTTCAGCCGCCTGCGGACGCGCCTGACATGCCTGGTCGTAGTGAATGTACGCCCGCCCGGCGTCGTCGAGGCGCTGATAGCAGCGTCCCAGCGAGAAGTGCGCTTCATACAGGCGCGGATTGTGCTCAATGGCTTCCTTGAACGCCGCAATCGCCCGGTCGAGACGTCCCTGCGCCGCAAACGCCACCCCCAGGTTGTAGTGCGCCTCCGCCAGTTGCGGGTCGGTCTGCACCGCTTCAAGATACTCGCGCAGCGCCCCCTCCCAATCTTCCTGGTACGCCAGCGCATTGCCGATATAGAGGTAGATGATCGCGCGTTCGCGATCATAGATTTGAGCACGTTCTTCGCCTTCGATGTACGCGGCGATCAACGCCGCCTTGAAGTGCTCGATCGCATTGGCGTAGTCAGCGCGCAGGTAGGCGCGAATGCCCTGACCAAACGCAGCCCCCAGGCGCGTCCCGGCCATGAATCGCTCGCTCCCGCTGAACGTGTCCAGATCGAGCGGCATAAAATTGAGCGGTTCTGTCGAACTCATCGTCTACCTGTGCCCTTTACCGGTTGGCGTTTATGCGTCGCTTCTGGTTGACGCTCTCCTTTATTCTACTACGAACCCTTACGCTCTTGGAAGCGACTCGATTGCAGTTTAGTAGCGCCTTGGTCACATTTTTTCATACTCCCGATACTCTTCGAGCGCCAGACGGATCTGCGCGTTCAGTTCGCGCGCCAGACCGCGCCCGAACCGGCTTTGCGCGGCTTTGACGATCTCCGGCAACGCCTCCGTCCATACGACCACGCCCGCATCGCCTGGATGCGGCAGCGTTCGCCACGCCTCCTCGCCGCGTTCATCACCGAATACATCGCGCATAACGCTGCGCAGTTCGTCCGCCAGGCGCTCAAACCGCCGCCGCACCGCCACGACGGTAATGTCATCGTCCTGACCGGCGTCGCTCCAGGTGCGCAGTTCGTGCAACAGGCGCGCCACCAATGCGCGCGGCTTCAACGCCGCACCTTCGGTCAGCAGGCGCTCCAGCCGCTCATACCCGAAATATTCGCCATTGCTGTTCGTCGCTTCCACCACCCCATCGGTATACATGATCACGGTATTTCCCGGTTCAATCTCAGCGCATAGCTCCTCGTAGTCGGCATCGGCATCCACGCCCAGCGGCAACCCCGACAATTCCAGTTCGCTGACGCGCCCGTTCAGCAGCAACGGATAGTGGTGCCCGGCATTGGCGATTCGTATAACGCCCTGACGCAGGTCAAGCACGGCGTAGAGCATGGTAATCATACCCTGCGGAATATCGGCAATGATTCCGCGGTTGACGTCAGCCAGCGTGCAGCCCGGCATGGCGCCGCGGCGCGCGGCATAGCGAAAGACGGTGCGCGCCACTGCCATGCGCAACGCCGCTGGCAACCCTTTGCCCGACACATCGCCGATCATGATCCCGTGGCGCGCGTCGCCAAGCGGCAGAAAGTCGTACAGATCTCCCCCCAGATCGCGTGCTGGCAGCGAAATAGCGTGGATTTCCCAACCGGGCAGGCGTGGCACCGCTTCGAGCAGCAACCCCTGCTGAATGTCGCGCGCCAGCGAGAGTTCACGCTCAATCTCCGCCTGACGGCGCGCTTCTTCCGGGCTGATCCGCGGTTGCGGCGCGGGACGTCTGATCCGTCGCGGTCG
>JAUQOW010000234.1 GCA_030550675.1 Chloroflexota bacterium
TTGCCGGGTGGGTGGCGAGCATGCTGGTCGGCGTCGAGGAACGCCAGGGGTGCCTGATGAATATCATCATCGGCATTCTGGGCGCGTTCGTTGGGGGGTTGATCATGGACCTGCTGGGACTCGGCGGAACGAACTTCGGTTGGGACCTGCGCAGTTTTGGCGTGGCGGTGCTGGGAGCGATCGTTTTGCTTGCAATTACTGGAAGAACCAGACAGCGCCGGCGCTAAAAGAACCGGGGCAGGCGGTTGGTTGCCTGCCCCGTCTTTAGACTCAGGCTTCTGTCCAGCATTCCGGCTCGCATGCCAGAGGAATGCGAGAGGAATTCAGGGGAGCCAGAGGAAGTGAACGGGAAGAGTACCAGGGAGGGAGCCGGGATGTTTCCTCTGGACAGCGCCTTTTCTGGTTCTAAGCATACGGGATGGCAGCGCCATCCGCAATAGCACCATCATCCCATTTGCGTATGCCCCATGTGGTGCGGCGGTACCAGAAGGAGGGATGACCTGCCTGCCGGTTTTCTGATTTTCTGGTATCATGCGCAGGAACCGACAACACTGCGCATGTACTGTTCTCGATGCCCAGGAACCAGAAAACCCTCTTTGACACGCAGCGCGAAGAGGCGTTGAGTCGCCAGGCGCCGCTTGCCGCGCGCATGCGTCCGCGCACGCTCGATGAGTTTGTCGGGCAGGATCATATCGTCGGCGAGGGGAAACTGCTGCGGCGCGCTATCAGCAACGATGCCCTCTTCTCGATGATCCTCTGGGGTCCTCCCGGATCCGGCAAGACCACCCTGGCGCGGATCATCGCCGATACGACCCATGCCCATTTCGAGCAGCTTTCCGCTGTGTCCGCCGGAGTTGCCGATCTGCGCCGCGTGGTGAAGGAAGCGCAGGACCGTCTTGGCATGTTCCAGCAGCGCACAATCGTCTTCATCGACGAGATCCATCGCTTTAATAAGGCGCAGCAGGACGCCATTCTGCCCTACGTCGAAGATGGCACGATCATCCTGATCGGCGCCACCACCGAAAACCCATCGTTCGAGGTCAACCCGGCGCTTCGCTCACGGGCGCGCGTGTTCGTCCTCGAGTCATTGACCGATGAGCAGATTGGCGTGATTGTTGATCGCGCGCTGACCGACGCCGAACGCGGGCTTGGCGACCTCAACGTGCTGCTGGCAGCCGATGCGCGCGGCTACCTGATCAATATGTCGAACGGCGATGCCCGCACTGCGTTGAATGCGCTCGAAGCCGCAGCGCTCGCCAAATCGCCGGGCATCGGCGGAAAGCGCCTGATCACGGTGGACGACATTCGTGATGCGCTACAAACCCGCGCTGTGCGGTACGACAAAAACGGCGAACTGCACTATGATGCCATTTCAGCATTGCACAAAAGCGTTCGTGACGGTGACCCCGACGCGGCGCTGTACTGGCTGGGGCGCATGCTCGACGGCGGTGAAGACCCGCTGTACATCGCACGGCGAGTAGTGCGCATGGCGATCGAAGACATCGGCCTGGCTGACCCGCATGCTCTGCCGTTGACTATCGCCGCGCAGCAGGCAGTGCACTTTCTTGGTCAACCCGAAGGCGACCTGGCGCTCGCGCAGGCAGTCGTGTACCTGGCGCAAGCGCCCAAGAGCAATGCGGTCTATACCGCGTATGCGGCAGCATTGAAGGATGTGGCGGAGACGCGCAACGAACCGGTGCCGCTCCATTTGCGCAACGCGCCGACGGCGCTGATGAAAGGGCTTGGGTACGGACGCGGCTACAAGTACGCCCACGACTATGAAGATGCGCAGGTGGAACAGGAGCACTTTCCGCCCAACCTGCGCGGGCGGCGCTACTACGAGCCGACTGGTCGCGGCTTCGAGGCGACGGTGCGCGAACGCCTCGCGTGGCGCGATGCGCGTTCCTCGAATACGCCCACAAAAGGCGGCGCGCACCAGGAAGAACTTACCAGGTCGGCGCCGGGCTGGAGTGACGTCTCATCCGATGTTGATCCACAGGCGCTCGCTGGCGAAGAACCGCAAATCCCGGCGGAAGACGCCGCCGAAACGCCGCGGATATCCCGCCCGCCCTCTCGTCGTCGCTCGAAAGAATAGCTGATAAACCAGGAAACTGCCATGCTGCCTCAAACTGCGGATGTCGTCATTATCGGCGCCGGAATTATGGGTGCATCGATCGCGTACCACCTGGCGGTGCGCGGATGCACCAACGTTGTCATTCTGGAGAAGGAGGAGACCGAGATCAGCGGCTCGACCGCCCGATCAGTCGCTGGCGTGCGCCATCAGTTCTCCAACGAAGTTAACATTCGCCTGTCGCTCTACAGCATCGAGCGCCTGAAACATTTCACTGAGGAAGTCGGCGGTCACTCAGGCTTGCAGCAGATCGGCTATCTCTTCCTGATCGACAATCAGGCGGACTGGGAGACCTATCGCGCCAATGTCGCACTGCAACGGAGCCTGGGAGTGCGCGTCGAACTGCTCTCGCCTGAAGAAGCCGGGCGCTTCATCCCTGGTATGCGGACTGACGACCTGATCGGCGCCACCTTCGGTCCCGACGATGGTTTCTGCGATCCGCACGGCATCGCCATCGGATACCTGAACCGCGCGCGTGATCTCGGCGTGCGCCTGGCGCGCGCCACCCCCGCCATCGGAATCCGGGTCGTCGGCGATCACGTGGCGGGGGTCGAGACGCCAGCCGGGGTCGTCAACACCCCGGTCGTCGTCAATGCCGCCGGGCCGTGGGCGGGTGAAGTGGGGATGCTCGCAGGGCTGGAGATCCCGGTGCGTCCATACCGTCGCTGCATCTATGTCACCGAGCCGTTTCCCGCCATCCCTGGACCGATCCCGCTGACCATCGATGTCGGCACGGGCTTCTATATGCGCAAAGAACACGAGAATGTCCTGTTCGGCAAGTCGAACTACGCCGAGCCGCCGGGGTACAACCTGGCAGTCGATTGGGAGTGGCTGGATACCGTGCTTGAGGCCGGGTTGCGGCGCTTCCCGATCCTGGAACGCGCCGGATTGGCGGAAAAACTCTGCTGGGCAGGCGCCTACGAAATCACGCCCGATCACATGCCCATTCTGGGGAAACATCCTGAACTTGAGGGGTATGTCGATGCCAGTGGATTCAGTGGCCACGGCATCATGCATGCGCCAGCCACCGGGCTGCTGATTGCTGAAGAGATTCTTGACGGGCGCGCGCATACGATCAACATCGACCCGCTGCGCATTACCCGTTTCCGTGGCGTGCTGCGCCGTGAACTGAACGTCATCTAGAACAGCTTTTCGAAGCGGTTCTCGGTTCCCGCGCGCAGGCGGCGAATATTCGCGCGGTGCAGGACCACGATTGCTACGGCTGCGCCCCATACAAAGAGCGCATAGGCAAGCGGCAGCATCCCCAGCGCGAAGAGTGCGACGGCAAGTACCCCGCACACGGCTGCCGCTGCCAGCGACGCGACCGCCGAAATGCGCGTGATGCCGAAGGTCACCCCCCATGTTGCCAGCCCGGCGAGCGCCACGAGCGGCGCCATGACCAGCAGCGCCCCCCCGCCGGTCGCCACCGCCTTGCCGCCGCGAAATCCGAGAAAGATCGACCGCGTGTGCCCCAGCATCGCCGCCGCGCCGACAGTCACAACCGCAAGCGGCGGCAGATGAACCATATGTGCGGCCAGGGTTGGCAGAGCGCCCTTCAACATATCGCCGCTCATCGCCGCCACGAACGGACCAAAGCCGCAGGTGCGCCAAACATTCGCTGCACCCACGTTCCCGCTGCCCGCGACGCGCAGATCGACGCCGCGCATTCGCGCCACCAGCAGACTGAAGGGGATCGAACCGACGAGATAAGCGAGCAGCGTCAGCGCCAGGTGAGGGATCGTCAGCATCGTCGCAGCTCCATCATTACAGCAACAGCTCCTGGCGCTCTATCATCGCTTCGACCGGCTCAGCGCACCGCAACTCAGGCCAGCGCTCGATGAACGCCGCCGCAGACACCCGCGCAAGTTCACGCGGCTCGATTTTATGCAGACCGCCGCCATAGGTTCGCCCCTCGCTGCATAACTCGCGGGTCGTTAGTCGTTGGAGCAGGGTGAGGATTTCGGCAGCCGCATCAGGACGTTCTTCCAATAAGCGTGCCAGGTTCCCCTTTGGATACATCAACAGATAAAGGTTCGTCCCAATTGCTCGGGAGCGATTCCAGATGAATCGAAATGGTCGCTTCTCATCCGATCCGCGTCCCATGTAGGTGCAGAGAAACGGCGCAGGATCACGCCGCTCCTGCCGGTACCACGGTGTGCGTTTGCGAAGCAGGTAACCATTTCTGATGCCTGACGCCTCAGCCGTTTGAAAGTATGCCCAAAGTTCAGGATGGCGATCACGCAGAATCCTCTCCGGCAGATCGCAGTCGATAAGACAGAGTTGTGGTTCGATGAGCGGATAGCCATCGGCGTCCGCGTCGATAATCGTGGTATTCAGCGATCGCGGCGCAGGCAGAACAGGGCGGAGATATCGTCTTGGAAGTCGCCGGATTTCAGCCTCGTCTCGCGGCATGATAAAGAATTGATTACTGCCTGTTGCAATACCGCGCTGAATGCGGAAGAGATCCCCTAACGTCACGCCCTCGTCTCCATCTGATGCCTGTCCATCTCTGTACGCACATTGCAGCCCCCTGAGCCTGTCGAAGGGCGGTTCGGTCTCATCAGCAGGCTCAGGGACTGGCTCGCCGCATCGCGGATAGACCGTCCACTTTCGTGTAGAGCGAAGGCGCGCTATCGGGATGCATTCGCCTATACGCGGCGCTGTTATCATTCCACCGAACGTAAACTCGACACAGTGTCCCGAATGCGGCGGCGCTTTCCGAAATACAAGCACAACCGAAGAAACAAGCGCGTCATTAAACTGAACGTCTGCCGGATCAAAACGGTGCACTCGTATCAATGTCGTTTGTGTGACGAGATACTGCTTCAACGCTGCGCCGTAGTTAACCGCCATCCACTCGGCGGGGACGAGCCACGCCGCATGCCCGCCATCCTCCATCCACGCCGTCGCCAGGAGCATGAAATAGACATAGAGGCCTGCCAGTCCACTGACTCTTACGCCGGTCAGATGATGTATCAGGGCTTGAAGACGCTTCTTCTCGCCACGATTAAGATGATGATGCCGTACATACGGCGGATTAGCAAGAATCAGATTCGGTCTCGGCAACCGCCAGTCACCCTCCATGACGCGCGTAAAGTCGCCCTGTACGATATCAATGCCGGTTGGCATCCAGAGGTCGCGCGCAACCGCGCACACCTCAGGATCGATTTCAACGCCAATGGCAGATGTGATTCGCTCTGGACCGAAAACGTTAAGCGCAGCGGAATAGAAACTTCCAGTGCCAATGGCTGGATCGGCAAACCGCACAGTGTATAGATCATTGCCCGCTATACTTTTGACATAGCGTGTGATTTCCAGTGCCAGTTCATAGGGTGTGGCAAACTGCCCCAGACGATTGCGCTCTGCAGCCGGTTTGCCTCCATCGAGCAAGCGTTGCAGCCTTTGTCGCTGAAATTCTATTGAGTCTGTCCAGTGTGCTGCCATAAGCGCTACAATCCGAGTTGTGCGAGATCGTTAATACGGTGTTCCCACACCCAATCAATTCCTTCAGCATATTTGAGATAGTCAATTCCAAAATATCCGCACAAGAATAAAACATAGACGACATGGTTGCCGTAAGTTTCTCGCAATTGGCGCATCTTTGTCGCTTCCTCCTTACGGCGCTTATTGGTTTTCCTTGTTCCATCTTGTTGACAAGATTTTTGCTAACTTCTGCCAGACCGATCAACCGGTCTACGGCGAGCGGGGGTTCAGTGCACATCCGTAGCGTTGGAAGCGCCGCAGGATTCTGTCTCAACAACTGAGGTGTCAGGTTGCGTAGGTCGTTGGTTGCCAGGAACGTCTTCTCAACCTGTTCAACCGTCGCTGCACGCGCCCTTCGGAAGGTTTCGGGAGCAAAATTGATAAACCGCCGAATTAAACTACGGAAGCGGCAATATCCTGCTTCCAGAGATGAGGTTTATCGGCATTGATCATCGCTGCCAGACCGCGATACACATACAAACCGAAAGCGCATTTGCCCCGGCTTCGGTTGTAGCACATATGATGCAGACTGTCAAATCTGGCGCAGATGACCGTCGCCTGGGCGCGGGTGTAGGGGATGGGCGCCTACAGCACAAAGCGGCGCGCCAGCGACTGCAATCCGCGGTGCTGCAATGCCTTGACCGCGCCTTCGGAGCGACCGAGCCGCAGCGCGACTTCCTGGATTGACAGATTCGCCATGAACCGCAGGTAGATCACCTGACGCTGGTCGTCGGTCAGGTCGTCCAGAAGACGGCGTAATTCCTCACAGTCGAGGCGCACATCAATTTCACGATCCGGTCCCTCGCAGGCGCCGCTCCAGCTCTCCAGCGGCACCATCTGCCGCAGACGCTGGCGGCGCATCACATCAACGGTGCGATCGCGCGCAATGCGGTAGAGCCAGGCGGAAAGGGGCCAGCCACGATCTTCGTAGCGGTCGAGGCTCTCGAAAGCGCGCAGAAACACTTCCGCTCGAAGATCCTCGGCGAGATCGTGATCTCCCACCCGAAAATAGATGTAACGGTATAGCGGCTGAGCATAGCGATCATAAATCTGTGCGAATGCCGCATGATCGCCGCCTTGTGCACGTCTGATCAACTCGCTGTCAGAAAGAGAGAACTCAGTGTCTGCGGAAGGAACGTGCATGCGCGTGTTTCCTGTGCATCGTGCGTCGTTGCGCATCGGTTCATGACTGGTTCGAGTGTAGCAGGCGAGCGCTACCAGTTTGTAACCAGCGTAACCTTAAGGCTGTGAAAACGGGTATAATAAGGGTCGAAAGGAGCGGCAGCCATGGATTTCACAAACGAGCGCCGCGCCATGGTCGATCTGCTGATTCGACGTGGCATCAGCGATCAGCGCGTGCTGGACGCAATGGCGCAGGTGCCGCGTCACTTGTTTGTTCCGGCGCATGAACGCTCGCACGCCTACAGCGATCAGGCGCTCCCGATCGGCGAAGGGCAGACCATTTCGCAGCCGTATATGGTTGCGCTGATGATCGAGGCGCTGCAACTCGCCCCGACTGATCGCGTCCTTGAGGTTGGCGCCGGTTCCGGGTATGCCGCCGCAGTGCTTAGCCGGATCGTGAAACACGTGCACACCATCGAGTGTCGTGAGACGCTGGCGCACAATGCGGCTGCGTTGCTGCGCACCCTTGGCTACGAGAACGTCACGGTCCACAT
>JAUQOW010000043.1 GCA_030550675.1 Chloroflexota bacterium
CGCGCACCTGAAGCGCACCATCATGGGGCGCGAAGTGGTGCTGGCGATCACCGACGGCAAGCTTGACCTCGGTCCGTGGGAAGAAGTGTTCTACGGCGAGTTCGACGGTCAGCGGCGCAAGCGCGTGTTGATCAAGATTATCGGCGAATAGCGACCGTCACCGCTCGCGCAGCACATCGATCCGCCGGTCGCCGACGGTCACGATCAGGCGACGGTACTGCCAGACGCCCTCACGGCGCACCGCTTCCACGAGCATTGCGCCCGACCCGCGCGGACCCGAAATCGGCACGTTGAGATCGGCGCTGCCGCCGCCATTTGACGTTTCGATCGACCCCAGAGTCAGCCAGCCGACTTCGAGCGGCGTACCGAGTGCGGCGACCACTTGAGGATCGCGTTCGGCGCGCGCCAGCGCTTCCTGCACCACATCCGAGTTGCGGATAAGCCCCGTCACGCCGAAGAGCACGCCCCCGACGCATGCGCCGATAAGAACGAAGAGCAGGATGCCAATCAAGCACGAAAGCGGGGTGCATCCCTGACGGCGCACTCTTACCACGGCATTCTCCTTCTGGTCGCTGGCGAACTGAGCGCAATGGCGATGGCGATAGCCAGACCGTGGTCATGGGAAAGGCTCAGGCTGATGCTGTCGATGCGCAACTCGCGGGCGCGCGCCTGTGCGGCGCCGTGAAGGATGACTATCGGGCGCCCGCGGGCGTCAGCAAGCGTCTCGATGTCGTGGAAGGCGACGCCGCCCGCGCCGCCGATGCCGCGCAAACCGACGCCGAGGAGTTTGGCGGCGGCTTCTTTGGCTGCCCAGCGTCCAGCCAGCGCCTCGGCGCGTCCCCTGCACAGCGCCGCCTCGGCGGACGAAAAGACGCGCCGGACGAAGCGATCACCCCAACGCTCGACCGCTCGCCGGATCCGTTCTACGTCAACCACGTCGATGCCGGTGTAGATCACGCCGCTATTGCCTGCCAATCAGCGAGATCGCCGTCACTTCCGAGAGATAATCGTGCCCGCGCGCCTCAATGCGAATGCTCTGGATATAGCGCGCCTGACGCAGGAGCGAATCGTCGCGTAACTCGACGTTCAGGCGGTACCACTGAAACTGCGGCACCTGCCGGTAGCGAATTTCACCGGCGTCTTCGCTGTTCGACACCTCGCCGCTGCCGGTGTAGATGCAGAAGTAGCGATTCAACTCCTGGTCTGTTGGACTGGTAGGCTTGTAGGTGATGCGCACCATGATCGGACACTCGGAGCCAGCCACCCCGGCGAGTTGCACCGTTTGGGTCAACACCCGCACCCACATCATCAGGCGCAGCGACGGAAACTCCGACACATCGGCGTCGATGGTCTGTTCAATGCCAACGGTGAATGGACGGGTTTGCGACCCATCGCGGCGAAATTGTCCAATAGCGACCTGATCATCCGGGGTGCAGAAATCGGGCGTTTCAGGACGGCAGGAACGCACAACAGTGAATCGTCCGTTGTGCTCTTCCGGGGTCATCCCAGGAGCATTCGGAATGGCGTATTTGCGCCAGGTTTTAGAGGTCTGATTGTATCGATTCTGCGCCAGATACTGCTCAAACCCGCCATCGCGGATCAACTCCCAGCGCGCTTCGCCCGGTCCGGCGAGCGTGCCGACGGCATCGATCTGCGCCAGTTGTCCGGGCAGCACCTCGACCGACTCGCTCTGATGGTCAACAATGACGCGACCGGAGCGCGTGGCGACTTCGATCCAGAGCGGCTCGCCGGTTTCGGCAAGGACCGGCAGCGAGCGCGTTGATCTGTTCAGCACATTGATTGAATAACTTCCGCCCGGATCGAGGCGCACGCGCGTTCCCTCCCCGACTTCAACGACATACTCAACCTGATCGTAGGGTTGACCGGATGCGATGTCGTAGCGAAGATACCCTGCATTCTGCCGCAGCACCACTTCCAGACGCCCGTTATGCCAGGTCGTTGCGCGGTAACTGGCGAGCATCACTTCAGCGCCGTCGGGATGCGCCCAGAAATCGATCTGCGTCCGGTCAACGAGGACCAGTGACGCGACCGGACCATACCCCGCTTCGGCTTTGGTGCGGATGACGCTTCCCTCAGCGACGGTTGCGCAGATATCGAGTTCGCCGGGGCAGGGATCACGTTCAGGCGGCAGGCGTTCGATGCTCTCAGCCGTCAGGCGACCGCGTTGCTGGATGGATACGCCCACATTCACGTGGCTGCGCAGAATCGCCCCTTCGATCGGCGTCGTCGCGGTAGAGTAATAATGCCAGCCGCCGTATCCGCCGAAAGCGACGAGGGCGCAAAACAGCCCAAAGAACGCCAGCATCCACGTCCACGCGACGCGCTGATAGTACACCTGGTCCGGTGACGGCTTCGCAACCTGCGCCATATGGATGACCTGTTCCTAATACGTCGGCAGATACCGGTCCAGTTCCCACTGACTGATCGAATGGCTGTACTCTTCCCACTCGCGCGCGCGCGCCTCAATAAAACGCTCGAGGATGTGCGGACCGAGCGTTTCGGTGATCACCTCGTCGCGCTGCAACTCCTCGAGCGCCATTCCCAGCGTCGATGGCAGGACGTCGAACTGCCGCGCGCGCAGATCGACCTCGAACAGGTCTTCCTCGACCGGCGGCGGCAACGGGAGTTCGCGCCGGATGCCGTCGAGACCGGCAGCCAGAATGACCGCCAGCGCCAGATATGGATTACACGACGGATCGGCGCAGCGCAGCTCCACCCGCGCCGATTGCGGGCGATTTGTGCTGATGCGCGGCACGCGCACCAGTTGTGCGCGGTTCGTGCGTCCCCAGATCAGGTAGACTGGCGCCTCGAAACCGGGAACCAGGCGCTTGTACGAATTGACAAGCGGCGCGAGGACGGCGATCATCCCGCGTGCGTGCGCCAGCAGCCCGGCGACGAAATGACGCGCCAGCTTCGAGAGGCAGTACGGATCGTGGGCGTCGAAGAAAAGGTTCTTGCCGCTCGTCGCATCGGCGAGGCTCAGGTGCATGTGCAGTCCATTCCCGTTCAAATGGGCGATCGGCTTGGGCATAAACGTCGCATACAGGTTGTGCTGTTGCGCCACCGCCTTGAGCGTCGCGCGCGTTGTCACCAGGTGATCGGCGGCGCGCAGCCCGTCGGTATGCCGCAGGTCGATCTCGTGCTGACCAAGAGCGCCTTCGTGGTGCGTCGCCTCGACCTCAATGCCGAACGCGCTGAGCGCACGCACCATGCGACGACGGATATGCGTCGCCGCGTCGGTCGTTGCATCAAAATATCCGGCGACATCGTTCGGAATCAGCGCCGGACGACCGTCGGGACCGGAGCGGAACAGAAAGAACTCAACCTCTGGACCGACGTAGAAGGTCATGCCCATGCGGTGCGCTTCAGTGAGCGCGCGCCGCAGCGCATAGCGCGGATCGCCAGCGAACGGCTTGCCTTCCGGCGTATGCACATCGCAGATCATGCGCGCCGTCACGAAACCTGCCGCCTCATCCCACGGAATGATGGCAAAGGTGTCGAGATCGGGAACGAGAAACATATCGCTCTCGGCGACGCGGGCGAACCCCTCAAGCGACGATCCATCAAACCAGACGCCGTGATCCAGGCAGTCAGGCAATTCCGACACCGGAATAGTGACGTTCTTCACCATACCGACAATGTCGGTGTACTGAAGGCTGACAAACTCGACATTCCGTTCGGCGGCGCGTTTCAGGATAGTTTCACGTGTAACAGTCATTGTTCGTTCCCATTCTGCACCCGCTGATACAATATCTGATACCCGCCATCGCGCGCGCCGCGGGTGATGACGCGATACCGCAGCGTGCCGGTCTCATCGAGTTGCACGACGCCAGCGCGCGAGACCTGATCGCCAGGACGACTCTGAACGGCAAAGGCGACGCTTCCGCCAGCGTTCAGCATTTCGAGACGCATCTCACCCTGTTGCAGTTCGAGGATGACGATTGTCTGAAGCGTCGCCGCGCCTTTGCCGATAGGGACGGCATGCTCTTCCGACCCCTCGGCGCCAAGAAACGTGCGGGTGACATTTCCCGCATCGGGGCGCACATCAGCAGACAGGCGATCCCCGGAGACCAGCATGCACGCTGCCAGCAACAGCGATGCCAGGATGCCAGTCAGCGCTATGCGTATTGTAGAGAAAAACGACGGCAACCGCACCCTCTACCCATACGATTCGGGACGATCATTGGCATTGTAGGTCGCCTCTTCCGGCACCAGTTTCAGGCGCAGCGGACGGCGCGCTTCAACGTACAGATTGCTTTCGCAATCGGTGCATACCAGGCGTGTGCCAGGCGTCACGTACTCCTGGAGCGCCAGTTTGCGCCCGCACACCGGGCATTTCGTCGTTTCAAGCGGCATAGTTAGCATCGCAGTGCAGCAATGAAAGTCTTAATCCTGAGCGAACAATGACTCAACGAACGTCTCCGCATCGAACAATGCCAGATCGGTCATTTTTTCGCCTGTGCCGACGTACCGGATCGGTCGCTCGATGTCTTGCGCAATGGCGAATGCAATCCCGCCTTTGGCGGTGCCGTCGAGTTTGGTCACCGCCACATCAGTCACATCGACCGCCTTCAGAAACGATTTCGCCTGAAGCACGCCGTTCTGACCGGTCGTCGCGTCGATGACCAGCAACACCTCATGCGGCGCGTCGGGATACTTGCGCCGGATGATGTTGCGCAACTTTTGCAGTTCGAGCATCAGGTTCGTTTTGGCGTGCAGGCGACCGGCGGTGTCGATGATCAGCACATCGAAATCGCCTCCGCTGACCGCTTCAATGGCGTCGTACACCACCGCGCCGGGATCGGCGCCCTGACCGCGCGAGATGACCGGTACGCCCACCCGTTCCGCCCACGTTTCGAGTTGTTCAGTCGCAGCGGCGCGGAAGGTGTCGCCAGCCGCCAGCAGCACGCGCTTGCCGAACTGATTCTTCAGGCGGTATGCCAGTTTGGCGATCAGGGTCGTTTTGCCTGCGCCATTGACCCCGACCACCAGGATGATGTAGGGGCGTGCGTCGAGCGGTTGGCGTCGTTCCTGCTCCTGCAACACGCGCACCATTTCCGCCTTTAGCATATCGCGCGCCTCGCGCGCCCGTTTGACGCCATAGCGGTTACAGCGGTCCTTGGTACGATTGACCAGGTACATCGTCGTTTCGACGCCGACATCCGCCTGTATCAGTAGCGCCTCAAGATCGTCCCACAGGTCATCGGTGATCGGGTCGTCGGTGGCGAAGAGACTGGCGATCTGACCGAACAGACCGCGGCGCGCCTTTGCGGTCGCCTGGTCGATCTTTCGCTCTTCCTGTCGGGCTTCTTCCTCGGTACGCGGCGCATCCTGACCGCGCCCGAACATGCGCTTGAAAAATCCCATGCTATCCTCTCAATTCGCCTTCGCCAGCGCGATTATCTGCGCGGTATTGTACCACGCCGCCGCCAGAGAATGGCGAGATATGGTAGGATTCAAGGCGACGGTCGCCTGGGGATGGGAGCAACCATGGACGCAGATGTTCTGATCATCGGCGCAGGCGCCGCCGGGCTTGCCGCCGGACGCGCGCTCGCCGACGCCGGGAAGCGTGTGATGCTGCTCGAAGCGCGCGATCGCATCGGCGGCCGGGTATGGACTGACCACACCTTTGCGCGCGTGCCGGTCGAGCGCGGCGCAGAGTTCATTCACGGCGCACGGGGAGTCACGTGGGAATGGGTGCGCCACGCAGGGCTGACGACGGCGCTGGCGGAACGCTGGACGGGGCGACGGATCCTTGACGAAACAGAGCGGCTGGCAGGCGTCGAACTGCTGGATCGACCGGACATGCGGCGGCTTCTGACCCTCGATGAAGAGATTGCCGCATACGAGGGCGACGACATTTCCTTCGCCGAATGGCTAACGATGCAGGGGTTTAGCCCCCTGGCGGCGCATGTCGCCGATCTGCGGACAGCCCACGCAGCCTGTGCCATGCCAGCAGCGCTCAGCATGCACGCGCTGCGCGCCGAAGCGCGCGCCGGTTACGACAACGGCGGCGATTTCCGCATCCTTGAAGGGTATGACCGCGTCATGGCGGCAATCGCCGATGGTCTCGATGTGCGGCTGGCGACGCCGGTCGAGGTGATTCGCTGGTCGCGCAGAGGTGTTGAGGCTGGTACGGTGTATGGAACCTTCCGCGCGCCGGTCGCGATCGTCACGCTGCCGCTGGCTGCGTTGCAGGCGGGAGTCGTGCGTTTCGAGCCAGCCCTGCCGCTAGAAAAGACAAACGCTATTGCGGCGCTTGCAATGGCGCCTGCAATGAAAATCCTCTTCCGCTTTGATGAGCCGTTTTGGGACGAGTCGCTGACTTTTCTCAGCCTGCGCGATCCCGCGCCAGTCTGGTGGACAGTGCGTCCCGGCGAACCGCTTCTGACGGCGCTGCTCACCGGTCCACGCGCTGCGCACCTGTCGGCGCGCGGTCTGGAAGGCGCGGTGGAAGGCGGGTTACAGAGCCTGCGCCTGGCGTTCGGCGACGAACCCCGGCGGCGGTTGGTTGACTGGCAGGTGATCAACTGGAGCGCCGACCCGTGGACGCGCGGCGGCTACAGTTCGACCCCGCCCGGCGCATACAGCGCCCGCACCGTGCTCGCCGCGCCCTGCGGCGCGCTCCATTTCGCCGGAGAAGCCACAGTCACCGACGACAACCCGGCGACGGTCCACGGCGCGCTGCGCAGCGGCATGCGCGCCGCCACCGAGATTCTCGATGTCCGGAGCGGATAGTAGGGGCGAGGCGCTGCCTCGCCCCTGCCCACAGCGGCGCTGCCTCGCCCCTGCCCGCAGCGGCGCTGCCTCGCCCCTGCCCGCAGCGGCGCTGCCTTGCTCCAAACGCACAGAATTCGTCAAATATTCGTCTTGCTTCTGCACAGTCTTCATGGTATAGTTGAGACAGGTCCGCACACAGGGTTTCCCATCCTGACGATCAGAGCAGTTGCACACAACAGAAGGGAGTGGAGTCACATGCTGCGACACATTCGACGCCGTGGAGTGGCGCTCATTGCCGGCATCAGTCTGGCGCTGAGCATTGCCGCGTGCGCAAGCCAGGCGAAGGTGCAGGATCAGCCGCTGTTGAACCAGTTGATGGCGCCCAACGGATTCGTTATCCAGCAACCGGCGACGAACCAGACCGACACGAACACGACACTGCCGTTCGACCGCGTTGAGCAGGCGCCCGCTATGCCTGCCGGCAATGGACAGATGACGTTCGACCGCGTCGAGCAGGCGCCAGCCGCCGCTCCAGCCAGCGAGTCGCAGCGCGCGATGGACGCAAAGCAGAACACTGCGGTTTACATGGGGTGCGGGAAGTAAGCGAGGAGTGAGGGGAGAGGAGTGAGAAGCGAAATCTCGTCCCTTCTCACTCCTTACCGTTTACGGAGTGATTAATACGCATCTATACATCGCAATTAATGTAGTCTGATCCGTAATAATCCGTCCCAATCTGTCCAAATCCGTGTTCTATTCTATTTGTCCAGAACGTCTTGAAGGTGCAGTCGAACGTTGCGCGTCATAGCGCGACTGCCTCTTGCGTGATTGAACCACGAATCTCTTCCCGGAGAGAGCGTTCAGGCGCAAGATCGACGTGAATGCCAAACGCATCGCTCAGAAAGATTTCCGCTCCTGCCAGTTCCAGCAAACTGACAGGGTGCAAGATCTCAGCCAGGAGATCCAGAGTCACTGCGCGCTGCGCCACGCGCATACGAACCGAATACGCCTGTTATTCGCACGCCGTACCGCTCTGCGAGAAGAGTCTCATATGACTTAATGCTCAAAATTCCGAGAGAGGTTTCATTTTTGTCAGCGTTCAGGGTTTGGAAGAATTGAGAACCGGGAACTGAGAACCAAAAACACTTTTCGCATGGTCAGAGGATCAACACGCAACATTCAACGTGTAACTTTCGCCTCTTGTCTCTTGCCTCACGCCTCGCTTCACTTTCCCACGTTCAACGTGCAACTTTCAACGTGCAACGGCAACCCTTCATCCTGAACCACCTTCAACCTTTGCACTATAACCTACTCCGCCGCCGCTGGCGCTATTTCTTCACTGTAATCCTTCAGGGTCGAAAGATCGCGGATGCGCTCGGTAAAGAGGATGCCGTCCAGGTGATCGATCTCATGCTGCAAGGCGCGCGCCAGCAAACCCGTCGCGCGCCGGATGCGCTGCCGTCGCCCATTCAGGTCGGTGTACTCGACCGTGACCCATGCTGCGCGCGGCACCTCGCCGTACCACCCCGGCAGGCTCAGGCACCCTTCCAGCGCCACCTCTTCCTGATCGCTGGCTTTAATAATCTCCGGGTTGATCAGCACAAAGTTCTGCTCTGGCGCAATTTCAACCTTTGTGCCGTCCGGTCGCTCTTCCACCGTCGGAGGGATCGAGATGACTGCCAGGCGCTGGGTGATGCCGATCTGCGGCGCCGCCAGACCGACGCCATTGGCGGCGTGCATGGTCTCGAACATGTCAGCCACCAGTTGTTTCAGCGACGGATTGGGCATGCGCACCGGATGGCAGCGGGTCGTCAGAATTTTCTTGTCTTCAGGATTATCGATGCGCAAAATGCGACGCAGCGCCATAGCGTCCTGTCCTCCAAATGATCACAATGCTTTCTTTGTGCATTATAGCACAGGGGTGGGGAAGAGATAGGTGTTGCATTTGTCTTCGCGCCCGTTCCACACACGAGGTGTTGTGAATAGGACGCGGATTCACGCGGATGCGACGGATTTCCACGGATCGGCTACGCATGCCTGATCCGCGTCCATCCGTCTCGATCCGCGCCAATCCGTGTCCGCCTCACGCGCTTGAACGCCATCCATACCCATCATCGCAGGAATAGGACGCGGATTCACGCGGATGCGACGGATTTCCACGGATCGGCTACGCATGCCTGATCCGCGTCCATCCGTCTCGATCCGCGCCAATCCGTGTCCCCATCACGCGCTTGACAACCATTCGCTTCGATGGTACACTGCGCATCGCAGTAAAGAACTCGTTGTAAGAGATATGCATTCCCTGATCGCCAAGCAGGTCAAGCGCAGCAAAAAGCCGGACGTCTGGTCTGGTTAGGCTCGCTTGTCCCGCAACGGTTGGCTGACAGGCCCGCTTTGCCAGACCAGGCAAGCGGGCTTTCTGTTTGCGTTTCAGGAGGGAGGAGTCGTGGGTCAGACGCTCGCAGAACAGATTCTTTCGCACGCCGCCGGAAGACCGGTCGCCGCCGGTGAGAATATCGTCGCCAGGGTCGATCTGGCGATGATGCACGACAGCATTTCGCCCAGCATCATCAAAATCCTCCACCAGGAATTGGGCGCCGATCAGGTGTGGGACCGCGACCGGGTGGCGGTGGTGGTGGATCACGTGGCGCCAGCGGCGACGATCCAGAATGCCGAGCATCAACTGGCGCTGCGGCGCTGGGTGCGGCAGCAGCAGATCACCCATTTCTTCGATGTCGGGCGCGGCATTTCGCATCCGGTGCTGGTCGAAGAGGGGCTGGCGCGTCCCGGCATGCTGATCCTCGGCAGCGATTCGCACTCAACGGCGTATGGCGCAGTCGGCGCCTTCGGCACCGGCATGGGGTCGACCGACATGGCGCTGGCGCTGGCAACCGGGCAAACGTGGCTGCGCGTGCCGGAAACGGTGCGCATCCTGGCGCGCGGTCGGTTCCAACCCGGCGTCGGCGCGAAGGACCTGGGGCTGCGTGTGGCGCGGTTGATTGGCGCCGACGGCGCAACCTATCAGTCGGTCGAGTGGCATGGCGTCGAGGAGTTGAGCGTCAGCGAACGGATGACGCTTGCCACGTTGTCAATCGAAATCGGCGGCAAGGCGGGCATCATTCCGCCAACCGGTCCTGGCTGGGAGGAGCACGCCGCACGGCTCGGCATCAGTGCGCCGCCGTGGTTGCGCGTTGAAGAAGGGGCGCGCTACAGTCGCACGGTCGAGGTCGATCTCGACGCGCTCGAACCGCAGATCAGCGTGCCGCACTTCGTTGACAACGTGCGCGACCTGAGCGAACTGGGGCGCGTCGAGGTCGATGTGGTCTACATTGGCACCTGCACAAACGGGCACGCCAACGACATGGCTGCCGCTGCGCGCATTTTGAAGGGGCGCAAAGTGGCGCGCGGGGTGCGACTGCTGGTCGTTCCGGCGTCGAGCGAGGCGTTGCGCCAGGCGACCGCCGATGGGACGCTGGCAACCCTGCTCGAAGCGGGCGCTGCCATCGGCACCCCTGGCTGCGGCGCGTGCATCGGGCGGCACATGGGTGTGCTGGCGCCCGGCGAGGTCTGCCTGTTCACCGGCAATCGCAACTTTCGCGGACGCATGGGATCGCCGGAGGCGCAGATCTACCTGGCGTCGCCCGAAGTCGCCGCAGCGACGGCAGTGCTGGGGTATATCGCCCATCCGGCTGAGGTAGTGGGTTAGGAACTGCCATGCATCCCGAAACAACATCAATCCACGCCGGTCAGGAGATCGATCCGACGACGGGAGCGGTCATTCCGCCGATTTACCTGACGACCTTTGCAAGCGATGCTGTGATGCAGGAAAGGATAGTCGTATGGCTCGCATCTGGCGTTTTGGCGCAAATGTCAATACCGATCAGATTGTCCCCGGTCGCTATGCGCCGTACATGCTCAAAAACGAGGACGATCTGCGCAAATACCCGTTCATCGAGGCGCGTCCCGAGTTTGCTTCAACGGTGCGCCCCGGCGACCTGATCATCGCCGGTCCGAACTTCGGGTGCGGCTCTTCGCGCGAATATGCGCCGCTGGCGCTCAAGATGGTCGGCATCGGCGCGATCATTGCGCCGCTCTTCGCGCGCATTTTCTACCGCAACGCGCTCAACCTGGGCATCCCGCTGTTTGAGGCGGACCTGACCGATCAACTCGAGGACGGGCAGGAGGTGGAGTTCAATGCCGAAACCGGCGTCATTATCGCCGACGGTCGCACGATCCAATTGCCGCCGCCGCCCGAATGGATGCGCGAGGTCTGGCGCGAGGGCGGGATTGTGCCGTTCTATCGCAAATATCGCCGCTTTCCTGGAGCAGTGTCTGTATGAACGCGCCGCCCTTAACCATCCTCGTGATCCCCGGCGATGGCATCGGGCGCGAGGTCATTCCGGCAGCCGTCGCCGTGCTTCAGTCCACCGGTCTGCCGCTGCGGTTCGCGGAAGCCGATGCAGGCTGGGAATGTTTCCAGCGTTGCGGTGAGGCGCTGCCGCTGGAAACGCTCGACGCAGCGCGCGCGGCGGATGCGGTGTTGTTCGGCGCTGTCGCTTCGCCGAGCCACCCCGTCGCCGGGTACCGCAGCCCGATTGTGCGGCTGCGCCGTGAACTTGACCTGTATGCCAACATTCGTCCGGTTTTCGATGATCCGCCGCGTGCCGGCGATCTGCGCGCGCGCCGCGTTGATCTGGTGGTGGTGCGCGAGAATACCGAAGGATTGTACGCCGGACGCGAGCGGGTCGAAGACGGCGGCGCGACTGCAATCGCCGAGCGCGTGATCACCCGGCGCGCCAGCGAGCGGATTGCACGGGTCGCGTTTGAACTGGCGCGCGCCCGCCACGCCGCGCGCAGCGCGGAAGACGCACCGCCAGCAAAAGTGACCATCGTGCACAAGGCGAATGTGCTGCGCGAAACGTGCGGGCTGTTCCGCGCGGTTGCGCTGGAAGTCGCGCAGGCATACCCCGACGTGCAGGCGGATGAGATGCTTGTCGATGCCTGTGCGCTGCAACTGGCGACGCGCCCGGAACGCTTCGATGTGATTGTCACGACCAACCTGTTTGGTGATATTCTGTCGGATGTCGCCTGCGCCTGGGGCGGCGGGTTGGGTCTGGCGTCCTCGGCGAACCTGGGCGAGCGGCATGCGCTGTTCGAGCCGGTGCACGGCGCCGCGCCTGACATTGCCGGGAAGGGGATTGCCAATCCGCTGGCGGCGATCGGGTGCGCGGCGCTGTTGCTCGATCACCTTGCACACCGCGCCCCGCTCGATGTTGCGTCCGACTTCCGCGCCTGGAGCGCACGCATCCAGCGCGCCATTCGCCGCGTGCGCGTTGCTGGTCCGCACACGCCCGACCTTGGCGGCAACGCCGTTACGTCTGAAGTTACCAATGCAGTTATCGCCCATACGCTCACATCATAAGAAAGGAGCCGCTCATGCGCGCCATATGCCCGGAATGCGAAGCCGAGATCATCCTGCCCGAAGGCACAGTCGAGGGCGAGATTCTCACCTGCCCCGACTGCGCCGCCGAACTGGAAGTCGTCAGCGTCAACCCGCCGGAACTGGCGCTTGCGCCGGAAGTTGAAGAAGACTGGGGAGAATGACCTATGCGAGTCGGCGTCCTCTGCTCCCGCGTCCGCGTCGAGGAAAAACTGCTCTTCGCCGAACTGGAACGACGCGGCGTCGCCTATGAACGCATCGATGACGATGACGTCATCTTCGACCTCAACGCAGGTCGTTACGAGTACGACGTCGTGCTCGAACGCAGCATCCACCATTCGCGCGCGCTGTACGCGCTCAAGGTGTACAACGACGCAGGCGTGCCGACGGTCAACACCGCCTACGTCGCCGACATCTGCGGCGACAAGTTCAAGACCACGCAGGCGCTTATCCGCGCTGGCGTACCGACGCCGCGCACTCGCATGGCGTTCACCCCCGAATCGGCGCTGCGCGCCATCGAAGAGCTGGGGTACCCCGTGGTGCTCAAGCCCGCCATCGGCTCGTGGGGACGCCTGATCGCCAAGGTCAACGACCGCGAGGCGGCGGAGGCGCTGCTCGAACACAAACAGATCCTGGGATCATACCACCATTCGATCTTCTACATTCAGGAATACATCCCGAAACCCCACCGCCGCGACATTCGCGCCTTCGTCGTCGGCGACGAGTGCATCTGCGCGATCTACCGCACCAGCGACCACTGGATCACCAACACGGCGCGCGGCGGGCTGGCGAGCGTCTGCCCGGTGACGCCTGCGCTGGCGGATCTGTGCGTCAGCGCCGCATACGCGGTCGGCGGCGGCGTGGTCGCCATCGACGTGCTGGAAGCGCCCGACGGCAGGCTGCTGGTGAACGAAGTCAACTACACGATGGAGTTTCGCAACAGCATCGCGCCGACCGGCGTGGACATTCCGGCGCGCATTATCGATTTTACGCTTGAGGTTGCGCGAAGGGGGAGCGTCTCATGAGCGCGCGCGTCTCGATCGTTGGCGGCAGCGGGTACGTCGGCGGCGAATTGCTGCGCCTGCTCCTGTTCCATCCGCAGGTCACGGTTGCACAGGCGACCTCCGAGCGGCTGGCGGGCAAGCCGATCACGACGGCGCACCCGAACCTGCGCGGCGTGAACGCGGCGCGCGAACTTCAGTTCACCTCGCAGGATCGGCTGGCGCCGTGCGATGTGCTGATCCTGGCGTTGCCGCACGGCGACGCCGCGCGCGCTATCGAGCGCTTCGCCGGGCTGGCGCCGAAGATTATCGACTGCTCTGCGGATTTCCGCCTGCGCGACCCGGCGGTGTATGCCCGCTGGTATGGCGAAAACCACCCCGCACCGCACTGGCTCGAACGCTTCGTCTACGGACTGCCCGAACTGCACCGCGACGCCATCCGCAGCGCCAGGTACGTCAGCGGCGTCGGGTGCAACGCAACCGCTGCGATCCTGGCGCTGCTGCCGCTGGCGCGCGCCGGGCTGATCGATCCAGGGCGCGATGTGATTGTCGAGGTAAAAGTCGGCTCCTCAGAGGGTGGCGCACAACCGAACGAGTCGTCGCACCACCCGGAGCGCAGCGGCGCCGTGCGCTCGTTCGCGCCCGTCGGGCACCGCCACACTGCCGAAGTGATGCAGGAAATCGGCTTAGAGCGCGTGCACCTGTCGATCACCAGCGTCGAACTGGTGCGCGGCGCACTCGCCACAGCGCATGCGTTCGCCAGCGGACCGGTGAGCGACAAGGATTTGTGGCGCGCCTTTCGCGCCGCGTACAGCAACGAACCATTCGTGCGCATCGTGCGTGAAAAACAGGGCATCTACCGCCTGCCGGAGCCGAAAATCCTGGCAGGCAGCAACTACGCCGATGTTGGTTTCGCCGTGGATGAGGAGACAGGACGGATCGTGACGATCTGTGCGATTGACAACCTGATGAAAGGCGCTGCTGGAACCGCCGTGCAGTGCCTGAACCTGATGTGCGGCTTCGACGAACGGATGGGACTGGAGTTTCCTGGACTGCATCCGATTTAGGGGTTAAGGGTTAGGGGTTAACCCAGGGACTGACCCTTATATTGATCCGGACGCCAAAACGCTCCCCTCTCCCGCAGCGCGGGAGAGGGGTTGGGGGTGAGGGCAAAAACGGCTGTCGGAACGCGCAAAACAACTGTCGCATCTGCATTGCTCTGTCCTTGTGAGGAGCTGTGCAGCCGTAGCCCGCGGCTTATGGAGAAGAAAATCCAGCATTGCCGGGGTGCTGCGGGCTTAAGCTCTGGTTGAGATTCGGGAAAGCCCCGAAGGGGCTTCAATGCACGGAGCCAGGGCTTTAGCCCGCAGTCCAAAGAACATGCGACCGGGCAGCAGGGTGTACGTCATTAGCCCGCAGTTCATGGGACACGCGGCTCGGCAGCACAAGGCTACTGGATGTATTTCTCATCAGCCGCCGGGCAGACGGGCGGATAGCGAAGCAATGCATTCTAATGTCTATCAGTCGCTGCGCAGTCGGCCTCATCCGTGCGAACCCGTCGCAATCCGTCCAAATCCGTGTTCTATGTACATGGTAATTGCATGGACATGTCACCAATACCAGAATTCCTACAAAACGAAAATCCGGCGCAACCGCGCTACCACGAAGCGCTTGAACTGTTCGCGCTGTTCGACTATCTGAAAGCCGTGCGCTGGGGGGTCTTCAGCATCCGCGAGTCGCTCCAGGCGGTCGGCGAGTGCCGCGATGGGACGCTCCAGGGGTTCCACCTGACCGTCGATGAGGCGTGGGAAGCGGTGCGCGGCATGGACTCGCTTGGCGTCGGGGTGATTGAACTCCCCGCGTTCCCCGCCAACCCGCCAGGTCAGGCGTTCAACCGTCGCCTGCTGGAACGCGCCGCCGCTCACGGGCTGACGACAACCTTCGCTGCGCATGCGCGCTGTGTCGCCGCCGATATTCGCACCGCTGCCGAGACCGGGTTCCGCCGCCTGCACCTCTACATCGGCGTCAGCCCGATCAAACAGGCGACAGTGCGCGCTAATGCGACTCAGCTCGCTGACAAAGCCTTTGACGCCATTCATCTGGCGCGCGACCTCGGCTTCGACTGCGTCCGCATCAGCACCGAAGACGCCTACCGCACCCCGCTCGACGATTACCGGGCGTTCTACGAGCGCCTGCAGGATCGCCTGACGAGCCACGGATTGCACGTTGATGGCATCGGCATCCCCGATACCGTCGGCGTCGGCACAATCGACGATCTTGGCGATCGCATCGCGGTGCTGCGGCAGGTCGGCATCCGCTTCGCCTTTCTCGAATGCCACATCCACAACGACATCGGTCATTCCGACCGGTTGTACGTCGATACCCTGCTGCTGTGCATGCGGCTGGGGATCATGATGCTGCCCGACTTTTCGATCCTGGGGATCGGCGAGCGCAACGGCACCATCGGTCTCAGTTCGCTGATCGAGGCGATCTACCGGCGGTTGCTGCTCCTCTACCCGCGTTCGATGCCCGCCATCCGACAGGCGGTGCGCGAGAAACTCGGCGTGCTGCCCGATGGCGAACTGTTCGTCAACCGCTACCGCGATCTTGACTCCTTCTTCTACCGCATTCTGGCGCGCAGCGGCTTCGTCTTCGACCGTAGCCCGTTTTCGTCGAACACCGAGTACGACGGTTCCGGCGTGCATGCCGACACTACCCTGCGCGCATTTCGCCTGGCGCTGGAGAAAGGGTACGAAGGACAGCAGGCGATTGATCTTGGCAACAGCGCCTATGCCGGGGCGCTGCCGCCCTACGATATGCCGCTGCGCACGCCGGTGCTGGCTTGTTTCGGCTGCGGCAAGAGCAATGTGCGCTTCTGGCGTGAACGGGAGCATCTGGTGTTGCGCTCCCCGGAGGACATCCGCGCCCGGATCGTTCCCTATGCCGACGATCTCGCTGAAGATTACCACCACATTCCAACCGACGAAACCACCGCCGATGAACTCGCCGCGCGGTTGATCCGCTGCGCCAGCGTCCGCGAAGGCGGGATCAACCATCACCAGGCGATGGAGATAGTCCGTCTCTTCTACCGATCCAGGGAGGCTGCCGAATGATCGTGGTCAAAGTTGGCGGCGGCGCTGGCATCGCCCACGACGCGCTCTGCGCCGACCTTGCAACCCTCACGCGCGCCGGGCAGCGGCTCGTGCTGGTGCATGGCGGCTCGCACGAAACCAACACCCTCGCCGAGCGGCTGGGACACCCGCCGCGCTTCGTCACCTCGCCATCCGGTTACACCAGCCGCTATACCGACCGCCTGACGCTCGAACTTTTTCTCATGGCGACTGCGGGCAAGGTCAATAAGCTGATCGTCGAGCGCCTGCAACAACTCGGCGTGAATGCTGTCGGTCTCGCCGGTCTCGACGGGCGCCTGCTCGAAGGGCAGCGCAAAGCCGTCATTCGCATCGTTGAAGACGGCAAGCAGAAAGTGCTGCGCGACGACTGGACCGGAACGGTCGAGAAGGTCAACACCGATCTGCTCAACCTGCTGCTGAACGCCGGGTTCCTGCCGGTGATCGCCCCGATTGCCGCCAGTTACGCTGGCGAGGCGCTCAACGTCGACGGCGACCGCGCGGCTGCGGCGATTGCAGCGGCGCTCGGCGCCGACACGCTGGTGTTGCTGACGAACGTTCCAGGCTTGTTGCGCGCCTTTCCCGATGAAAGCACCCTTGTCCGCCACATTCCGCGCGCTGATATCGAGGAATACCTGCCGCTGGCGCAGGGTCGCATGAAAAAGAAGATTCTTGGCGCATCCGAAGCGCTCACACAGGGAGTGGGACGGGTCATTCTCAGCGATGCGCGCGTCGCCGAACCGGTCTCGCGCGCCCTTGCAGGCGAAGGCACCGTCATCGCATGACTCGATGGCAACGCACCCTCTTCATCCTGGTCGCCGCGCAACTGGTGTCAGCCATCGGCTTCGGTATGTTCTTCCCATTCCTGCCGCTCTATGTCGAGCAACTTGGGACGAACACCGGCTTGAGCCTTGAGTTCTGGGCAGGCATGGTCTTTTCCGGTCAGGCGCTCACCATGGCGATTACGTCGCCGATCTGGGGATCACTGGCGGATCGCTACGGGCGCAAGGCGATGATCGAGCGCGCCATGTACGGCGGCGCAGCGATCATCCTGCTGATGGGATTCGTCCGCTCAGCGGAAGAACTGGCGTTGCTGCGCGCGATCCAGGGCGCGATCACCGGCACGATCGCCGCGATCAACGCGCTTGCCGCCTCACTCGTGCCGCGCGAGCGCACCGGGTACGCCATGGGCATGTTGCAGGTTGGGCTGTGGGCTGGCATTGCCGCCGGACCGTTGCTCGGCGGGATCGTCGCCGATGCCTTCGGTTTTCGCGCCGCGTTCATTGTTACGTCAATACTCCTGCTCATATCGGGCATCGTCGTGACGATTGGCGTTCAGGAACGCTTCACGCCGCCGCCGAAAGGAATGAAGCGCCCCGGCATCCTCAGCGACTGGCGGCGCATTCTGGCGTTGCCAGCCGTCGCCGTCGCCTACACAACGCGCTTCCTCAACTGGCTGGGACCGAACATGCTGCTGCCGATGCTGCCGCTCTACGTCGCATCGCTCATGCGCGGCAGCGAAGGGGTTAGCACCCTGACCGGCGTGATCGTCGGGCTTTCGTCGGCGGCGGGCACGGTCAGCGCGCTCTACCTGGGGCGGTTGGGCGACCGCATCGGGCATCGCCGGGTGTTGCTGGGAGGAACGCTGATTGCGGCGCTCTGCTTCATTCCGCAGGCATTCGTGACTGCCGGATGGCAACTGCTCATTCTTCAGGCGTTGACGGGCGCAGCGACCGGCGGGATGAACCCGGCGCTCAGCGCGCTTCTGGCGCGCTATACAGACGAGGGAGATGAAGGCGCAGTGTTTGGCATCGACAACTCCGTGAACTCTGCCGCGCGCGCCGCCGCGCCCCTGCTCGGCGCCATGATTGCCGCCTGGTGCGGGTTACATGCTATCTTCATCGCCACCGCGCTGGTGCTGCTGGGCGCAGCGGCGCTGGTGTTTCGCTGCCTGCCGGAACGAACAGTCGCGCCGCCAGTCGCCCAAAGCGAGGTGAGTGGAAGCGCGGCGCAGATCGACGGCTCACCATCAGGCTGAGACAGATCCCGTACCATCGCCGACCGCCAGGTTGATCCTCACCAGTGTAGAGTTTTTTGGAGTGTGAGGGAAGTTTGCCGCGTCCTGGCGCTTGTTTTCCCTCATCTTCCCTACCCCCTCTCGCAGGTGTAGAGTTTTTCGGCAAGCCATCGTACTGAATCGCCTGCTTCAGGCATCAGGACGCCAAAACGCACCCCTCTCCCGCAGCGTGGGAGAGGGGCAGGGGGTGAGGGCAAAAACGGGCGTCCTGGCGCGGAACCGTTCCTCGCTCAGGCAACCGGCGGTCTCCCGGTCAGCAATAATGTCACAAACAGCGCAATGGCAATCACGCCGCAGACGACAAGCGCACCAATGATCGCCAGGCGATCTGGCAATGACGCGCGACGTTCAGGCGGCGCGACGCGCGTCTGGTCTGTACTTTCGTGTGATCCGTTCCGGGTTTCGGCATCGTGTGAGACGGTCAGCTCGTCCAACGTCGGAGTCAGGGTGTGCTGACGTGTTTCCGCGTTGATCGCCTGACGTTCGATATCCGCGTCCGACGCCGCTGGTGCAATGCGCTGATCCTTTACATCTGATGGCGCTGTGTCATCAAGCACGACCGGCTGCAACACGAAGCGCGGCTGCGATGGTCGCCTCGAGGATCGTGGCGCTGCGTCTCCAACCGTGCTTCGTGGTCGGTCGGCATTCTGGTTGAGACTCTGTGGGTTGGTTGATGTCATGGTTGCTCGAGTCCACTACGATGATCACTTCATCCCGTCAGCCTGAATCCCATGCTATGGTACGCGGCTGCGCTTACCAGAACATTACCATTTGACAGGAGATTGTGAAGGTTGTGTCAGAAACGCATCATCGGTGAACGACCGACCATCGTGGTACAATGCTCATGCATCGGCTCCCAGTTCTCTTTTCTCAATTCTCAAAGTCAGCCTTATGCACCAGACGCGCCGCTGCTCAATCTGCCTTCTGCTTCTCGCACTGATCCTGACATCGTGTGGCGGCGCGCCGCCTCCCGCTGCTGGATTCCCGTCGCCGACCGCCGCTTCGTCCGGATCACCTACGGCAGCGCCGCCTCTCACGCCGATCCCGTCGCCAACGTCGGAGACGCCGCCTGGAACGGACGCTCCAGCGCCGACGCCTGCGCCGCCTGCAACAAGCTCGCCTGAACCGCCGCCTGCGACAAGCCTGCCCGAACCAACCCCTGCACCCTCGCCGCCAGCCACGGCTGCGCCTCCGTCGCCGACGGCGACTATCGCACCTGCCTCTCCCACGCCGGTTCCGCCTGTGGCGTCATTCACTGGCGCGCTCTTCTTTCGGCGCGGCGGCGCGCTCTGGCGCCTCGATGCCAGCGGTGAGCGTCTTATTGCGGATCAGGTGCATGAATTCGCCCCTTTCCCCGACGGAAATGTGCTTGCCGTGGTGCGTGAGACGGGACGGCAATTCGATGTGTGGACAGTGAGCCGCGACGGGAGCGATCTGCAACGCGTCACCGATGATCGCGCGGTCGAGGCGTCGCTTTCCTGGTCGCCCGATGGCGCGGCGCTGATCTTTGCCGCCGCCGATGCCAGCAAATCTCCGCCGCAGACGTGGCCCGAATGGGCGCTGTGGTGCAGCGTCAGCCAGATCGTTGTTTTCGACCTCGCAAGCGGGCAGCGCCAGACGCTCGCAAACGGCTGCGACCCCGCGCTGTCGCCCGATGGTCGCCGCATTGCCTATAGCGCACCGCCGACGCAACGCGACCCGGCGCTTGCGGGCAACGCGCCGGTCGTCGGGAATGCCATTCGCCTGATCAACCGGCGCGGCGAGAACGCCTGGAACTTCGCCCGCGCTGATGGTCCCGACGCGCCTGCGCCCAATGCCGGCATGCTGGTCTATGCGCCCTCCTGGTCGCCCGATGGCGCTTCGGTCGCGTACCACCGCTACGTCGGGATGCAGGTCGAGGTGGACATCAATCTGAGCGAGATTGGGGGGTCGTTCGAAGGAAAGGGGCGTCCCTTTGCGGAAGGCGCCGGCTGGCTGCTCCCTGCCCGCTTCGCGCCGGATGGACGGCGGGTGGCGGTCGTGGAGCACAATTACAGCGATGCGCGCGGTTTTGGCGGCTATGATTCCTGGTCGGTGCAGGTCGTCGCGCTCGATGGCTCGCGCACTGTCGATCTGCCGCAGGGACCGGTGACGATGCTTGGCGGCTCTGCAACGCGCCTGCCGCGCGCCGCCAGCGCCGCCTGGTCGCCGGACGGAACGCGCCTGGCGGTGCTCCTCCCATCCGGCTGGCGCCCCGATGCGCCGCTGAATGAGCCGTTCGACCCGACCGGCGCCGAATCTCCTGGCGAGATCTGGCTGTGGCAACCAGGCGCGGCGCCGTCGATCCGCCTGATCGGCAACGTCGATTTCGCGTCGCCGCTTGCCTGGCTGCCCTAGAACTGGCGTCTTACTTTCCAAGCGCCCGCAACACCTTTGGCGGCAGGACCCAGAGCAGCGAGCCAGCGCCGGGTTCGAGCGATGACATATCAATCAGCGCCAGACCGCCTTTCTTCATGATCACCCGGCTGCCGCCTGTCAGGTCAGCGATCATGCGACTGAGGTCCGGCTCATGCCCGACGACCATGACGCTCTTTGCTCGCGGCGTATTCACCAGCAGGTCGAGCAGCGTCGCCGCGTTGCACCCCGGCGCCAGCGCGCCGACCGTCTCAGGAGCGATTTCCAGCGCAGCGCCGACGATCTCAGCCGTCTCACGGGCGCGAGTCAGCGGGCTGGTCAGTAACCGGTCGAGCGTCACACCGAGCCGCCGCAGCCCACGCGCGCCAATGCGCATCTTCTCGGCGCCTTCAGGGGTCAGCCTGCGCGCCGAGTCGCTGCCGTCGCTTGATCGCTCTTCCGCAATCGCGTGGCGGAGCAGGTACAGTTCCATCGCTTCACTCCTTTGTGGTGGTATAATTGAGCATATGCACGAATTGACAGATTATAATGCGAAATCTCTGCGCCTTTGCGCCTGTGTGCGCGATTGCCCGGCTCATAGAGCAATCAACCAGATGGAGCGCCGTATTGCATTGCCCATGGCGACTGTCTCGCGTTTGGCGTTGGCTTCGACAGGCTCAGCCAACGCCAATCACGAGATTGTCACATTCCTAATTAATCTTCCCGGAAGGATGTCGCCGCTGGACTCGCGCTCACCTGAAATCCTATGCACGAATCGATACCAGTTCTCGATTTTGGCTCGCAGACGGCGCAACTGATCGTTCGCCGTCTGCGTGAACTCGGCGTTTACAGCGAACTGTTGCCGCACGATGCGCCAGCAGCCGATGTGCTGGCGTTGCAGCCGCGCGGCATTGTCCTCTCCGGCGGTCCAGCGAGCGTCTATGAACCGGGCGCGCCGCAGTTGCCGCCCTGGCTCCTTGAGAGCGACCTGCCAGTGCTTGGCATTTGCTACGGCATGCAGTTGCAGGCGCACACGCTTGGCGGGCGCGTCGAAGGCATGCAGAGCCGCGAGTTCGGACCGGCGGAGATTACCGTCATTGATCCTGATCCGCTGTTTACTGATACCCCTGTGCAGCAGCAGGTGTGGATGAGCCACGGCGATCACATCGCTGCACTGCCTCCCGGCTTTCGCGCAATGGCGCACAGTCCTGGCGCGCCATTCGCTGCCGCCGGGGACGACCGGCGCCGCTGGTATGGCATTCAGTTCCATCCCGAAGTCGTTCATACCCGTTTCGGGCGTGATTTGCTGCGCAATTTTGCGTTCCGCGTCTGCGGCTGCCGCGGCGACTGGCAGCCGGAAAACTTTGTCGCCGAGGCGATTGAGCGCGTGCGCGCGCAGGTCGGCGATGGACGGGTGATCTGCGCGCTCTCCGGCGGCGTCGACTCGGCGGTCGCCGCGCTGATCGTCCACCGCGCCATTGGCGACCGGCTGACATGCGTTTTTGTGGACAACGGGTTGTTGCGCCAGGGTGAAGCCGAACAGGTTGTCGCCACGTTCCGTGAGCATTTTCATATTCCCCTGATCGCCGTTGATGCAGCGGATGAGTTCCTCGACGCGCTAGCTGGCGTCGCCGATCCTGAACAGAAACGCAAGATCATCGGCGAAAAGTTTGTGCGCATCTTCGAGCGCGAAGCGCGCCGCATCGAAGGGGTGCGGTTTCTGGCGCAGGGCACCCTCTACCCCGACGTGATCGAAAGCAAAGCGCCCGATCGCCAGAAGGGCGTGACCATCAAAACTCACCACAACGTCGGCGGGCTGCCTCCCGATATGCAATTGACCCTTGTCGAACCGCTGCGCTACCTGTTCAAAGATGAAGTACGCGCCGCCGGTCTGGCATTAGGGCTGCCGGAAGACTGGGTCTGGCGTCATCCCTTCCCTGGACCAGGGCTTGCCGTGCGCGTGCTTGGTCCCGTCACGCGCGAGCGTCTCGCAACACTACGCGCCGCCGATGCCATTTTTATGGAAGAATTGCGCATTGCCGGATTATACCGCGCGACGCAACAGGCGTTTGCCGTGCTGCTGCCGGTGCGCAGCGTCGGCGTCATGGGCGATGGGCGCACGTATGCCGATGTGATCGCGCTCCGCGCCGTCACGACCGAAGATTATATGACGGCGGATTGGGCGCGCCTCCCCGCCGACCTGCTGGCGCGCGTCAGCAGCCGCATTGTGAACGAAGTCCCCGGCGTCAACCGCGTCGTGTACGACATCTCCTCCAAGCCCCCGGCGACCATCGAGTGGGAATAGCCGTCGGGTGCATCTGCCAGCGAATCGCCCCTGACGGGCCTGCGGACGACTGTCCGCCTTCGCGGACGGGAACGGCGGCATCCGCGCGCGGTGAGCGTGTCGAACCGCGCGCGGTGAGCGTGTCGAACCGCGCAGGTGGACGCCCGGCGGAACGCCTGCCCGGCGCGACTTTAGTCGCCAGTCCAGGCGCAGCGTAGCAGGGTCGCGCTTGCTTGCCGACTGATAATTTGTGCCTGGACCCATAGCCGTCGGTTATCGTTCCTCTACCGCAGCGCGTCATGTTCACTCTTGAATGGCGCGCTGCGTCTGGTATGCTGTGCGTGATTGCTATTGCATCCTATTGCAACCTGTTGCAACGTCGCAGCCGTGAACGATTTACTGACGACCCGCGAAGTACAGGACCTGCTGAAACTGGATCGAACCACCGTCTATCGCATGCTCAGAGAAGGGCGGCTGGCGGGGGTGAAGGTCGGGCAGCAGTGGCGTTTCCACCGGCGAGAAGTCGAGGCGCTGCTCCAGGGCGCCTCACCTGTAGCGACAGGTCATTCTGCAGCGGTCGATGGTTCCCGCAAGGCGCAACCGCTTACCCCCGTTCCCCTGCCGCTCCACTGCGTGCAGGCGATCCAGGATGTCTTCGCCGATCTGGCGCGGGTTGGCGCTGTCACCACCGCCACCGACGGCGAGCCGTTGACGCAGGTGAGCAACGGCTGCCGGTTCTGCGCCTTGATCCAGGCGACTGAGGCGGGCAAAGCCGCCTGCCGCGCCTCGTGGCGCGCGCTCGCGGCGCGCAGCGACCGCACCCCCCGGATTGCAACCTGCCATGCCGGGCTGAAGTACATCCACGCGCGCATTGAGGTGGACGGTCACCCGACGGCGATGCTGATCGCCGGTCAGTTCCGCGTGGATGATGCGCCGCTCGACACGCACCGGTTGGCGCGTGCAACGGGCGCTGATCCCGACGCGCTTGCCGAAGCGCTGGATGAAGTGACGATCCTGGATGAACGGATGCGCGCGCAACTTGGCGTCTGGTTGCAGAAAGTGGCGCACACCTTCGAGGAAATCGGGCGCGAACGCGCCGCCATGATCAGTCGGTTGCGGGCGATCAGCGACCTGGCTGTGCTTGATCGCCCTGATTGAACGTTGTTGTCCGCGTTGACAGCTCCGCAGCGTTGCGGAGGAGACGGCGATGAAAGCAGACAATCTTTCCTTCCTCCACCGGTTTGGCGAGCGGGTCTCGTTCGACCGCATCGAGCGCAAACTTTACGGTCACGACATCGCCGCCATTCCCGGTCTCGTCGCCCCTTTGCTGGGCGACACGCTTCCCGATGCCGTGGTGCAACCACAGAACGAAGAGGAGCTCATCGAACTGGCGCGCTGGGTGTCGGCGAATGGCGTTCCGCTGACGCCGCGCGGCAAGGCGTCCTCCGGCTACGGCGGCGCTGTGCCGGTTCGCAAGGGAGTAGTCGTCGATTTCTACCGGATGCGCAATGTGCTGCACATCGACGCAGCTGCGCAGATGGTCACCGTCGAGCCGGGCATTACCTGGGAACAGCTTGACCGGGTGTTGAAGCGCGAAGGGTTGACCCTACGCCTCTATCCCACCAGTTACCCGTCGTCTACGGTGGGCGGGTGGTCGGCGCAGGGCGGCGCGGGCATCGGCAGTTACGAGTTCGGCTATTTCCGCGATAATGTGGTGGCGGCGCGCCTGGTGCTGCCGTCGGGCGAGGTGCGCGACCTGCGCGACGCCGATCTCGATCTGGTTGCCGATGCCGAGGGGATCACCGGCATGATCAGCCAGGTGACGCTTCGGGTGATGCCGCTGACCGGCATGCAGACGCTGGCGCTCGCAGTGTACGACGCTCGTGCGTTCCAGTCGCTCCTTCAGGCGCTGATCGACCGGCGATTGCCGATCTGGTCGATGAGTTTCATCAACCCGAAGATGGCGGAGATGAAGAACGAAGCGCCGCTCCGCGAACATCACGGACATCCCGCCGAGCACCGCGTCGTCCTGCCGAAGGCGTACATCCTGACCCTGGCGTTCCGCGACTCCGACGCGGCTGCGGTGCAGTCCGCCGTTCCAGGGCTGGCGGCAGCGACCGGCGCCGAAATCCTGAGCGATGAGATTGCGCGCCACGAGTGGGATGGGCGCTTCAAACTCATGACAATCAAGCGCCTGGGTCCGTCGCTGGTTCCGACGGAAGTGATCGTGCCGCTGCGTCGCCTGGCGGACACGCTCGACGAGTACAGCCGCCTCGTCGCCCAACCGCTCGTCAAAGAGGGCGTGGTGATCCGGCGCGGCGTCGATGGCGGACCGGAGGCGGTCATTCTCGGCTTCATCCCTGCCGATCAGCGTTCCTTTTCGTACAACCTGGTCTTCGGGCTGGCGCTCACGGTGATGAACATCGCCATCAAACACGGCGGGCGCCCCTACGCCACCGGCGTCTACTTCGCGCGCCAGGCGGAGCGGGTGCTGGGCAGGGAACGCGCAGCGAAACTGAAAGTCTTCAAGTCGCGCGTCGACCCGGCGGGCATTATGAATCCGGGGAAAGTCTTTGGCGGCGGGCTGGTCGGCGCATTCATCGATCTGGCGGCGCGCTTCGAGCCGCTGGTGCGGCGCTTCGGCAACGCCGCTCCCGTGACCATCGGCGAGCGCCCGACTGCTCCAGTGCGCGACATTCCCGCCGATGTCGCCTGGTATGCCTACGCCTGTTCGCAGTGCGGCTACTGCATCGACGAATGCGACCAGTTCTACGGGCGCGGCTGGGAGAGCCAGAGTCCGCGCGGCAAGTGGTACTGGCTGCGCGAATACATGGAAGGGCGCGAGCA
>JAUQOW010000235.1 GCA_030550675.1 Chloroflexota bacterium
TATGAAACGCTGGCGCTTTCGATCCTGTGTACGGTGGTGAGCCGGCCCGCGTTCGATCTGGCGACAGTCGATGGCGGATCGAAGACCTTTAGCGGCGACATTTCGCCAGCATCCGAGGGATTGCGCGGCTATGCCCGCGCCGTTGACTGTGAGGCGTACCTTGAGCGAATGTCGGAGGAGCATGGGGTGGTACGCCTCGGTCCCGGCGTCGATCCAGCCATTGGCGACCGGTTGGCGTTTTTCCCGATCCACGTCTGCACCGCCGTGAACCTATCCGACGAGCTGATCGGCGTTCGCAACGGACGGGTAGAAATTGTCTGGCCGGTGCTCGCGCGTGGCAAGCGTACCTAGAGCGCCAGCCAGGTATCTTATCGTCTGTAGCGAAAACGGTTCTTCACAGCATGTTCGGGTAGAGAAAGATGGTATGAGAACCAATGTTGTGATCATCGGCGCAGGAATGATGGGGCAAATCCATGCCCGGGCCTGGGCTGAACTGCCTGATGTGCGGATCACGGCGATTGTTGATCACGACCGCACCGCCGCTGACGCACTGGCACAACGCTACAACGCATTGTCGACAACCTCGTTGACCGAGGGATTGGCTGAAGCAGCGATCGTGAGCATCTGCACGCCACCGCACGTTCACGCTGATTGCGTGGAGGCTGCAGCGAACAAAGGCATCGACATTCTGCTCGAAAAGCCAGCGGCAACTACGGTTGGCGACTACGAACGCATGCAAAACGCGGTTGACCGCAGCGGAATACGGTTGATGGTGGGTATGACCGGTCGGTTCTACCCTGAATTCCAGCGCGCGTTCACTGCTCTCAACAATGGCACGATCGGTCGTCCGATAGCGTATGCGGAACACATGCATTTCGACGCAAGCGACTTGCCTGACTGGTACTTCCAGCGCGCATATGCTGGAGGCGGAGTTCTGCTGACAAATGGCATCCATAGTTTCGATCGGATTCTCTGGTTATTACAACCGCAAAAAGTGCATATTCTCGCGGCCAGGGTGCGCTCGTTGGGAAATCGTGGCGATGTCGAGGATTTCGCCGATATCGTGCTCGACTGTGACGGGATTATGTGCCGGGTGCAATTGCTCTGGCAGCCGGGGGCTGGCGCCATACGCACTGTTGAATTGGTGGGCGAACAGGGCACGATGCGCATGGAAATGCACCGTGGCATTACCATTACCAATGCGGCTGGTCAGCAGTCAGAACAGCTCTACCCGGAGCAGTCCGATTTCATCGAACGAACCCTGGTTGGTATTCGTGGCGAGGTTCAGGCGCTGTTCGAGGCGCGCGCCGCTGGCGCTCCCGCCCCATCCCCGCTGCATGAAAACCGGCGCGCTTTCGACCTGATTATGGATGTCTATCGCTATGCGCAAGGAGAAGCCAATGACTGATCTGCGCGGCGTGTTCGTGTACCCGTGGGATCTTCTGTCTGAGGGCGTCAACGAGGGAATCGCCGCTATCCGCCATGATCTGGGTTGCACGGCGATCGCGCTCAATTGCAACTATCATAGCGGGCGCTTTCTGCATCCCCGCAATCGTCATGGTTCTGCCGTACCAACGATGCGCGGCGTTATTAACCATCGTGAAGGTTCAGGGGCGGCATTCACTCCTAATTCGGATTTGTACCCGGAGGGACTCTTGCCTGTACGTGAAGCCTCTCTTGCCGACAGCCGCGTTATCGAGCGGGCTGCTGGAGCAGCGCGTGAGGCAGGAATGGCGTTCAATCTGTGGGTTGTTGTCCTGCATGGCTCAAGCCTTGGCATAGCCCACCCCGAACTGTGCTCACGCAATATGTACGGTGATGTCTTCCGCTACGCGCTTTGCCCGGCTCAACCGCAGGCGAGAGCGTATGCCCGCGCCCTGATCGTTGATATCTGCACTCAGTTCAAACCAGATGCGCTGATTCTTGAAAGCCCAACCTACCTTGGTGTCATCCACGGCGACCATCACGAACTATTTCTGGCTCATCTTGATGAACTGGCAAAGTTATTGCTCGGTCTATGCTTCTGCGACGCATGCCGTGAGTGCGCTATCAAGGCGGGCGTTCCGATCGAGGATGTTTTGAAAGCGGCACGGATGCTCTGCGATCAGTTGATTGAAGATGAGCGAGGCGCGCTCGATCCGGCTTTCAGCCGCGCAGAGATGGTATCGGCGTTCCTGGCTTTCCCCGAATTGTTTGCCTACCTGCGCGTGCGCGGCGAAGTCGTCGGATCGCTGCTTGGCGAATTGCGTGCGGCGGCAGCCGGTCACGGCGTAAAGGTCGGAGTGACGACCTCAATCTTTACCCGGCCAGCATCAAAAGCCTGGATGGAAGGCGTCGAACTGCGCACTGCGGCGTCAGCTGCTGACTATCTGCTGACGGTCAGTTATTTCGCTGACGAGAACCAGGTACGCGGCGATATTCGCTGGGTGAAACGACTGACTGGCGATCAGCCTTTCCAGGTTGCACTGAATGCTGGTCATCCCGACACACTCTCGGCGAGCGACCTTACGCGCAAGGCGCTGATTGCCGCGGACGAAGGCGCAACGGGGATCTTCTATTACAACTATGGACTGCTCACCCGCGAGCGGTTGCGTTGGGTTGCTGCGGCGAACGCAGCCCTGGCTGCCCGTGGGTGAGCACAGTCTGAGTCGGGTCGCGCACATACCGACAAATACCAGCAGTACAAGAAATACAGGGAGGAATGTATGTGGTGCACAATGCAGCATTCGATGTCGCGGATCGCTGGTATGCTGATGGTTCTGATTGTACTGCTCAGCGCCTGCGGCAACCAACCGCAAGCCATGTCGCCGACCAGCGCCCCAGCAACGCCGCCAACCGCCGTTCCCGTCGATCAAGCCACCTCTCAGTCGCCAGCGGCGCCGACCGCTCCTCAGGCGTCGGTGACTGCTACCGGCGGTACACTCACGGTTGCCATTAATGGTGACATCGACAACTTCGATCCCGCTTTCAACCAACTGATTCTGTACGAGGCTGTGATCCGCAACACTGTCTTTAGCTCGCTCGTGAGCCTTGATAAAGACATGCAGATCGTGCCAGCGCTGGCTGCCTCGTGGGAGCAGCAGGATGAAACCACCTGGATTTTCAACCTGCGTCGAGGTGTCACCTTTCACAATGGCAAGCCGTTCAGCGCCGAAGACGTGCTGCACACCTTTGATCGAACGCTCAGGCAAAAAATGACCTTTGCCTCCAAGCTCGAACCTATTGAGCGGACTGAGGTTATTGATGACCATACGCTCAAGATTACGCTCAAGCGCCCTGTTGCGACATTTCTCGATGATTTATACGATATTGCCATTACGCCGTCGAATATTGGCGACGAGGAACTGAAACGAAATCCGATAGGCGCCGGTCCGTTTCGCTTTGTGAGCTGGACTCCGAATGAGTCGATTGTGCTCGAACGTAACCCGGATTATTGGGAACCGGGCAAGCCATACCTGGATCGTCTGGTCTTTCGCGTTCTTCCAGATACCACGGCGGCCATCCTCAACCTGATCGCCGGGGAGATTGATGCCATCTACGATGTCCCTATCGCCGACGCTCAGGCGGTTAAGGACAATCCGGACGTTATCTTTCACAGACCATCGGCAAGCGGCAGCCTCTTCCTGATTGAGTTGGGCATCGCCAATCATTCCGCCCTGCAGGATGTCAGGGTGCGTCGCGCACTGGCGCATACGATTGATCGCGCAACGATCAACCAGGTGGTTTACTTCAATGAAGGCGAGATCACCTGCACACCGTTACCGGCCTTCTCCTGGGCGTATGTTGAGCAGGAATGTCCGGTCTACGATCTGAATCTTGCCCGAACGCTGCTCGAAGAAGCAGGCAAAACCGACCTGAAGTTCAGTATTGAGGTCATCAGCGGAGTCAAGGCAATGGAAGACATTGCCACGATCTGGCAGGCGTCGCTCAGACAGATCGGCGTTGTGCTCGAAATCAATAAGAGCGAACTCAATACCTGGCTTGATCGCTACGTCAACAAAAACTACGATACGATTGCGAACTGGTTCAATGTGTCAAGCGATCCGAACTCGATGTTCGACATCATTTATAAACCGCTGCTCGCATCGGTCTATGATAATCCCAAAATGGGTCAGTTGATCCTGGATGCAGCAGCTACGACCGACCAATCGGCGCGTAAGGCGATGTACGCTGATTTACAGCGGATGACTATCGACGAGACTGCGCCGCTGATTGTTGTGATGGGACAGCCCATGTTGGCGCTCACTTCCAAAAAAGTGACCAACTGGGAAATGAATGGACGCAATGTCATTCTGTTTCAGACTGCAACAGTCGCTTCGTAGCGAAACAAGGCTGCGCCTCCTTTGCAAGAGGCGCCTGACCGAAAGCGATCAGCCTGTTCGAGAAGGTGCAGACGGCAATGCTCGCATTTACCCTGCGTCGCTTGTTGGAGATGATCGTGACGCTGCTTGTTCTCAGCATGCTGGTGTTCGGGATGCTGCTGGCAGCTCCCGGTGATCCAGCGGTGGCGCTGCTTGGTCGGGCGGCCGCCCGACCGGAGAATCAGGAATTCCTTGAACAATTGCGCCGTGAGATGGGTCTCGATCAGCCGGTGTACGTCCAGTATTTGCGCTGGATTGGACGTGTTATTCAGGGTGACCTGGGCGTCTCTAATCGCAATGGACAGCCAGTGATCACGCTGATTGCCTCTCGTCTCACGGCCACCCTGCAACTGCTTGTCTGTTCGACAATGATCTCACTGATTGTCGCTATACCTTTGGCGATAATAGCGGCGCTCAAACGCGGCTCTTGGTTTGATCAAGCCTTAATGTTTCTGTCAGTTGCGGGCGTGGCCGTTCCAGGCTTTTGGCTTGGGTTGCTCCTTATTCTGACGTTCTCAATCTATCTGGGGTGGCTGCCGCCCTCCGGGTATACTTCGTTCTTTGACGATCCCATCGATAGTCTGCGGCGCTCAGCCATGCCGGTTATCACGCTCTCTGTCTATCTGATTGCAACATTCACCCGCTTTTTGCGGTCAGACTTAATCGAGGTGCTGAGCCAGGATTATATTCGCACGGCATATGCCAAGGGTCTTAATCATCGTATAGTTATGTGGCGTCATGCGATGAAGAATGCCTTGCCCTCACTCTGGACTACGGTAGGCGTCGAAGTGGGCACTCTGCTTGGAGGCGTCATTATTATTGAGCAAGTCTTTGGTTGGTCGGGCATTGGCTGGTTGGCGGTCCAGGCGGTTAACAATCGTGATTATCCTCTCGTTCTCGGTATTGTGCTGGTCGTTGCCACTGGCTTCTCTTTTATCACCCTGGTCACCGATCTGGGTTACGCCTGGCTGAATCCTGAGTTGAGGCATCCATGAGCGCCCCGACGAGCCAGACTTCCCCAATGTGGGGCTATCAGCTCCGGTTCAGACGTCGTGTTGCTCCGTTCTCGCTCTTGACAGGACTGGCATTCCTCTGGTTGCCGATCATGGGATTGATGATTGTGGCGCCACAATTGCTGGCGCCTGTATCTCCTGAACAAATGTCGCCCGCAGAACGGCTCCAGGGTCCAAGTCTGGCTCATCCTCTAGGCGCCGATGAATTTGGACGTTCCATTCTAAGTCGGGTGGTCTATGGCGGGCGGACCTCGCTGTTGATTGCATTGAGCGCTGTCGGGCTGGCAATGCTCATCGGCGTTCCTTTGGGCACCGCTGCGGGCTACTACGGCGGTTGGGTCGACTCGCTGATTATGCGCCTTCAGGATGTACTGCTGGCTTTCCCGGCCATCCTCTTCGCAATTCTGTTAATTGCCACCTTCGGTCCTTCACCGCTCAATCTGGTGTTGACGATTACAGTGGTTTACATACCCCGCTTTGCACGCCTGCAACGCGGCAGCGTCTTGATAGTCAAGTCGCGGCCCTACGTCGAAGCTGCTCGTGCGTGCGGAGTTCCTCAGTGGCGTATTCTCTGGCGCACCATTCTGCCAAATACAACCTCGCCGCTGATCATTCAGGCGACGCTGGCTCTGGCGATTGCGGTGCTGATCGAGTCCGGTCTGAGTTATATCGGGCTGGGCATCCAGCCTCCCGATTCCACCTGGGGCGTCATGCTCAAAACATCGCAGCCTTACATGCGCCTGGCGCCACATTACGTGCTGGCGCCGGGTGTGTTTCTCTTCCTGACGGTCTTGAGCGCTAATTTGCTGGGAGACTGGCTGCGTGATCGGTTCGATCCGCGGTCTCGATAATGAAAGAGCCGTCTGTATAGTTTCACGCCACGCGGTAGCGCGCGATCACTTCTTCGTCGAGCGTGACGCCCAGCCCCGGCTCTTGCGGCACGCTCACCCACCCATCCACCACTGGAAACGTTTCGCGAGTGAGCGTCTGCCGCAATGGACTCTGTTCGACGCAGTATTCCAGCAGCGAGGCGTTCGGCAGCGCCGCCAGGAAGTGGAGCGAGGCGGCAATGCTGATGCCGGTTTTATACGAGTGATTGACGCACAGCCGATGGCGCTGCGCCGCCATCCGCCCGATCTGGATCGCCTGCGACAACCCGCCGACCCGCGCCACATCCGGTTGCACCACCGCCAGACCGGCGTCCAGCAACGCCTGAAACCCGGCAAGCGTGGTCTCCTGTTCCCCGGCGGCGATGCGGATGGGTGAAACAGCAGACAGGCGCGCATATCCTTCAAGATTGTCGGGGTGCAGCGGCTCTTCAAGCCAGAACGGGTTGTATTCCGCAAACTGGTGCGCGCGCCGGATCGCCGTTGCTGTATCGTAGCACAGCCCTGCGTCAATCATCAGGTCTACGTCATCTCCCAGACCACGCCGCGCCATCCGTACCAGCGCGAGGTCCATCGCCTCGCTGGTTCCGATCGGTCCCCAGCCGAACTTGGCTGCGGTGAACCCCTGGTCAGCAAGGCGGCGAGCCAGCTCATACGTCTCTTCTGGCGTCTCCTGGAACAGGATCGAGGCATAGGCGCGCAGGCGGTCGCGGAAGCCGCCGCCGAGCAGCCGGTAGACCGGTTGCCCCATCACCTTGCCAGCAATGTCCCACAGGGCGATGTCGATGCCGCTGATCGCCTGCTGCACCGCACCGCCGCGCCCGAAGAAGATCGATCCCTCGTACATGGCGTGCCACAGACGTGCAATATCGAGCGGATTCCTGCCAAGCACGCACTGCCGCAGACCGCGCGCAATCTGATGGGACATCGGCGC
>JAUQOW010000044.1 GCA_030550675.1 Chloroflexota bacterium
GCGCTGCCGCAGCAGCGGTCGGGTTGACGCAGTTCGATCAGTTCCAGACCCGGCACAGTGCGCAGCAGGTCGCGCGGCTGGCGCGAGACGCGCTGCCCGTGGCGCAGATGGCACGAGTCGACGTAAGTTGCGCGAACGCGCATTTCGCCGCGCGGCGGACGGTGCAGATGATCGGCAAGAAACTCGTTCACGTCGCGCACAAGCGATGCGAACCGTTGCGCACGTTCAGCATAGATCGGGTCGTCCTTCAGCAAATGCGGATATTCTTTCAATGCCAGACCGCAACCGCCAGCGTTGACAATAATCGCTGTTACGTCTTCCGCCAGGAACGCGTCAATATTGCGCCGCGCCAGCGCGCGCGCCGCATCAAGTTCACCAACGTGCGCGTGTGCAGCGCCGCAGCACGTTTGCGCCATTGGCGTCACGATCTCAAAGCCGTTGCGCCGCAGCACCCGCCGCGTCGCCTGATTAACCGGCGCCAGAAACGCCTCCTGCACGCAGCCGATGACGAACGCCACCCGCCCGCGTCGTTCGCCGAGAGCGGGAGCAGGCGCGCTGTAATTGATGTAGCGCGGTGTGAGCGGCGGGATGATCGCTTCCATTGCGCGCAGGTGCGGCGGCAATACGTTCAGGCGCCGAACGAGCGCCTGGAGACCGGTTTTCTGATAGAGCCACAGCGCCGATGCCAGCAGTTTCAGGCGCCCGCGATATGGCATCAGTTGATGCAGCCCCAGCCAGCGCAATGCGCGTTCAGCGGGAGAGACGGCGCGATGCTGCTCGACCAGCTCACGCGCCGGTTCAAGGAGCGCTCCGTACTGCACGCCGGATGGACAGGCTGTTTCGCAGGCGCGACACGCCAGGCAACGGGTAATATGGGTTGCAAATGCGCCATTAATCTGATCTTCTGCGATCCTGCCTTCACTGACAGCGCGCATCAGCGCAATCCGCCCGCGAGGCGAGTCCATCTCTGTACCGAAGACATCATACGTCGGGCATGCCTGAAGGCAGAGTCCGCAATGGATGCATTGATCCAGTTTTGCGCGATACTCCTTGCTTCGCAACAACTCGATCACCTGGCTCATAACACTCCTGACGGCTATTTCTGTGACTCTGTATCTGCACTTCCGCGCATTGTACTACAAAACGTGCAGGATTATGCTAAGATAGCGCGAACATTTTTCGCCGAGGTCTGACATGAGCGCTCAGCAATCCGAATGGCGTCTGCCCACCCAACTGGTCCATGCCGGCGAACGCGCGTCGGTCCCTGCCGCCACGCCGACCGCAACGCCGATTTACACCAGCGCCACGTATCTGCATCCCGACTTCGCGGCGCTTGATGAGGCGCTTGAACGCGACAGCGGGTATGTCTACACCCGCCATGGCAACCCGACCGCAGCCGCACTGGAGGAGGCGATGACGATCGCCGAGCGCGGCGCGGGCGCGGTTGTGTTTGCGTCGGGGATGGCGGCATTGTACGCGGCGTTGCTGGCGGCGGGCACGCCGCGCGGCGCCACCGCGCCCGCGCCGCGCGCGATTCTGGCGGCGCGCGATATGTATGGCGCAACCACCATGTTGCTCCAGGAGTTTTTCGCTGCACGCGGAACGCGGATAGCGACCTGTGATATGTGCGATCTGAATGCCGTCGATGCCGCGCTGGCAGACGTTCAGCCCGATGTGGTGCTGGTCGAGCAGTTATCCAACCCGCTTCTGCGCGTGGTTGACATTCGCGCGCTGGCGCAACGCGCCCGATCTGTCGGCGCGCGTCTGGTGGTAGATAGCACGATTGTGACGCCGATCCTGCAACAACCGCTGACCCTCGGCGCCGACCTGGTCGTTCACAGCGCGACGAAATACCTCGGCGGGCACGGCGACGTCGCTGGCGGCGTGGTTGTGGCGCGCACCAGCCTGGTGCGTGATACGTTGCGCCGTCAGGCGCGGTTGCTCGGCGCGACGCTGGGACCGTTCGAGGCGTATCAGATTCTGCGCGGCTTGAAGACGCTGGCGCTGCGCGTGCGGCAGCAGTGTCGCTCGGCTGCTGAGATCGCAGCATGGCTGGCAACGCATCCAGCGGTTGCGTCGGTGTATTATCCAGGGCTTGAGACCCATCCGCAGCACGCGCTGGCGGCAGAGGCGTTCGGCGGACTGTTCGGCGCACTGGTGACATTCGAGTTGCGCGGAGCGGACCGCTCGACGTTGCCGCGCTTCTTCGATGCGTTGCGGCTCATTCTGCCCGCCACAACCCTGGGTGATGTCTACACGCTGGCGAGCGCGCCAGCCGTCGCCTCGCACCGCGAATTGACCCCCGAACAGCGGGCGGAACGCAGCATCAGCGACGCCATGGTGCGCCTCTCGGTGGGGATTGAGGACGTTGCCGACATCATTGCGGACCTGCGGCAGGCGTTGGGTGAGTAGGGGTTAGGGGTTAGGTTTCATTGTCTCCACTGATTTCATCGATCTAACCCCTAACCCTTAACCCCTAACCCCTAATCTTTACGTCACCTGCTTCACCTGCCGAAACTCCTCCCGATCCCACGCACGCTCTTCGAGGATGTGCAGCATGCGGTCCACTGCGTCCCAGACATCGACGAAGCGCAGGTAGAGCGGTGCCAACCCAAAGCGCACAATGTCCGGCGCGCGAAAATCGCCGATGACCCCTGCGGCGATCAGCGCCTGCATCAGCGCATACCCCTGCGGATGACGAAAACTGACCTGACTGCCGCGCATGGCGTGGTCGCGCGGAGTGATCAGTTCCAGCCCATACCCGGCGCAGCGCATGTCAATCAGATGAATGAAGAGGTCGGTCAGCGCCAGCGATTTTGCCCGCACCTGCTGCATATCGGCGTCGAGCAGCAGGTCGATGCCGCATTCGAGCGCCAGCATACTGAGGATCGGCGGCGTGCCGCACAGGTAGCGCCCGATCCCCGGCGCTGGCTCGTACACCGGATCGAAGGCAAAGGGCGCGGCATGCCCCATCCAGCCGGAGAGCGGCTGGCTGAACGCCGGTTGCCATCGCCGGGCAACGAACAGATAGGCAGGCGCGCCGGGACCGCCGTTGAGATACTTGTAGCCGCATCCGACTGCAAAATCGACGCCAGCGCCGTTCAGGTCCACCGGAACCGCCCCCGCCGAGTGCGCTAGGTCCCACAGCGTCAGCGCGCCGCAGGCGTGCGCCTGGCGCGTCAGATATGCCAGATCGTACATGCGCCCGGTCTTGTAGTTGACGTGGGTCAGCAGCAGCACGGCGACCTGTTCGTTCAGATGATCCTCGATCCGCTCGTCATCCGCCAGCCGCAGTTCGTGAACGCCGCCGAGCTGCCGGATCAACCCCTGCGCTATGTACAGGTCGGTCGGAAAGTTATCCGGCGTCGAGAGGATCACGCGCCGATCCGGGTTCAACGCCAGCGCCGCCGCCAGGGTTTTGAACAGGTTCACCGACGTTGAATCGGCGCAGATCACCTCGTCGGGGTGCGCGCCGATCAGTCGAGCGATCTTACTGCCAATGCGCGCCGGTGCGTTGATCCAGTCGCATGCCGTCCATCCCCGGATCAGCATGCGTCCCCACTCGTCCTGAATGACCTGTTGCATCCGTTCAACGGTGCGCTTCGGCAGCGGACCGAGCGAATTGCCGTCCAGATAGATGAGGTCGTCGGGTACGTGGAAGAGATCGCGGAAGCGCGCCAGCGGATCGGCGGCGTCGCGCGCGACGAGCGCGGTACGGGAAACCGGAACATCGTACCTCATAGCGATCTCCTTCCTGGCATCTCCAATGGCTGTCTAACGGTCTTCGAGCCATGTATCCGTTCTCGTCCGGTCAAGCCCGCGTCGGCGGGTTTCGCAACCGTAGCCCGCGGCTTATGGATGTAAATATATCTGGTAGACCTGTGCCGCCGGACCGCGCGTTCTCTGGGCTGCGGGCTAAAGCCCTCGCTCAGGACATTGAAGCCCCTTCGGGGCTTGCACGATCTCAGCCGGGGCTTCAGCCCGCAGCTCCCTGGCGCCGCCGAACTATTGTCCTAATGTTCAGAAGCCCTCGCTCAGGACGTGAAAGCCATGGATAGGATTCCGCAAGTTCAGCCGGATCTTCAGCCCGCCGCACCCTGGCAATGCTGGACGGTTTTCTTGATCTTCACCGGTCGCCAGGCGAATAGGCGGATATCGAGTATGTCTTCAAAGTCCGTCAGTGTGCTGTGCGGAGCGGTAAAAGCGGACGGCATTATAGCATAGAAATTGTGCAAACCATGTGTTGGTCTATTTTCTCTGTTTTATCTTGACAAATCGATTTTATTAGCATATGCTAACATCGCAGATTTGAAGGGTCGTTATGAATGGCGTGCAGCGGCGGCGATCTTCGTGATCGGCGGTTATTATCTGGCGGAATATATGCAACGGCGCGAGCGCCGGATGGCGCTGGCTGTGAGCGCTGTATCGAATCCCGTTCGCAAAGCGTGAGGAGAGAACCATGCCCGGCGCGACATCAGTCGATTGGATCACACTGCTGCAGATCGCGCTTGCGCTGGGCATTCTTTCCCTGTGCTGCTGGCTGATCGGCGTGACCGCCGCCGCTCGCATCCAGGCGCGCCGTCGGCGTCCAAAGTTACACCACGCACCTGACCGTCAATCAGCGTCATCGCGCGCTCCTGGAAGCGTGCAACGGTCGCGCCCCAAAGCGACGGAAGATCTCTTGTGAAGGAGGAGCGTTATGCTGCCTGCCATCGTCTCCATACCGCGCAACAGTCGCCTGAAGGCGATTGTCAATCGATTGCTTGATGAGGAAATTGAGCGACGCAGCGCCGATCATCAGGAAATTGACGAGTCATTGCCACTGCCCGCGCGCGCGGCAATCGTTGAGATTGTGACCCGCACGGTGGAACGCTTGAATTGGGAAACATGCAGTCGCCAGCAGACGAGCCAGTGATGCGCTGCTGCAATCGTTCACATTGATCGCGCCGCGAGCATGCCGGGTGATGGCGCACGGATCTGCACGGGTTGAGACGGATTTACACGGATGTCAGGAGGTCCATTGTGTCAGAAGAAAGACGACTCTTTTTCCCACACGCCCATCTTACTCACAGCGATTAAACCGAAGGCGATATGAACGCCACAACATTTCTCGACCTGACGGAACAGGTGACTATTCCAGAAGACGGCACGATCAGCCGCACGCTGTACCAGGACGAGCGGTTGAAAGTCGTGCGGTTCGGCTTTGCTGCCGGGCAGGAACTGTCGGAGCACACGGCATCGATGCCAGCGATCATGCACTTCATTCAGGGTGAGGCGCGGGTGACGCTGGGGAACGATGCCATCGACGCCCGTCCGAACACGTGGGTGCGTATGCCAGCGCACCTGCCGCACAGTAGTCATGCCAATACGCCGGTGATCATGCTGCTGTTGCTGCTGAGAGAAGGAAAAGGTTGATTTTCCGATGCTCTATCTTTCCATCCTCGTACTCCACAACCTGATGCGCTGGGTGACGCTGATTGCCGCGACCTGGGCATTGTACCGCGCCTATCGCGGCTGGTTTGGCGCGCGCCCGTGGACTCCTGGCGATCAGCGCGCCGGGCGCTGGTTTGCGCTGGCGCTCTCGCTGCAACTGCTGATCGGCGGGGTTTTCTACTGCCTGCCAGAATCAATCGCGCAACTGGCGTGGACGAACCTGGACGCGGTGATGCGTGAACCATCGCTGCGCTTTTTTGTCATCGAACACAGCGTGCAAATGTTCGTTGCGCTGGTGCTGGCGCATATGGGCAGCGCGCTGGCGCGCCGGGGGAGCAACGATGCGGATCGCCACCGGCGCGCTGCGCTGTTCTTTTCGCTCAGTCTGCTGATTGCGTTTGCCGCCATCCCCTGGCCCTGGACGCCGCACGAGCGACCGCTGGTGCGCCTGGGCTGGGAGTGGTAAGAATGCAGGAACTGGGTTTTAGCCTACTGACCGTCGCTGCGATCGCCATCGGGTTTACGATGGGCTGGTGATCATGCACCGCGTGCATTGAACAAACCACGAATGGCAGTATTTCTTGCGGTGCTTGCTTCTGGCGGTTGGCGTTGGCTGAGCCTGTCGAAGCCAACGCCAACTGCGAGCAAGCGCTATGAAAACTGCTCTAGAAAAGAGAGCCTGGTGATTACGATACCTGCGCCTCGGACGATCTCCGCTGATAGGCGACGGACCCTGTACTTCAATGCGCAACGCCATTTCCTGACCGTTTCGGATGATCTGCACACCACGTTCTCATTTGATCGGGAAGGGCGATTGCTCGGCGCGTTTCTCGACGGCATCAACTACCGCCGCGGTCTGTGCGGCGATATTCTGATGAAGCGCGTCGGCGTCGCGGAAGGCAAACTGCGCCGCATGCTCACCCCGGACGAGCGCCGCCAACTGCTTTCGCTCGTCGGCGCTCACCTCGTGACCTTCCGGGAATACGCCCGGCATGCCGCCGGGGTCGAGGTGTGCGCCTGGCTGGATCGCGCGCTGACGTGGGACGTCGCGCGCCTGGAGGCGGAGCGGGAGGCTTTTTATTCGATCTACAAACCGATCAGCATCCTGCCGCCGGATCAGTATCTGTCGCTGGTGCTTCAGGCAGCCGAAGGGTGCAGCTGGAACCGCTGCACCTTCTGCTCGCTCTACCGGGATCGCAGGTTCCGCATCAAATCGCCCGCCGAATTTCGGCATCACGTTCAGCAGGTCAAAGCCTTTATCGGCGCCGGGATCAGTCTGCGTCGCTCCATCTTTCTTGGCGACGCCAATGCGCTGATCATCCCGCAGCCGCGCCTGCGTGAGTTGCTTGCCATTGTTCACGACGAGTTTCCGCTCGGCGTTCCCGGCGGGATGAAAGGCGTCTATGCCTTCCTGGATATTTTCGGCGCCGAGCAGAAGACGCGCGATGAGTACCGCGAGATGCGCGATGCGCAGGTGAAGCGCGTCTACCTGGGTCTCGAAAGCGGTGATGAACAGGTCTTTCGTCTGCTGAACAAGCCAGGTTCCCCTGCAGCGTGCATCGAGGCTGTACGGACGATCAAAGCCGCTGGCATCAATGTGGGCATTATTTTGCTGGCAGGCGCGGGAGGAACGCGTCTGGCGTCGGCGCACGTCGCCCGTTCGCTCGATGCGCTTGCGGCGATGAACCTGAGCGATGGCGACCTGGTGTACGTGTCACCGCTCATCGTGTCGCCCGACAGCCCGTACATGCAGTCGTTGCGCGAGGCGCAGAGCGAGCCGCTGGATGCGGCAGCCGCTCGGAAGCAACTTGAGCGGCTCAAATCGGGGGCAAGGAGCGTTTGCGGCAGCGGAGTGAAGGCGGCGCTGTACCACCTGGAGGAGTTTATTTACTGACGACGCTTCCCGTAGACTTCGCGCGTCATGGGTCCGACGCGACCTGATTGCGCCCTCCAGCTTTGGCGCGGTAGAGCGCGCGATCCGCGCGATGGATCAACATTTCCAGACAGTCATTCCCGCTGATGGAGTCCAGCGCGGCGCACCCGATGCTGATCGTTATGTGGATAGTGTGCGCCTGCAACGAGGCAGGCGAGCTTTCTATCGCAGCGCGCAGTCGTTCGGCGACGCGCAGCGCACCTGCCAGATTGGTTTCCGGCAACAAAGCGATGAACTCCTCGCCGCCAAACCGCGCCAGAATGTCGGCGTCTCGAAGCTCACACCGCATGCGCTCCGCGATGGTGCGCAAGACCATATCGCCCGCGTCGTGCCCATATGTGTCATTGATGGCTTTGAAGTAATCAACATCTATGATCAGCAACGCCACGCTATGATGGTAGCGTCGCGCCCGTTCCAGTTCGCGCGGCGCCAGCGCAAAGAAGTGATGGCGGTTGAACAATCCGGTCACATGATCGGTGGTGGCCAATCGCTGTGTCTCGGCGAACAGCCGGGCATTGGCGACGGCAATTCCGGTTTGACGACCAACGATATCCAGCATTGCGCTGTCGCGCTCGGTAAAGCGGCGGTTGTTGCGCAAATGATAGACTGCCAGAAGACCCAGCAACTGATCGCCGGCAACGATAGGCGTTCCGAGGGCGGAGCAGATGCAGAAGCCAGCGGTGTGCGGATCCGTCAGCGCCACATGATGCCTGATAACGCTCTGCCCCGTCTCAACCGCCTGCCAGACCGGTCCCATGCCTTGTTGCAACGCCATCAGCGCTTCGGGCATACTGAAGGTGTGCACGTGGGTCAGCGCTCGCTGATCGCTTGCAAGCAAACCAAGCGCAACAGCGTCGGCGCTAACCAGTTCCATCGCCAGACGTGCGACGGTTGCCAGAATGACATCGATATCGAGCGCGCTACTGATAGCGCGCATCAGATCGCCCAGACGCCGCTCCCGCTCCAGCGCTTCGTTCGTCTGAGCATACAATTGCGCATTCTGAAGCGCAAGCGAAACGCTCGATGCCAGGGTCGCCAGGCGGCGTGCATGCTCTGGAGAGTATGCATATGGCGCGAAACTATCGACGCAAATGAAGGCGACCGCCTGCTGACGCACAATCACCGGCGCACCCAGCCAGGAGCGAATTGGAAGCGCCTGCTCAATCCGCACCCATTCCGGGTTGTCGAGCGTTTCGCTGATGATCCAGGGTTGTCCGGTTTCAAGCAGGCGTCGCAGCGTGGGGGTGCGGAGAATGTCGAACGTTACATGGCGGATCGCATGCCCTGCTTCGTCGCTCAACCCTTTGTAGCCATAGACCCGCACGACCCGCGCCTGCATTCCCTCAACCAGCATCACCGATGCGCCATCACAGGGCATCAGCGCAACGATCTGATCAAGCACGTGATCAAGCACCTGCTCAAAATCGAGCAGCGCGCTCAGCGTCGCCGACGCCTGGCGCAGCACTTCGGCGGCGCGTTGTTCTTCACGCACCGACTCAAACAGCCGTGCACGCTCAATCGCCACGCTAAACTGGTTGGCAATGGCGGCGAACAAGCGCATCTCAGTAACATTGAACAGCGGAATGGATGGAAGGATGAGATTCAAAATGGCGGGCGGACGATCACGGCTATAGATCGGGATGCTGATATGGCGTTCCGGTTCCTGCTGATCGGTGGAAAGATGAGCCAGACGCGGACAGACGACGGGGTGCGCTGCGCTGGGAAAATCGTGTTCCAGCAGGCGTCGTAAACATTCGCATGGATCGCCGGGCGCGCTCGGCGTGAGATCGATGCGCAACTCACGCACGCCGTAGTGCGCCAGCAGACGCGCAACATTACCGCCCTTCAAACCCCAGAGCCAACCCGCGCGCGCCCCCAATTCCTGCACCAGCGCCTGCACGCCTGCCTGCAACTGGCGTTGCGGCTCGACAATCCGATTGAGCGCCTCCAGAACGCTCTTCATCACCTTGAGCTCGCGCTGTGCACGCTCACGCGAGGTGATGTCACGAAACAGCCATATCCGACCGATGATCCGTTCATCGAGACGCAGCCCGCACGTATAGCGCTCGATAATGCGTCCATCGCGCAGCGTCAACCAGTCAACGACTTCGCGTTCAGGCTGATCGTAGGTCTCCTCAATGCGACTGAGAAACTGGTCGGGATCACAGACCAGTTGCGCCAGTTGCTGCACCCGATCATGGGTGGTGATGGTCTCCAGCCATCCCGGCGCCAGTCGCCATAATTCCTCAAACTGTTTGTTGAGCAGCAGAATGTTTCCTGCAATATCAGTCACCAGCGCGGCTTCGGATGTGGCTTCAAAAACAGCGCGTAAAAGCGCAGCAGGCTGTTCGTGCGGCGCGAGAAACAACATAGCGGTTGGTCTATGCAGCAACTGATCCGGGCGTGCAAAATCGCCGAATGTTCTGAAAAACCGAGCGAACGCGCTGCTGTCGGCGTCTGTCATGAGAACGAGGTTCACGCGACAGGCAACGTCAGATAGAAGGTGCTCCCTTCTCCCTCGACGCTGGTCGCCCAGATGCGCCCGCCGTGCCCCTCAACCAGATGCTTGGCGATAGCCAGGCCCAATCCAGTGCCGCCCGCATTGCGCGTTCGCGCGCGATCAACTTTATAGAATCGCTCGAAGATCCGCGAGAGGTCATTTGCCGGAATGCCAATGCCGTTATCAGTGACCGACACCAGCAACCACTGCCCTGGAAGGTGCGATGGCGGCATGCCAGGCGGCGCTGGCGATCCGTCTCCGACTGTGATCACTGAGGCTTCTATCGTCACCTGGCCCCCTTCGGGCGTGAATTTCGAGGCGTTGTGGAGCAGATTGAGCAACACCTGACCGATGCGGGCGCCATCGATCAGGGCATGCGGCAGATCATCGGGCACACAGGCGGTGACCTGAATGCTTTTGCGGTCCATCTGCGGACGAATGCGTTCGATCGTATGCGCCACCAGCGGCATCAGCGGCGTTGGCGTCAGTTGCAGCGCCACCCGTCCCGACTCGATCTGCGAGAGTTCGTGCAACTCTTCGACGAGTTGGGTGATGGCATCCACTTCCTGGGCAATCTGGCTCAACATGCGTTGCGCTATCGGCGCTGGCGGATCGGATTGTAGCGTCTCGACCAGTAACTTTATCGATGCCAGCGGGGTGCGCAGTTCATGCGAAACGTTGGCGACCAGATCGCGCCGTGACCGTTCCAGCTGACTCAATTGGGTTACGTCGCGCACCAGCAGCAGCGCCCCATTCGCGCCGTGGTCGAGCGGCACAACCCGCAAGCGCAGCATTCGCTGCCGCCCCAGCGGCTGAAAGATGCTCTCGCGCGGTTCGGCGGACGCGATCGCCTCTTCAACCATTGCGTCCACCTGATAATCGCGCGCCAGCGCAATTAGCCCCTGCCCGACGCTGACCGTTCGGCTGAGATTGAGCAATTCTTCCGCCTGCGCATTGAGATACCGCACCCGACGATCAGCGTCGACCAGCACTAATCCATCTTCAAATGCGGCAGCAGCGGCGTGGAAGAGGGAAGAAGATGGATCAATCGAGGAGTCGGACGGCGCTGGCAATTGCTGAGCGCGAGATCGCTGACGCCACCTCCACGCGAAGGACAGGACAAGCGCCAGCAGGAGCGTGGCAATGATCCATTCCATCACAGCGCTTATGCTGCCGGCGCCGGAGACTCAGTTCGGCGCCTCGAAGCGATAGCCAATGCCGCGCACCGTATGAATGTAAATCGGCTTGCTTGGGTCGGGTTCGACTTTTTCGCGCAACCAGCGAATGTGTACATCTACCGTCCGGCTGTCGCCGAGAAAATCGTATCCCCATACGCGCTCGAGCAACATATCACGTGACAGCGCCATGCCGCGGTTACGCATGAGGCACGCCAGCAGATCGAACTCTTTCTGGGACAGGTTCAATTCCACGTCACCGCGCCAGGCGCGTCGCGACCCGGTATCGACCCGAATCGAGCCAGCGTCGAGAATCTCGCGCATCACGCTGATCCGGCGCTCAGACCGGCGCATGATCGCCCGCACCCGCGCCAGCAGTTCGCCCAGACTGAACGGTTTGGCGACATAATCATCGGCGCCGAGCTCCAGACCCGCAATCCGGTCGATCTCGTCTTGCCGCGCCGTCAAAATCAGAATGGGAACTTCGCTTTCCTGGCGCAGAATGCGGCACACTGAGAAACCATCCAGGCGCGGCAGCATGACATCAAGAATGACCATATCGGGTTGATCGCGCCGCGCCCGTTCGAGACCTACGACTCCATCAGCGGCGTTAATCACCGCATATCCTTCACGCTCCAGGTTGTAACGCAACGTTTCCGAAAGAATCGGATCGTCCTCTACCAGCAGAATGGTGGACATATGCATGTCAGCACTCACAGTTCAGCTCCATCAGGCGTAACTGTCGGCTTCAGCAAGGATCGAGACGTTCATCCTGCAGAAATGTGACACGCTACGCACATAGTTATCCCTGTGGACCTGCATTGTCCACTGCGCGCCCAACGCCATCGCTGGCGCGACATACGTAGATAGTCGCTGTCCGACCGGTCGCATGCCGGTATGCCTGCACCAGGTCGCGGCTGAACGTTTCCACTTCGCTGCGCTCGACCAGGCTTACTGTGCATCCCCCAAACCCGGCGCCGGTCAGTCGTGATCCGTAGCATCCTGCCAGGCGTTGCGCCGTAGATGCCAGAAGATCGATGTCCGGCAGGCTCACCTGATAGTCGTCACGCAGGCTGGCATGCGACTCATTCATTAGTCGCCCGAATGCCGCCACATCACCGCGTTCGAGCGCCGCTGCGCCCTGGAGCGTGCGGCGATTCTCGCTCACCACGTGCCGGGCGCGGGAACGAACCGGCTCAGGCAACGCATCGCTGTGCGCTGCGAACTGATCCTCGCTGACATCGCGCAGCGCGCGAATGCCAGGATGCCATTGCTGGAGCAACTGAACCGCCGCATTGCACTCCTGGCGCCGCTGGTTGTACGCCGACGCCGCCAGCGTGCGCGGAATGTGGCTGTCGCAAACCACGACAGCAACCGATGACGGCAGCGGAACTGGACGATACGACAGATCCCGGCAGTCGATCAGCAAGGCATGGTCGGCGCGACCGAATACGGCGATCAACTGATCCATGATGCCGCACTGCACGCCGACAAAGGTATTCTCCGCGCCCTGCGCCAGCAATGCCAGCTCTTCGCCGAGAATATTGAGATGATTGAGCGTCTGGAAAGCGTACCCGACCGCGACTTCAAGCGCTGCCGACGATGAAAGCCCGGCGCCGCGCGGAACGTCGCTGGCGATCAGGAGATCGGCGCCGGTAAGCGGATGCCCCGCAGCCCGCAGCGCCATCACAACGCCGCGAACATAATTGTGCCAGGGTCGCTTGCTGCGTTCGATGTGATCGATCGAAAACGCATCCTCTTCGTTAAGATCGGAAGAGACAACCCGTACTATCTGGTCGCTGCGCGAACGCGCTGCGATGTATGTGGCGCGATCAATGGCGACCGGAAAGACGAACCCATCGTTGTAGTCAGTATGCTCGCCAATCAGATTGACGCGCCCTGGCGCGCGAACAATCGCACTGGGATGAATGCCATAACGCTGTTGAAAGCGCTCCCGCAACAATCCGATGTCAAGCATACAGGGCCTGTCGGTAGTCAGGTTGCCAGTCGCCGTGCTAAGCCGCTGTCATTATACCATGCACGGCTGCCCTTTCCGTCAAGCGCGCTGTCTGGCTCGGTCCTGAATTCGGTTTTGAGACGGCGATCAACGCTGCGTTGTCCGCCTGATAGAGCGATCAACAGGAATGCGAGGCGGCTGGCGTTAGTTTCGCCGGGCGCAACCGGTCCAGGCTGAGCCTGACAAGGCCAGTGCGGTTGCAAAATGGGTCAACACTCGCAGTATTGTGCACCATCTCCTTGATTGCTCTATGAGATAATAGCGCACCATCTGCGTTCGCCGCTCGTCTGACGGCTTATAGGAAGATCAACCAGACGTTGGACAATCTCGTGATCGGCGTTGGCTGAGCCTGTCGAAGCCAACGCCGACCGCTTCACAGGTACAAGCGTGTTTGTCCGGGTTGAGATCGATCTTCTGTGTGCGGATCGCAGTTGACGGATCGTTCTATTTCATGATGTTTCAGCATTGTCGGCTGGCGTGACTTTTGCATCGGGTCTGCGGACTCCGGCGAGAGCTATCGATCCATATATGGCAGAGCTCACGCACGCTATGCTATGATGACAGTGATCGAGCAGCATATCAAAAAAGATGAATGACGCTGCGTCTTCAAGAGGAGTTTTGTATGCATCTGACGATGCTGTTCTTCCGACTATGGTGGTGTGCGACAATCACAATGGCGCTGACTTTGTTCTCATTTCCTGCGCACGCTCAAAATCCCGAGCCGCAACCATCATTGACGGAAGACCCCAATATTATCCCGCTTACCCGTCTGGGTGCGACTGATCAAACGCTGAGCGGCGTGTTTGATGGAACGCGCTATCTGTTCAGCACGCCCGCATACTGGAAGCTTGAGCCGGGGGCGCAGGCGCAACTGGATCTGACTGTTTTTTTTCCCCTCGGCGCTGCGCAGCAGCGCTTAGGCGGCTTCCTGGAAGTGCGCTTCAACCGCGTGTTGATTGGTACCGTTGAGTTGACCCAGCCCGGTGAACGGCGCGTGACGTTTAACATCCCCGATCAGGCATTGACGCCAGTGCGCGGCGATAAACGGCATGAATTAGAAATTGCGCTGGATAACCCCTCAGGCTGTGACGTCGCGCCAGGTGAACGAACCGCAGTCGTGATCCGCGCGACGTCGCGCCTCGTTTTGCCGCATACGCGCATACCGCTTGATACAGACTTGCGCAACCTCCCGCGTCCTCTTTTTCAAGGGTCGTTTGAGCCAGACCAGGCGACGATTGTGGTGCCTGATGCGCCAGCGATAGCCGATCTCCAGGCGGCTCTGACAACTGCTGCGAGTTTTGGACGATTGACCGAAGGACGTTTACAGATCGATCTGACCACGATTCAGCGTCTGACTTCACAAGCGCGCACAGAACGGCATCTCATTCTGGTTGGCGGCCATGCCGGGCTGGCGCCAATCGTGCGTGATCTGGCGTTGCCCGCCGCTCTGAATGACAAAGGATTCAATACGCCCGGCGCGACTCCCGACGATGGCGTTTTGCAGATGATCGTTTCACCGTGGAACTCGGAGCGGGTGGTTCTGGTGGTAAGCGGGGGATCAGAAGCAGGAGTTCTAAAGGCTGCACAGGCGTTGAGCGCGGCGCCAGTACGAGTCAATGATCGTCCAAATGTGGCAGTTGTGCGTGATCTGCCCCCGGCGCCAGCGGACGCGCCGCTGGCGATTGATCAGCGTCTGAGTGATCTCGGGCTGGAACCGCGGGTGATTCGGGATCGCGTCGGAACCTTCGATCTCCGGTTCAATCTCCCCGCAGGCCAACAGCTTGATGACGGCGCTTACTTTGATCTGGTGTTCAATCACGCCGCAACCGTTGATTTTGGTCAGTCGAGCATTTCTATCGCCTTGAATGGCGTGCCTGTCGGCAGTGTGCGCTTCAGCAGCGAGACCACGCGCGTCACGACGAGTCGCATTACGCTCCCGACCTCCGCAGCCCGTTCTGGCGCCAATGTGCTGACGATCCAGACCAATCTTGCACCGCTGTCGCTCTGCACCGATACGCGCAATGTCGATCTGTGGGCGACGATCTGGCCCGAGTCGGCGCTTCATCTGCCTATGAAACCGGCAAGCGCTGAACCGCGCCGGACGTTCAACCTCAGCAGTTATCCTTTACCCTTCACGCTTAATCCGACGCTTGCCGCCACAGCCTTCGTCGTGCCAAAGAATGCGCCGCCTGCCTGGAATGCGGCGGCTGTCCTGGCGTTCCACATGGGACGGCAGACGCGCGATGCCATCCTTCAGCCTGTTGTCGCCTTCGCAGATAACGTCCCGGCGGATGTGCGCACAGCGCGTGATTTGCTTATCGTCGGGCGCCCTGATGAGTTGCCCATCCTGGCTGACCTGCGCGACGTTCTGCCGGCGCCGTTCGATCCTGGCAGCAATGTACCGCGTTCTCTCGATACGCCTGTCGTGTATCGCGTGCCGCCTGATGCCAGTGTCGCGTATTTGCAGATCGCCACGGCGTCGTGGAATCCTGAACGGGTGGCGCTTGCTGTGCTTGGCAGCGATGATGCCAGTATCGGGCAGGCAACGATGATGCTGGTCGATCCGCGCCAGCGCGCGCGCCTCGTCAGCACGCTGGCGATCGTCGATCCTCTACAGCACGTGACGCTGGGTAATGGGCGCGCTATTGTGACTGGTCCCTCGCCGACGCCTGTTGCGACGACGACGCCGGTTGCTGAACCGACGGTCCCGCCAACATCGCAGCCTGTCGAGTCTTCCCCAACACCGGCGTCGGGCGCTTCATCGAACAATTTGCCATTGCTGCTGGCGGCGCTTGCAGCAGCAGTGATTGGCATCGGTGTGGCGCTTTTCTGGCGCGCTCCCTGGCGGCGACCGCCGGGAACATGATGAGCGCAATGATCGTCGGTATAGACGACGCTGCTGTTTTCGTCGTATACTCACGTCTATGCTGATGCGCCATCAACTGCAACCTGTGCACAGAATGTCTCTTTTGAGCATTCTGTGCCTGCTGCTGATGGTTATGCCTGCGCCGGTCGCGCCGCTGGCGCAGGCGCAGCCTTCCCTCCCGCCGCTGGTCTTTGTAGCGCGCAGTCGCCTGGCGACCGGCGATTACCTCTTTCCGCGCGATGTCGGTCCTGCGGGGCACCTGATCACTGGCATGACGAAATTCGCGCCCGGCTCAAAACTCCTGATCCGCGATCAGGCGGGACAACTGCGCGTCCTGATCGACACGGCGCGTCCGGCGGGCGATCCGCTGAACCCGCTGGGGCTGCGCGATGTGCAGTCGCCCGATGTCTCGTTTGATGCGCAGCGCATTGTGTTCGCCGGAACGTTTGGACCGGAAACGTTTCGCAATCAGCCGAACGGTCGCCCGTATTACTCATGGCGGTTGTTTGAGATTGGCGTCGATGGGCGCGGATTACGCCAGCTTACTCATTCCGACCGCGACATCACGATCCCCGACGGTCCGGGAAACGCCGAAGCGTATGCGTTCTACGACGATCTCTTTCCGGCGTATCTGGCGGATGGACGGATTGTCTTCAGTTCGTCGCGCTATCCGGCGCGTTCGCCTTACGATGGTCGGCGAGCGTTCAACCTGTACCTCATCGATGGCGATGGCGGCAACATGCGCCGCCTGACTACCGAACGCTCCGCTGCGCTGCATCCGGCGCCGCTTCCGAATGGCAGCATTCTGTTCAGCCGCTGGTGGGTCAATTTTAATCAACCAAGCGAGCGCGGCATTTACAACCGGATCGATAACCGCGCTGGCACAGAGATCGCCCGCGATCAAAGCGGACGACCGGTCATGGTCGAACGGCGCATTCAGGTGGTCGAAACCGCGCAGCCCGCTCCGGCGACGCCGCAACCAACCGCACCGCCAACGCCGACGCCAGTGCCAACCATTTCGTTCGTGGAGCGGATCGACCCTGCAACCGGCGGCATACTTCGCGTGACTAAAACACCCGCGCCGCCAACGCCAACGCCGCGCATTCGCCCGACTGCCACGCCAACCGCAGCGCCGCAGGGAAGCACAACCCGCACCATTATCGTCGAGCAGCCGGTCACCGGCTATCGCCTGCCGGACGGGACGCTGGTCTATTCCAACACCAACGCCACTTTCAATCCGGCGCGCGGACGGCTGGCGGACGGGTTTCCCATCCGCGATGCGCCGAACACGTGGCATCTGATGGCGATTGAAGCCGATGGCAGCGGCATGCGACGCTTCGCCTGGACGCCGCGCTACGCCTCGGCGCTCACGAATGATAGCGGTCTCGATACATACAACGCAGTGCAGCCTGCCGTCGTGATCTCCGGCGGCGAACTGCTGGTGGCGTACACCACGCAGCGCGACCAGACGATGGCGCATTCGACGCTCTACACCGGCATTCGCGTGGCGCGCCCCGGCATCGAAAACATGGCGCTGAATACCACCGAGTCGATCGCTGGGTATCGCTGGGACGACGGAACCGCTTTTCGTCCGCCGTATGCGCTGGCGCCCGCCGGGTTGCCCGATGGACGGATTATCTTCTCGCAAACGTCAGCCACGCCAGTGCCAGCGCGTACCAGCACGTATACAGACACGCGCAACGGACGCACGATCACGCTGCGGTTGCAGTCATCATCGCTGCGCTACGAATTGCGCACAATCTATCCTGATGGCTCGAAGAATGAGATCGTGCCGCTCGAAGGATTGTCAACCGATTATGATGCAGTAGAAGCCAGACCGATCGTCGTTCGTCCGGTCGGCGACGGACCGGGCATGTGGCGGCTGCCGCGCGGCGCGCCGCCGCCGGTCAGCGACGATCCGCTGGAGAGCAACGTTCCGTTCGGTCTGCTCGACACTTTCGGCAATCCGGCGTACACCTGGAGTCGCCGGAGCATCCAGAGCGTCGAACTGGTTCCCGTGCAGAATGCCAATGTCTATGCCAATCCGCCGCTGGAGTTTCCGTTCATCAACAACTCGCCGCCGCCAGGGAGCGTGGCGTTCGCCGACATCTACATCGATGCCAATCAGTTTGGCGGCGCCACATCGCGCGCCCCTAACCCGGACGATCAGGCGCGCGCGGTCAAATGGCTGACCGTGCCAGTGAACCCGGACGGGTCATTCATCGCCTCTGCGCCTGCCGATGTGCCCACGTTCATTGTGCTGCGCGATAAGAATGGGCGCATCGTGCGCGGCGGCAACCGCCATACGCTCAGTATCGCGCAGGGGAACTCCGCCAGTCTTCCCGGACAGCGAATGTTCTGTATTGGCTGTCATATGGGGCATGCAAGCGGGTCGATCACCAATCCATCGCTCGCTGCGCGCGGTTGGACAAACATCGCCCCGGCGGCTGCCATCGCCGCCTCCTCCTCGGTCGAGAACAGTGCGCCGACGCGGATCAACGACCGGCGCGGGTTTGTGACTGCGCCCAACGGAACGTTCGTTGATCGCACGCCGCCGTGGACGGCGAACGGCGGCGCAGGGCAGTGGATCCGGCTGGAATGGCAACTGCCGATGGCGATCCTCGAAGTGCGGCTGGTCGGCGCGGAACCGGGGCAGGAAGGACGCAGCGCCGATTATGAGGTAAGCGGCGAATTGCGCTTCTACCTGCGCGGGCAGGAAATCGCTGGCGCCGCCAGAAGCGTCGAGGCGGTCGCGCCGCTCTCGCGCGGCGGCACAATCGTTCGCCTGCCGCAACCCATCGCCGCCGACCGTGTTGAGTTTACCGTCACCGCCGTGCGCGGCACGCAGCGCGGCGCCCCAGCGCCCGCCGCCCTCAGCGAAATCGAGGTCGCCGGGCAGGGTGCGACACCGGATGCGCTCGGCGGCGGGCGCTAGCGCGTCGCCGTCGGGAGCAGCGCTCCACGCCCTCAGCGTGCCCCTGAGTGTTGCTCTACTCGCAGTGGCGCTGACTGAGCCTGTCGAAGCCAGCGCCGCGCGCACCGCTGTCTCCCGCAAATGCTTTGCGCCTCTGCGTCAATCGTTCCATGACACGCAGCAGCAGGCTACGCCTCCGCGAAAAATGCCCGCAGCGCCGCATACGTCTCCTCCGGCGCTTCTTCGGGGAGAAAGTGCCCGCCGGGAACGGCATGCCCGCGCACATCGACCGCGTGCTGACGCCAGACCGCCAGCAGATCGTAGCGCCGCCCGACGAACCCCTCCGCGCCCCAGAGTACGAGCAAGGGACAGACGACCGGTACGTGCAGATCGGCTTCGTCGTGGCGCAGGTCGATGCTCGCCGCCGCCCGGTAATCTTCGCAGGTCGCGTGGATCGTTGCCGTGTCGCTGAAGCAGCGCACGTATTCGGCGAATACTTCCGGCTCAAAAGCGGACGGAGTTCGTCCCCAGTGGGCAAGTTTTTTGCGCAGGTAATACTCCGGGTCGGCGCCGATCAGTCGTTCCGGCAGATCGTAGGGCTGAATGAGGAAGAACCAGTGGTAGTAGGCTTCAGCGAAGGCGCGGTCAGCAGTCGTGTACATGTAGAGCGTGGGAGCGATGTCGAGCACTGCGGCGCGGATCACGGCGGCGGGATGATCGCGGCAAAGGCGATGGACGACGCGCGCGCCGCGATCGTGACCGGCGACCATAAAGCGGGAGAAGCCGAGTGTGTTCATCACCTCGACCATATCCTGCGCCATGGCGCGTTTGCTGTACGCCGCGTGATCGGCGCCGCTAGGGGGCTTGCTGCTGTCGCCGTAGCCGCGCAGGTCTGCAGCAATGACGGTGAACCCGGCAGCCAGCCGTGGCGCAACTTTCCGCCACATCAGATGGGTCTGCGGGTAGCCGTGGAGCAGCAGCAGCGGCGGACCGGACCCGCCGCGCAGCAGGTGGATCTCGGCGCCCTGAGTTGGGATGCGCATTGATTGAAAATCGGGAAACATCAGAGGCTCATGTAGTCATGCAATGGATGTTGGGGCGTCCAGCGGCAGTCGCTATTACCTTGAGCGAGGCTTTTCCCCGATTCCGTCGTCCAGACTTTGCGCGATAGCGCGTGATCGAGACGGGTCATGACAATGGCAGCGTCGCAACTCGCAGCGTATGGCTGAGCGCAATGTCGGGCGCGGTCATATGTCTCACACGCTTCTGATTGACGAGGAGGCAATCGCTCAGGCAAATGCCGCCGCCACTAAAACAGCAATGGTGATCAAAGCGAACGAAAAGCCGCCAAGAGCAATATAGAAGTTTCTAGCGGCAGCAGCATCAGTAGCGGCAAGACGCGCCAGTAGCACCTCATGTTGCCGCTCAAGACCGCTGAGTTCATTACCTACCCGATCAATTTGCGCATACAGGGGTTCGAGCGCTGGAGAATCAGGACGCACCCGATCAACCATCGGTCCTAAATTGCTGATGAGCGGCGTCATGCGCTCCGTCAGTTCTACTATTTGCTTATTGTATGTGCGAATCTCTTCCTGAAGCGCTGCTATCTGGCGGTCAAGAGGAGTTAGCGCCTCGCGATGCTCGGACTGGAGACTGAGAATCTGTTTTTCGAGACGCTCAACATCGCTTGCGAGCGATGTCTCTTCAGCGCTCAATTGCGAAATCTCGGACTGGAGTCGCGGTAAATCATGGGTGATCTGTACCAACGATCGTTCCAGTGCCGCAATCGCGTTTGATAGAGAGGCAACCTGGGTTCCCTGTTCTGATGTCGAGGACGACTGTTGCGCCAACTTGTCTTGCAGTGTTCGTATCTCTGTCTGAGTTTTCTGCTGGTCGACTTGCAACTTGCTCACTCGCTTCTCTAACGCCGACTTATCGGCGCGAGTCTTTGTCAATCGCGCACTTGCGTTAGCCCGCTCTTCTTGAAGCCGATTGATACGCGCTGCATACTCGGCGTCTGTCTGAGCTCGTGTTTGTCGTACATTTTGCAGGTTCCGCTCACAATTCCTCAGGTGCTCCTGGAAAGCGATGCGTCTCTTCTCTAACGCCTCCAGTTCACCATACAGTTCTGCGTAATCAGGATGGACGATGCGCAATTCCCATGCCTTTGCGCCTAATTCGGAGACCAGTTGACGCCTGACATTCTCAACCCGATGTTTATCGGATCCCGTCTTAAGCGATTGAGCTTTCCATTTGCCGACAGAAAGGCCTGCTTCACTCCACTTCTTCAGTCGTCCCGTAATGGTCAGACCTAGCGCCGTACCGATTGTGACGACGGATAACACCCCGGCGCCAATCAAAGGAATCCAGTTGATGAAACTTCTCGGCGTAACTACGGCATAAGGCGATCGTTGTGGATTCTCCCAAACAATAGTACGGTTATTGATCTGTATACCATTACTCTCGATTATCTCACCAGCGTGAAGTGTCAGAGTAAAGTTTCGGAAACCAGTGGGATCCTGATAGAACTCGAACTCGTACGCATTGCTTCCCTTGTGAGGCGCTTTCTTCCAGTAAATTCCGAATTCCGTGTTTGTAATCGGAGCGGTGTACCTTATCTCATACTCTATGACATCGCTGCGCTCATTGCGTTTCCAGGTTACCTCAGTAAATCCTCGATTCTTGGCGTCTTCAACGAATTCCTTCAGTCTTTTCTCTATTTCACTGGTTCCTCCTAATAGGGTTATATTTTCTCTAGGGATGCCGAGAAGAATAGTAGATTTATAGGAATCATCGGAATATATTGTTACATCATAGGCGACATCTGCAAAACCAGCACATGACGCAAGTAAAACTGCACTGAGCAAAGCGACGAAAATGATACGCATAACACGATAAAAGCCTGACATCAATGAGAACATAATAACTCTCCTTCGTGCATGCTTATTGGCGTACGATCCAACGAAAGCCTGCTACTGATGCCTAATGCACCTGTCGGGGAGCAGCATTGTGACGATCATGCACAGGTCGATCTTGGCTGGAACATTCACAAATGTGGAATGGTAGGGCCATCCTACCCTGTCGATAACATATCACAGGATCAGTTTATGTGTCAATCGTTGTATAGATGTTCCCTGTAGACGCTGGTATCACGATCAGGACATCCCACCCATGCGGACGTCCCGGTGCGCGTTCATGCAAAGTATCCTGGTTTATCCATTGGCGTTTCCGGGACGGTGCGACTTCCTGGGATGCCTGGGTTGCAGTGAGGCAAAGGTCTGATGGTCGTTAGCGAAAATCGGGATGATTTCCCCTTGTAGCACAGCATCGATCAAGTCGGGCAGACGCCTGGATGCTTCTTCCACATTTACGCGCTGCATTGCGTGCCTTCCTGGACTTTCGTCTCTTCTGTGGCAGTCTGACTTATATGTTGATTGGAGAAATCGCTATGATGCCAATACGTGAGTAACGGGCGAAATCATCGGTATTGAACGTGAGAATGTGTGTTAGAGCGTGAACGCGCATGATTGCAACCAGGCGAGCATCTTCTAATGGCAGCGCTGCCGCAAACGTATCGATCAGGCGTTCTGCAATCTGTTCCCACTCGACAGGATCGAGTTCAGCGCCAGTCGCCCGTCGAAAGAGCGCTTCAACCGTTGGCGTCAGTAGTTAGCTGCGCAACCGGCTTCACCAGACCCGGTTCACTCCATAGACGTCAAAGATGCTATCGTTGCTGATGAGGGGCATTCCTTTGATCAGACTTTGCGCGACCAGCAAGCGATCAAACGGGTCACGATGATGAAATGGCAGCGTCGCAACTCGCAGCGTATGGCTGAGCGCGATGTCGAGCACGGTCATATTGTTTAGCAGCAATTGATTGGGGATGAACAGATCAGACGGCTGGCTCAAGGTGAGCTTCCCCAGACTGACTTTGATCGCCATCTCCCAGATGCTGGCGATGCTGAGAAACACATCATTGGCCACGTCCTCGATAAGCTTGCGGGCACGAGGAGTGAGGGATGGATGGTCCTCGATAAACCAGATGAAGCTGTGAGTGTCCAGCAGAACATTCACGCCATATAGTCCTGGAAATCTTCGAGCGGCGCGTCGAAGTCATCCGCCATATGGATCACGCCTTTGGCGCTTCCGGGGCGACGTGGCTTCCTGGTATGCCTGACCGGGGTGAGACGAACGGTCTGATGATCGTTGGCGGCAATCAGGATGACTTCGCCTCGCAGCGCAGCATCAATCAAGTCGGGTAGGCGCCTGGTTGCTTCTTCCACATTCACGCGCTGCATCGCCTGCCTTCCTGAACGTTCATATCCTTCGTAACAGGTAGTATAGCACGTTAAGACCAATGGTGACATCTCCATCAGATGTTGGCGAAGATTGCGTTTGAATTCGGGAGTGAATGCCACTTCGACCGGCGGCGACGCTTCAGGATTATTTTGCATCGATATTGTTCCACGTTCTTCCTGGCAACTCACACGGAAACCGAGCGCGGTTCGATCTTCTCCAATTCGCTGGCTTCCTTCTGCTGCACCTGATACAGATCCCAACGCAACTGCAAATTCATCCAGAATCCGGGCGTTGTGCCAAAATACTTCGCCAGCCGCAGCGCCGTACCCGGCGTGACGCCCCGTTTGCCGTTGATCAGTTCGTTGATGCGCTGATAGGGAACGTGAATGCTGGCGGCCAGCTCGCGTTGCGTGATGCCCATCGGCAACAAGAATTCGTCCCGCAGAATCTCTCCTGGATGGGTTGGTTCCCGGTTGGTCGGCACTCGTACCATGTTGCGTTACCTCATCCGTTCAGTGATAATCAACGATTTCCACTTGCTCTGGACCCGCTTCGGTCCAGATGAAGCATATCCGATATTGTTCATTGATACGAATGCTATATTGTCCCTGTCGATCACCTTTCAGAGTCTCAAGGCGATTACCCGGTGGAATTCGCAGGTCATTCAACGCTTCCGCAGAGTCAAGTTGATCCAGTTTCCGTGCCGCAATCTTCCATAAGCGCGGGGGGCACGCCTTTCGCGCAGATTTTGAGTCAACGCCGTTGAAGATATCTCTCGTCGCTGCGTCCTTGAAAGATTGTATCATATATTCATGATATCACGGAATGCGTGCTATCACAAATGACTGTCTTTGCCTCCCCCACTCCCTACCGCCGCACCTGCACCCGCGCCAGGCGCAGGCTCAGGGCGCGCGCGTCGTCGCTCGCGGTGTCGCGCAGCGCGGGCACGAACGTCGGCGCGCGCAGGTCGATGACGAGCCGCCGTTCCGCCACACTCCCCGCCGGCGCCAGCAGGCGGTAGCGGCGCCATTGCCCGCGCGCCACGTTCATTGTCCACTCCGGTCCGTTTCCGATGCGCACGGTCAGCGGCGTGGTCGCTTCGGCTTCGCCGCCGGTCATCGACAGGACAATGACGGCATCGTCGCGCAGCGGTTCCGCCAGCGGCAGCACGATCACTCCCTGCCCTTCGAGCCAGCGAAAGCCGCCGGTCGCGCCCTGCTCGGCGGGTGAAAATCCGGCGAGGTAGCCCATGTCGAGACCATTCCCCACTGGCAGGATGTCTACCGGCGGCGGGTGCAGCCACGCCAGCGCCCAGCGTTGAATGTCTTCGCCCGCAATGGTTTCGATGTAGGTCAGCAGCGCCGCCGCCTGCGCCGTGTTGCCGGTGTCGCGCAGCAGCGCGCCAAACACCAGTTCGGCATGGCGCGAACTGTTGCGCTGGATCAGCGCCAGCGCCTCGTCGTGGCGCTGCTGCGCCGCCAGCGCCAGCGCCAGATGCACCTGCGCGTCGACGAAGCGCGGCTGCACTTCGAGCGCGGCGCGAAATGCCTGTTCTGCGGCGGGATAGTCGCCTGCCTGGTACGCCGACAGACCAGCGATCATGGCGCGTTCGCGCGCGACGCCGCTGCTGATGATCGCCGGGTAGTCGCGGTAGGTGAGCAGCAACCCGAAGAATGTCGCCACCACCGCCGCCTGAAGCGCCAGGCGCGGCGTCGCGCGCACGCCGTTCCAGCGCACCGCCGCCATCCCCGCGCCATACAGCGCAATCATCACCCACAGCGGCAACAGGTAGCGCGGTTCGACATGGAAGATGAGCACCGTCAGCAGCGAGTAGCCGATCCACGCCAGGAACAACAGGCGGAAATGCATCCCTTCGCGCGCGCGCCCCGCAAGCCCGGCGAGTCCCGCCGTTGTGAACGCCAGCCAGATCAGATCGCCCGCCAGCCCCAGCGGCGCCGTTTCGCGCAGGGACCGGGTGAAGAAACTCTGCTTGACGAAGTAATCCTCGATGAATTGCGCTTTCCAGATATGGCGGAAGGTGTCCCACATCGCTCCGAATGGGCGCAGCGGATCGGCAGCAAGGATTTCACGCGCACGTGCCAGGGCGTAGATGTGGCGCTCTGACTGCGGCATGCGCCGCAGTGTTTCGATGTTTTCATTCCGCCGCGCCACATCGTCGAGGTCGAGCCACAGATTGATCTGACCCAGCGTGTCCACCGGGATCAGGTGACCATACGTCAGGTAGTTGCGCGTCGTCCAGGGCGCGACGATTGCCAGGCATGCGGTAAAGACGACAATCGCCGGTGTGATTGCCGTCTTTGCCGCTTCCCAGTGCGACGCAGCGCCGGATCGCGCCGTCGTCAGCGCGCGCACGACCAGCCACCCTACCACGAACACGCTTGCGTACAGTGCCGGTGAGCGCGTCAGCGCCGCCGCGCCGAGCGCCACCCCCGCCAGCGCCAGGTCGCGCAGCCGCCCTCCCTGGTCGTAGCGCACCAGCAGCCAGAGATGGAGCAGAAACAGGAACAGGTAGAGGTGCTCACTGAACAGCACGGTCGTCTGCTCGACCAGCGGATGCCAGAGCGCCAGAAACCCGGCGAACAGCAGCCCGGCGCGCGGGCTGCCGAACAGGCGCCGCGCCAGATCGTACCCGATCAGCGGCATCAGCGCCGCCAGCGCCGTCTGCGCCAGTTGCACGAACAGCAGCCCGAGT